>NZ_JAPZLD010000009.1:0-287539 GCF_030182635.1 Amycolatopsis ponsaeliensis
TACGTCTCCACCGTCGGCAAGAACGGCCTCAACGTCATCACCGCACTCCGCGACGCCATCACCGGAAACCCCTGGCTTCCAACCAGCCCCGCAACCACCTGACTAGTTACCCCTGTTTCTCACTCACGACAGTCTTGCGCCGATCGCGCGGCGAGCCAGGGCGTAGGCGTGGGTGCCGCCGTTGAGCACCGCGTCCGCGTTGGCCGCGCGGCCCAGCGCGTGCAGCTCGAACGCCAGGACTTCCGCGTCCGCGTCCAAATGGCCGAGAGTGACGGCTTCGACCGCCGTCTCACGGATGAAGGCCGCGAACGAGCCGCTCGCCGCCGCCACCGCGTCGTGCACCCGGCCCGGGCGGGCGTCGACCTCCGCGCCGACGTTGAAGAAGAAACAGCCGCCCGGGAAAACCCGCTTTTCCGAGTAGTCCAGCCAGCTCTCGCAGACCGCCCGCAGCCGCGGCAGCCCCGGCGCGACGTCGAGAGACGGCGTCACGACGTACGAGCGGAAGATCCCCAAAGCGGCCTCGACCGTCGCGAGCTGCAGCTCTTCTTTGGAGCCGAACAGCGCGAACACGCCGCTCTTGCTCAGCTCCAGCTCGGTGGCCAGCCGGCCGAGCGACAGGCCTTCGAGGCCGTCGACCGACGCGACGTCCACCGCCCGGCGCAGCACCACGCGCCGGGTCGCGTCGCCGCGGGCGACCCGGCCGTCACCCGGCATGCCGCGTCCGCCAGCGGTCCACAGTGGACTGGATGCCGGCGCTCCACTGCTCCGCCAGCGCGGGCGTCGCCAGGACGCGGTCGGCGAAGTCCAGCGCCGCCTCGATCTTCTCCGGCGGCAGCTGACCGTAGTTCGCGAACGAGACCACGTACACCTCGGCGATCGTCGGCGCGTCCGCGCGCTCGACCAGCTCCAGCGCCCCGGCCGTCGGCACGGTGCCCGGCCGCAGCACGCGCAGGTACCACCCGCAGCGCAGGGAGTCGATCATCAGCGGGGCGACGTCCCTGCGGCCGGTCTTCATGGCGAGCTTGTAGCACGGCGACCGCGGTTGGGAGACCTGCACGAGCGCGTCACCCCAGGCCCAGACGTCTCCGATCCGGACGTCGTCCTCGGTGACCCCGGTCAGCGAGATGTTCTCCCCGAAGTCGGCTGCCGAAGCCTCGAAGCCGTCCGCGGCCCAGGCCGGGTAGTGCTCGGCCGGGTAGACGTAGACCGCTTTGTCCGGCCCGCCGTGCACGGTGAGGTCGGCCTGCCGGTCGCCGTCGAGGTTCAGCTCGGTCAGGGTCAGCTCCGGCACCGTGACCGGCGCTTTCGTGATCGCGCTCAGCACCGGCCGCTCCCGCCGGTACCCGAGCACACTCGGTTCGCCCACGTACACACCCGCCAGCTCCATACCCAGAAGATAGCACGACCGTTCGTATTGTTTTCCACCTCTAAGGTGGCGAGCATGGAGCTGCTCGATCAGGCCCGCGCCCACGTCGACTCCGGCGCCTTCTTCACCGAACTGGCCCGGCTGGTCGCCTACCCCACGGTGAGCGACGCACCCGAGGGCCGCGCCGCGATCCAGGCCTACCTCGACGAGGTCCTGACGCCCGCGTTGACCGCGCTCGGCTGCGACGTCACCCAGCACGCCAACCCCGACCCGGCGGGCGGCCCGTTCCTGGTCGGCGTCCGCGCCGAGTCACCCGAGCTGCCGACGCTGCTCTGCTACGGCCACGCCGACGTCGTCGGGGAAGCCGGGCAGTGGAGCGACGGCCTCGACCCGTGGACGCTGACCGCCGTCGGCGACCGCTGGTACGGCCGCGGCACCGCCGACAACAAGGGCCAGCACCTGGTCAACCTCACGGCGTTGCGCCTGCTGCTGGCCGAACGCGGGAAGCTCGGCTTCAACCTCAAGTTCCTCTTCGAGACCGGCGAGGAGATCGGCTCACCAGGCCTCGACGAGTTCGCGTCGCAGCAACGCGAGCTGCTCGGCGCCGACGTCCTCATCGCCTCCGACGGCCCGCGCCTCGACGCGGCCACCCCGACGCTGTTCCTCGGCGCGCGCGGCGGCGTCCGCATCACCCTGGAAGCCGACCTGCGCCCGGACGCCTACCACTCCGGCAACTGGGGCGGCATCCTGCGCAACCCGGCGACGACGCTCACCGGCGCGATCGCGAGCCTGGTCGACGGCCACGGCCGCATCCAGGTACCGGCCCTGCTGCCGCCCGAGCTGCCGGACACCGTGCGGGCCGCGTTGAACGACGTCCTCGTCGGCACCACGCCGGGCGACCCGGCACTGGACGAGAGCTGGGGCGACCCACGGCTGACGCCCGCCGAACGGCTCTACGGCTGGAACACCCTGGAGGTCCTCGCCCTCGGCGCGGCCGACGCCGACCGCCCGGTCAACGCGATCCCCGGCCGGGCCCGCGCGGTGCTGCAGCTGCGATACGTGGCCGGCACCGACGTCGACGGCGTCGCACCGGCCATCCGCGAACACCTTGCCGCACAAGGGTTCTCGATGGTCGAGGTGACCGCCGATGCCAGTTTCCGCGCCAGCCGGACACCCGTCGACAACCCGTGGGTCAGCTGGGCCAAGTCCACTTTGGACGCGGTCGCGGACCGACCCGTCGCGCTCCTGCCCAACTTCGGCGGCGGCCTGCCCAACCACGTCTTCACGGACATCCTGGGACTGGCGACGCTGTGGCTGCCGCACTCCTACCCCGGCTGCCTGCAGCACGCGCCGGACGAGCACCTGCTCGCCCCGGTCGCCCGGGAGGGGCTGGTGCTCGCCACGGCGTTGTTCGGCGCCTTCAGTTCAGCGCCGCCGACTCTTCGTCGGTGAGCAGCCGGGAGCGGATCAGGAAGCGCACGCCTTCGGGCGCCTCCAAGGAAAACCCGCTGCCCCGGCCGGGCACGACGTCGATCGTCAGGTGGGTGTGCTTCCAGTACTCGAACTGCGGACCGGACATCCACACCGGCACGTCCTCGATGCCCTCGACCTCGAGGTCTCCCAACCGGACGTCCGAGACGCCGGTCTTGAACTCGCCTTCCGGGTAACACATCGGGGCACTGCCGTCGCAGCACCCGCCGGACTGGTGGAACATCACCGGCCCGTGGAGCGACACCAGCCGCCGCAGCAGGTCCGCGGCGGCCGGTGTCAGATCGACGCGCTCGGTCATCAGAAGAACCCGAGCGCCTGGTCGGAGTAGGAGACGAGCATGTTCTTCGTCTGCTGGTAGTGGTCCAGCATCATCTTGTGGTTCTCGCGGCCGATGCCGGACGCCTTGTAGCCGCCGAAGGCCGCGTGCGCCGGGTAGGCGTGGTAGTTGTTCACCCAGACGCGGCCCGCCTGGATGTCGCGGCCGGCGCGGTAGGCGGTGTTGCCGTCCCGCGACCAGACGCCGGCGCCGAGGCCGTACAGCGTGTCGTTCGCGATCTTGATCGCGTCGGCGTAGTCGTCGAACTTCGCCACGGACACGACCGGGCCGAAGATCTCCTCCTGGAAGATGCGCATCTTGTTGTCACCGGCGAACACCGTCGGCTCGACGTAGTAGCCGCCCGCCAGGTCGCCGCCGAGGTCGCTGCGCACGCCACCGGTGAGGATCTCGGCGCCCTCCTGCTTGCCGATGTCGATGTAGGACAGGATCTTCTCGAGCTGGTCGTTCGACGCCTGGGCGCCGATCATCGTCTCGGTGTCGAGCGGGTTGCCCTGCTTGATCCGGCGGACCCGCTCGACGCCGTCGCCGAGGAACCGGTCGTAGATGCCCGACTGGACCAGCGCCCGCGACGGGCAGGTGCAGACCTCGCCCTGGTTCAGCGCGAAGAGCGCGAAGCCCTCCTGCGCCTTGTTGTAGAAGTCGTCGTTCTGCGCGGCGACGTCGTCGAAGAAGATGTTCGGGCTCTTGCCGCCGAGCTCGACGGTCACCGGGATGATGTTTTCGCTGGCGTACTGCAGGATCAGCCGGCCGGTGGTGGTCTCGCCGGTGAAGGCGACCTTCCGCACGCGGTTGCTGGACGCCAGCGGCTTGCCGGCCTCGACGCCGAAGCCGTTGACGATGTTGACCACGCCCGGCGGGATCAGGTCGCCGATGATCGAGAACAGCAGGTGGATCGACGCCGGTGTCTGCTCGGCCGGCTTGAGCACGATCGCGTTGCCCGCGGCCAGCGCCGGGGCGAGCTTCCAGACCGCCATCAGGATCGGGAAGTTCCACGGGATGATCTGCGCGACCACGCCGAGCGGCTCGTGGAAGTGGTAGGCGACGGTGTTCTCGTCGATCTGCGAGATGCCGCCCTCCTGGGCGCGCAGCGCGCCGGCGAAGTAGCGGAAGTGGTCGATGGCCAGCGGGATGTCGGCGGCGAGCGTCTCGCGGACGGCCTTGCCGTTCTCCCACGCCTCGGCGACCGCGATCTTCTCGAGGTTCTGTTCCATCCGGTCGGCGATCTTCAGCAGGATGTTCGCCCGTTCCTCGACCGACGTCCGGCCCCAGGCCGGCGCGGCGCCGTGGGCGGCGTCCAGCGCCTTCTCGACGTCTTCGGCGGTGCCGCGGGCGATCTCGCAGAAGGTCTTCCCGGTGACGGGGGTCGGGTTCTCGAAGTACTGCCCGCCGGCCGGTGGCACGTACTCGCCGCCGATGTAGTGGTCGTAGCGCGACTCGTAGCTGACGACGCTGCCTTCGGTGTTCGGTGCGGCGTACTGGACCATCTTCCCTGCCTCGTTGCTCGGAGTGACGGTGTGCTGGTGGCGGCGAACGTAAGCGGGGCGACGTTGCACGAGCGTTGCACCGCCGCCGACCGGCTATCTACGCTGGTGGACGTGGCAGAGGCGCCCGAACCGGAGCTGCTGCGCGACCCCGAGTCGTACGCGCGGCTACTGGAGCATGTCCGCGAGGCGGTGCTCCAGGGCGTTCCCGGGCCCCGGTCACCACGCTCGGTCGTCTCCGACTCGTGGAACCGCTCGCTCGCGGCCCTCGTCGACCCGGACGAGGGCGAGGCACCGTTCGTGTACTCGTCGGCGGATCTTTCGTCGCTGCGGGAAGCCCATCCATTGGCGCCGGTGCTGCCCGTGCTGCGGCAGATGCTGGTGAGCATCGCCGACGACGCCGAGCACGTGATGATCGTGACCGACGCGGACGGCCTGATCCTCTGGCGCGAGGGCGAAACGGCCCAGCTGCTGCGCGGCGACCGCGTCGGCCTCGTCGAGGGCACTCGCTGGAGCGAAGCGGCGATCGGCACGAACGCCATGGGCACGGCGCTCGCGACCGGCGAGCCGGTGCAGATCTACTCGGCCGAACACCTGGTCCGGCGCTACCACACGTGGACGTGCGCGGCGGCACCCGTGCGCGACCCCGAGACCGGCGTGCTGCTCGGCTCGATCGACGTCAGCGGGCCGCTGCGGACGGTCCACCCGGCGATGATTTCGCTGGTCACGGCGACAGCGCAGCTCGCCGAAGGCCAGCTGCGCGCCCACCTCGCGGTCCGCGAGGAACGCCTGCGGCGCGCCAACATGCCGCACCTGGAAGCCCTGCACGGCCGGCCCGGCGCCCTGCTCTCGGCGGGCGGCCGGGTGCTCGCGGCCCAGGCGTGCCTACTTCCGTCCACAGTGGACGTCCGGCGCGGCGGCGGGACGGTCGCCCTGCCCGACGGCCGCCTCGCCACGGTGGAGCCCCTGGAAGAGGGCTACCTGCTCCGGCTCTCTTCTCCGAGTGCCGGCAGCCAGCGCTCCCGGCTTCGGCTCGAATACCTTTCCGACGGCGCGCAGACGACCACTGTGGACGGACGCGAGGTGCCGCTGACGTTGCGCCACGCGGAAATCCTGACACTCCTGGCCCTGCACCCGAACGGCCTCTCCGCGGAACGGCTGGCCCTGCAGCTCTACGGCGAAACGGGCAACCCGGTGACGGTCCGCGCGGAGATCCACCGCCTGCGCTCCCAGCTGGGCGCGCAGGTGGTGCAGACCCGCCCGTACCGCCTGGCGGCCGACGTCGACGCGGACTTCGCCCGCGCGCGAACGGCGTTGCGCGGCGGTTCCCCGGCCGAGGTCCTGCGCGTCTTCCGCGGGCCGCTGCTCCCGGAGTCGGAAGCGCCCGCGATCCGCGAAGAACGCGAGTCCCTCACCGCCCAGGTCCGCCAGGTGGCGTTGAACAGCGACGACCCGGGCGTGCTGTGGTCGTTCTGGGAGACGGCGTGCGGGGTCGACGACTTCGCGGTGCTGGACGCGCTGCTGACGACGCTCCCGGCGGCCGACCCGCGGCGGGCCGCCGTCTCGGCCCACCGCGCCCGGCTCGCCTGAGGCGTCAGGGCCGCAGGTCGGTCACGCCCCGGCCGGTCGCGATGTCGAACGGCACCGAGGCCTGGTCGTGGACGATCTTCCAGGCGCCGCCGAGCTTCCGGAAGCAGAAGGTGGCCCGGACCCACATCCCGTCGACCGCCGTCCCGTCGCGCAGGATCCCGCTGACCCGGCCGAAGCCGTGCCCGACGGCGAGATCGGCGCGCACGGTGAGGGTCAGGTCGCGGAGCTCGTAGTCCACCTTTTCGAAGAAGGTGAACACCTTGGCCCAGTTCGCGAGCTTGGCGTCGAGCCCGACGTGCTGCAGCGGCGGCTCGACGTCGAACGACACGACGTCCTCGGCGTAGATCCCCTTCAGGACCTCGAGATCCTTGGCCCGCAGCCCTTCGATGATCAGGCCCATCTGGGCCCTGATCTCGGCTTCTGCATCCCCGGTCCGCAACGGCGCGAGGGCGGTGCTCCAGGCGACGACGTGGTCCAGCAGCGTGTCGAGCGCGGCGAGCTGGTACTCGCCCGGCTTGAAGACCGTGAAGTTCTCGAACTCCGTGGCGAGCGGCAACGTGACCTGCGGGGAAACGTCGGCCAGCTGCAGCGCACCGCAGACCAGCCGCAGCTGCTCGACGGCGCGGGCGCCCCCGGCACTGCCGTAGGAGACGAAGCCGGCCGCCTTGCCGGCCCACTCCGCGTGGAGGTGGTCGAAGGCGGTCTTGAGCGCGCCGGAGACGGAGTGGTTGTACTCGGGCGTGACGAAGACGAACCCGTCGCACGCGCCGACGGCTTCCGCCCAGCGCTCGGTGTGCTCGTCCGGGAAGCGGCCCGGGTTCGCCATCGGCGGCTCCGCCAAGGGCGGCAGCGGGTGGTCGAGCAGGTCGATCAGCTCGAACTCCACCTCCGCCCGGTCGGCGGCCCGCTCGTGCACCCACCGCGCGACCTGCTCACCCCGGCGGCCGGGACGGGTGCTGCCCAGCACGATTCCGATCTTGATCATCGTTCTCCCCTGTTCGTCGGTTCCGATCAGTTCGACGAAATCGGCCGGTGAGATGTCAGGCGCCCGAGTGCCCGACCGACGAGGTGGCCCCGGCAAACGTCTTGAATGAGTCATTCAGGACCTCCCAAGACCTGAATGACTCATTCAAGACACTCCGCACGGCGATCCCACTCAAGCGCCCGATGTAGACAGCGTCTACAGAAGTTTGATAGACAGTGTCTACAAGGTGAACCGCAGGTTACGGAGATCGGGATGAGCCACCACCGTTTCGTCGTCCTCGGCGACAGCTGCGCCGAAGGTCTCGACGACCCGTACCCGGACCAGCGCGCCTACCGGGGCTGGGCCGACTTCGTCGCGGCTCGCCTCGCTCAGGACGAGCCCGGCTTCCGCTACGCCAACCTCGCCGTCCGCGGGCGGCGGCTCGACCAGATCGTCCCCGAGCAGGTCCCCGCCGCCACGCGCCTCGAACCCGATCTCGTCGCGCTCTTCGGCGGCGGCAACGACGTCATGAGCCGCGGCTGGGACGCGCGGACCGTCGCCCGGCGGGTCGACGCCGCGATCCGGGCCTGCACCGAGATCTCGCCCGTCGTCGTCACCTTCACCCTCAGCGACATCTCCCACCGGATGCCGCTCGGACACCGCATGCGGCCGCGGATCGTCGCGCTCAACGAGGCCATCCGCGAGGCCGCCGTCAGCTACGGCGCGCTGCTCATCGACCTGTGGCCCGACCAGGCCGTCACCGACTCGCGGTACTTCGGCGCCGACCGGCTGCACCTCTCCGCCCACGGCCACCGCCGGCTCGCCGCGTACGTCCTCGGCCGGCTCGGCGTCAGCCACGACCCCGCCTGGCTCGAGCCCCTGCCCGGCGTCGCGGCCGCGGGCGGCTGGCGCGCCGACGCGCACTGGCTGCTGCGCGAGGTCCTGCCGGTCGCCGTGACGCGCACGCGCAACCGGCTGATCGGCCGCCAGCCCGGCGACGGCTTCTTCCCGAAGCGCCCGGACCTGCTCCCCATGACCCGGGACGAGGCATGGGCACCCGGCAACGCCTGATCGACACCGCGTCCGAGCTGCTGGCCGGCGAAGGCGTCGACGCGGTGACGCTGCGCGGGATCGCGAAGGCCGCCGGCGTTTCGCACGGCGCCCCGCTGCGGCACTTCTCCGGCCGCGCCGAACTGCTGTCCGCCGTGGCGACGCGCGGGTACGCCGACCTGCTCGCCCGCCGGGAGACGCTGCCGGGGACCTCGCCGCGAGAGCGGCTGACCGCCGCGTGCCACAGCTACCTCGACTTCGCGCTGACCAACCCCGCGATGTTCGAGCTGATGTTCCGCCGCGACCTGGTCGACGCGGACGACCCGGCGCTCTCGGCGGCGGCGAGCGCGGTGTTCGACACCTTCGCCGTGCTGGTGGCGGCCGTGCCGACGCGGATCGCGCGGTCGGGCGCCGATCTGCGGCTGGTCGCCGCGTCGCTGTGGGCCGCGTTGCACGGCCTCGCGCAGCTGTGGCTGTGGGGCGGATTGGCCGGCGCGAGCTTCGCGCCGTCGCCGGAGTCGGCGCTGGCCGTCACGCTCGACGCGTACCTCGGATAGGAGCCCGGCGAAGAGAGCGCACCAAAGCCCTCCCCCTTGCCTTGGGTTGGGACCCCCTCTCCACCGAGCCGGGTGAGGTTAGCGACGAGCGGCCACGCAGCGGAAGCAACCGGCGACGCAGTGCTGGGTAAACCTTCGCGGTACGCCACGGGCTCCGCCTGCCGCGCCGGGTTGACCAGGTAGCTTCGCAGGCGTGCCGGGACTCCTTCGCGCGCGGCCGCGGCTCGCCGACGCCGTGCTCGCGCTCGTCGTCGCGGCGTACCAGCTCGTCGGCGCGACCGACCTCGGCGGGCACTTCGGCGACCACGCGCGGCCGCTCGGCCTGGTCCTCGCCGTCGTGAGCGCGCTGCCGCTGGCCCTGCGCCGCCGGTTCCCGATCTCCGCGCTGATCGCGTGCGTCGTCCTGATGGGCCTGTTCTACGGCCTCGGCTTCCGGTCGCAGCTCGGCCAGCTCAGCGTGGTCGTGGCCGCGTACACGGTGTGGGCGCACTGCCGGCTCCGCGACGCGCTGCTCGTGACGGTGCCCGGCCTGGCCGCCTACGAGACGTCGATGCTGGTCGGCAGCCCGGTCTCCCCCGTCGGCGACTCGCTCCTGGCGCTGCTGCTCACCACCGGCGTCGCGGCGATCGGGCGTGCCGCCTACGTGCGCAGCCACCGCCTGCGCGACGCCGAGCACGAAGCCGAGCAGGCCGTCGCCGAGGAACGCGTCCGGATCGCGCACGAGCTGCACGACGTCGTCTCGCACCACCTCTCGGTGATCTCGGTGCAGGCCAACCTCGCGCGGTACGTCTTCGAGTCGGCGCCGGACACCGCGCGGACGGCCCTGGACACGATCACCGGCACGACGACCGAAGCGCTCGACGAGCTGCGACGCCTCCTCAGCGTCCTTCGCCCGCCGCAGCACGCGCCGGCGGAGTACCGGCCGCAGCCCGGGCTCGCCGACCTGGACGCGCTCGCCGCGCGGCTCCGCGACGCCGGGATCCCGGTCGACGTGCGCGTGACCGGCGAGCCCCGGACGTTGCCGCCGGGCCAGCAGCTGTGCGCGTACCGCGTCGCGCAGGAGGCACTGACCAACGTGCTCAAGCACGCCGGCTCCCCGGCTTCGCTGCTGCTCGACTACCGGCCGGCCGAGCTGGTGCTCAGCGTGACCGACGCGGGTGGCCGCGCGGTCGTGCCGAACCCGGGCGGGCACGGGCTGGTCGGCATGCGCGAACGCGCCCGGATGTACGGTGGTGTGATCACCATCGGCCCCCGTGACCCGGCCGGGTTCGCCGTCGTGCTGACCCTGCCGTACCCGAGCCGCCCGTCGCCCGAACCGCAGGAGCCCGAGTGACCAGCGTGCTGGTGGTCGACGACCAGGACCTCGTCCGCGCCGGGTTCGCCGCGTTGCTCGGCGCGGTGCCGGGCATCGACGTCATCGGCGAAGCGCGTGACGGGCTCGAGGCCGTCGCGAAGGCGGCGGCGCTGCGTCCCGACGTCGTCCTGATGGACATCCGGCTGCCCGAGCTGGACGGCGTGCGGGCGACCGAGCGGATCCTCGCGTCGGCGCCGCCGCGGCCCAGCGTGCTCATGCTGACGGTGTTCGACCTCGACGAGTACGTCTACGCGGCGTTGCGCGCGGGCGCGTCGGGCTTCCTGCTCAAGGACAGCCCGCCGGAGACACTGATCGCGGGCATCCACGCGGCCGCCCGCGGCGACATGCTGTCCGGCCCGGCGATCACCCGCCGGCTGGTGGAGGCGTTCACCGCGACGCGGCCTGCCGCCGAGCCGGAGCTGCCGGGGCTGACCGACCGCGAGCGGGAGGTGCTGCGGTCCGTCGGCACGGGCGCGACGAACGGCGACATCGCGGCCGAGCTGCGCGTCAGCGAGGCGACGGTGAAGACGCACCTCAACCGGCTGATGGCGAAGCTGGGCATTTCGAGCCGGGCGCAGGCGGTCGTCGTGGCGTACGAAACCGGTCTCGTGTGGCCGGGCGACACGCGCACCCGGTGCACGCGTCCGAACACCTGATCGAATACCCTGCCTCCCATGACCGAGTCAGACCCGCAGCTCGAGCGCATCCGCAAGCTGCTGGCCAAGGCCGAGGACCCGGCGGTGACCGAGGCGGAGGCCGAGGCCTACAACACGAAGGCCGCCGAGCTGGTCGCGCGCTACGGGATCGACCAGGCGATGCTCGCCGCGTCCGGCGCGAGCACCGACGAGATCGGCACGCTGAAGATCCCGATGAACGACCCGTACAGCCGCGACAAGGCGAGCCTGCTGACGTCGGTCGCGTACCCGCTGCGCTGCCGGACGCTGCTGCACCGCTACGGCCAGAAGGTCGAGAGCGTCACGGTGTTCGGCTACCGGTCCGACCTCGGCCGGGTCGAGCTGCTGTTCACGAGCCTGCTGCTGCAGGCGAGCACGCAGCTGACACGCGTGCGCCCGGACGGCTTCTTCCCCGGCGAGTCGCTCGCCGCCTACCGCCGCACGTGGCTGCACGGCTTCGCCCGCGCGGTGCACGAGCGGCTGACTCACGCCGAGCAGGAAGCGGTCCGCACGGCGGCGCCCGGCGAGCGGTCGGCGGAGCTGGTGGTCCGCGACCGCGCCCAGCTGGTGCAGCACGCGTTCGACTCCGAGTACGGCGACCTGCGTTCGGCGGCACCCCGCCGGCTGTCCGGCAGCGGCTACCTCGACGGCCACGACGCCGGCACGCGGGCCAACCTCGACCCGTCCGCCTTGACCCGCCGCCAGAAGGCCCTGCGCTGAGCGTCGCCCGGATGCCGGTGTCCGGGCGGTGATCTTTTCGCTTCACTGGGTCGCATGCGCGTTGTCGATCTTGCCGAGCGCCCCGACCTGCTCGACGCCGCCCTGAACCTCGGCGACGTCGGCGGCCAGTTCATCTACCAGGGCGCGAGCGGCCGGATGATCACCGGTGAGCGCTTCCTGCGCCACTGGGCGCGGTACTTCCTGATCGCGCTGGACGACGACGGCGTGCCGATGGCGCGGGCGCTGTCGGTTCCCCTGACGTTCCCGGCGCACGACCGCACGGAACTGCCGGACCACGGCTGGGACCAGGCGATCGAGTGGGCGGCCCAGGACGTCATGGACGGCCGCGAGCCGAACGCGTTGTGCGCGTTGGAAGTCGTCATCGCGCCACACCTGCGCGGCAGCGGGCTGTCCGCGCCGATGCTCAAAGCGTTGAAGGCACGCGCCGCGGAAGACCGGCTGCGGAAGCTGATCGTGTCGGTCCGCCCGATCGGCAAGGAGGCCGAGCCCGCGGTCCCGATGCCGGAGTACGCGGCCCGCCGCCGCGAAGACGGCCTGCTCGCCGACCGCTGGCTGCGCACCCACGAACGCCTCGGCGCGCGGGTCGTCAAGGTGTGCCCGTTCGCGGTGACGCTGGCCGGTTCGCTCGCCGACTGGCGCGACTGGACCGGCGTGAAACTGCGGGACGGCGAGAACTTCGTCCCGGGCGGCATCGCGCCGGTGTACGCGTCGACGGCCCACGACACGGCCACCTACGTCGAGCCGAACGTCTGGCTGGAGCACCCGATGTGATCTCGGGGATCACCCCGATACCCCCTCGCCCCACCACCTGCTAACTTTTGTTGGCATGTGGACCACGGGCGACGAGCTCCTGCGGCAGCTGGGTGCCCTCGGCAACCCGCACCGGCTGCGGATCGTCGCCGCCCTGCGGGCCGAGCGCACCTACGTCAGCAAGCTCGCGCGCGAGCTGCGGATCAGCCGTGCGCTCCTGCAGGTCCACCTGCGCAAGCTCGAAGCCGCGGGCCTGGTCGAGGCCAGTTTCGAGGTCGGCGAAGACGGCAAGACGCTGCGGTTCTACGAGCTCACGCCGTTTTCCGTCGTCCTGACGCCCGAAACCATCGCGGCCGCCGTGCCGACGCTGACCACACCGGAATCCGTCCAGGGGGACGGCCAGGAGGGACGGACATGAATTGGCACCAGTGGCAGGAGATCATCGGCGTGACCGGGGTCTTCGTCCTGATCACCGTCGTGCTGTCGATCGCGATCGTGCAGCTGGCCTCGACGTGGCGCGCGAAGGCCGCGCTCGCCCGCGAGGACGAATACCGGAGCCTCGCCGAGAAAGCCGTGCGGACACAGGAAGAAACCGAACGGCAGCTGCGGGACGTCCAGGATCGCCTGCGGTCCATCGAACACGTGCTCAAGGAGGTCGACTGACCTGAGGCCCTGGACCGCCGAGCGGCAACTCGGCGGCCCAGGAAGAAGAAGCACCCACTCGCCCGAGGGCGAGCTCTCATCGGATCACTCCTTCACGGAAGGACCTTAGTTCATGCTGCCCGCACCCACGCCCGTGGTCGAACGCGTGACGAACTGGTCGCTGCGCCACCGCGCCGCCGCGATCCTCGGCTGGCTGGCGCTCGTCGCACTCTCCTGGGCCATCGGCACCTTGGTGCCCGGCACGGACGCGCACTCGAGCCCCGCCGGCGACGCCGGCACCGGCCAAGCCGTCCTCGACCGCCAGGCCGCCCGCGAACCGTTCTGGGAGAACGTCCTCGTCCCCCGCGACGCCACCGCCGTCGTCACCGACCTGGTGACGACGTTGACGACGTCCGGTGCGGTCGCGGACATCCGCTCCCCGCTCGACGACCCGGCGCAGGTCTCCGCCGACGGCCGATCCGGCCTCGTCACCTTCCGGATCCTCGGTACCGGCACGGAAATCCGGGCGAACCTCGCGACGGCGACCGCCGCCGTCGCCACGGTCGCCGCCCGCCACCCGGACGCCCGGCTCGCGCAAGCCGGCGACCTCAGCGTGTCCGGCGCGGTCGACCAGAGCATCAAGGAGGACATCAAGCGCTCCGAAACCCGTTCGCTGCCACTGACCCTGCTGATCCTGCTGGCCGTGTTCGGCTCGCTGGTCGCGGCCGCGATCCCGGTGCTGCTCGCGGGCACCACGGTGGTCGCGACCTTCGGGCTGCTGTCCGCGGTGGACAACTGGATTCCGGTCAACAGCGCCACTTCCTCGATGACGTTGCTGATCGGCATGGCGGTGGGCGTCGACTATTCACTGTTCTTCCTGCGCCGGGCCAAGGAAGAACGCGCGCACGGCGTCGACGAGTCGCTCCGGATCGCCGCCCGGACGTCCGGGCACGTCATCGTCGTGTCGGGGCTGACCGTCGTGCTGTGCGTGACCGGCCTGCTGTTCACCGGCCTCGACAACCTCCGCGGCCTGACCGTGAGCACGGTCCTCGTCGTCGGCCTCGCCGTGCTGGCCGCGGTGACCGTGCTGCCCGCGACGCTCTCGCTGCTCGGAACCCGTGTCGACCGCCTCCGGATCCCGTTGCTGGGCAAGCGAAGCACGCGCTCGCGGTGCTGGGCGGCGGTAGCGGGCGTCGTCACCCGGCGGCCCGCGCTGTGGAGCGGGATCGCCGCCGGGCTACTGGTCCTGCTCGCCCTGCCCGCGGCCGGGATCCGGCTGCAGGACCCGGTTCCGACCGAAAGCCTGCCGCGCAGCGTCCCGGTGATCGACGCGGCCGCGCGCGTGCAGGAAGCGTTTCCCGGCGTGACGATGCCCGCGCACGTCGTCGTCTGGAGCGACCGGGGCCCGGTCGACACCCCCGCGGTCCGCCGGGCGATCGGCGAACTCACCGCCGAGACGCCGAAACCGACCGTGGTGGTTCCGGTGGACAACGCACTTGTCGTGCGGATCCCGCTCGGCGGCACCGGAAACGACGAAGCGGCCGACCGGACGTTGACGACGTTGCGGGAAACCCTGCTGCCGCGGACGATCGGCAGGCTGGACGGCGTCCACCTCGCCGTCGCGGGCCGGACCGCGGAGGCGCACGACTTCACCGCGCAGGTGCTCGCGCGAGCGCCGTACGTCTTCGGGTTCATCCTGCTGCTCGCGTTCGTGCTGCTGCTCGTCGTGTTCCGCTCGGTCGCGGTGCCGGCGGTGTCGATCCTGCTCAACCTGCTCTCGGTCGGCGCGGCGTACGGCGTGCTCACGCTGGTCTTCCAGGACGGCTTTCTCGCACCACTACTGGGTTTCACGCCCTACGGCGGCGTGCTGGGCTGGCTGCCGATGTTCCTGTTCGTGCTGTTGTTCGGGCTGAGCACGGACTACCACGTCTTCATCCTCAGCCGGATCCGCGAACGACGGCGGGCCGGCGGCGACGCGCGCGAGGCGATCGTCGAAGGGACCGCGCGCAGCTCCGGCGTCGTGACCAGCGCCGCTCTGATCATGACCGGGGTGTTCAGCATCTTCCTGAGCCTCGCGGCGATCGAGTACAAGATGCTGGGCCTGGGCATGGCCTTCGCGATCCTGCTCGACGCGACGCTCGTGCGCGGGGTGCTGCTGCCCGCGGCGCTGGCCTTGTTCGGCGACCGGCTCTGGCGACCCGAAGCTGTAGCAGACCTTAAAGATCACTCCAGAACTCTTCACTTGTCCTGACAGATCACTTTCGGCACCGTGGACAGCGTGACTGGATGGGTGCGCATCGCCGTACTGGCCCTGCTGTGGGGCTCGGGTTTTCTGTGGATCAAGCTGGCCCTGACCGGGCTGAGCCCGGTCCACCTCACGCTGGTCCGCTGCGCGCTCGGCGCGGTGACGCTGCTGGCCATGGCCTTCGCGACCGGCCAGCGCCTGCCGCGCGACCGCCGGACGTGGGGGCGGCTGGTCGTCGCCGCGTTCTTCTGCAACGCCCTGCCATTCGCGCTCTTCGGGATCGGGGAACGCACGGTGGACTCCGGCGTCGCGGGTGTCATGAACGCCACGACACCGTTGTGGTCACTACTGATCGGCGTCCTGCTCGGCACCGACCGCCGCCTGGGGCCGGCCCGGCTGCTCGGGCTGGCCCTCGGTTTCGCCGGCGTGCTGGTGATCTTCGCGCCGTGGCAGCAGGCCGGCCTGCTGAGCGGGGGCGCGCTCGCGCTGCTCGGGGCCGGACTCAGCTACGCGATCGCGTTCGCTTACATGGCAAGGAAACTGCCACCCGGCGGCGCGCCGCTCGCCCTCTCGGCCGCCCAGCTGACGACGGCCACCGCGTTGACCGCGCTGGCTCTCCCCGTGTCCGGTGCGGCTCCGCACCTGAACCTGACCGCGCTGTCGGCAGTGACGGTCCTCGGCGTCTTCGGGACCGGCATCACCTTCTACCTCAACTACCGGATCCTCACCGAAGAAGGCCCGACGGCCGCCGCGACCGTCGGCTACCTGCTCCCGGTGGTGTCGGTCGCGCTCGGCGCGCTCGTCCTCGGCGAACCGCTGACGCCCCGGGTCGTCGGCGGCATGGTGATCGTGCTCGCCGCCGTCGGCCTGACGCGGTGGCCGGCTCAGGCGAAGGTGGCGGCGAGTTCGCCAGGCGGCATCGCGGCCCCGAAGTAGTCGCCCGTGCCCAGCTCCGCGCCGGCCTTGCCCCACCAGCTCGCCTGGTCCTCGGTGTGGATCCCGTCGACGACGAGCGTGGCGCCGACCTGCCGGACGAGCGGCACCAGCGCGCCGAGGAACGTCGAGTCCGACCACGCCTGCCACTGCGCGAGCCGGCGGTCGACGCGGACGATGTCGACCGGCAGGTCCTCGACCGCCCGCAGGTCGTCCGCCCCGAGCCCGAACTCGTCGAGCATGACGCGGACCCCGAGATCGGCGAGCGCGGTGACGTTCTCGAGGACCCCGGACACCGGCAGCGCGCCGACCGGGACGCCGAGCATCAGCTGCTCCGGCGGCAGGCCGGTGTCCGCGAGCAGCCGCGTCACGCGGGTGCCGAGGGCGTCGTCGGACACCTGGTGCCCGGTGAGCCCGGCGACCACCGGCAGCTCGGAACCCGCGCGCTGCCGCCACCATTCGCCCTGCCGGCTCGCCGCGCGCAGCAGCCAATCCCCGAGCGGCAGCGCGAGCCCGGTCGACTCGGCGAGCTCCGCGCAGCGTTCGTGCGCCAGCGGCTGCGCGCCCGGCCGGTCCCAGTGCAGGCGGGCCTCGAACCCGGCGACCTCGCCGTCGGCCAGCCGCGCCAGCGGCCGGTAGCGCACGCCGATCTCGCCGCGCTCCCAGGCGCCGGCCATCCCGACGGCCAGCGCCTGCGTCCGCCGGTCCTGGGCGTCGGTGTCCCGGTCGAACACCTTCCACTGACCGCGCCGGCGCACCTTGGCGCGCCGCAGCGTCTGGTCGGCCGCGCGCAGCAGTTCCGCCGGGTCGATGCCCTTGTCCGGCCGGTGCACCACGCCCGCGCTGGCCGACAGCGCGAGCCCGTGGCCGCCGACGAAGAACGGCTCGGCGAGCTCGTCGTTGATCGCGCGCACGATGGAGTCGATGTCCGGCGTCGTCGCCGAGTTCTCGACGAGGATGCCGAACTCGTCGGCGTGGAACCGCGCGATCATGGACCGCTCGCGGGCCATGACGGCCTTCAGCCGCTGGGCGAAGTGCACCAGCAGCTGCTCGCCGACGCGGGTGCCGAGGCTGTTGCAGACCATGCCGAACGCGTCGAGGTCGACGTGGAAGAGGGTGACGCCGTACTCCGGGTCGGCGCGCCGCAGCGCCGCCTCGAGGTAGGTGCCGAAGTACTGGCGGTTCGGCAGGCCGGTCAGCACGTCGTGCAGGGCCTGACGGCTCAGTTCACCCTGCAGCAGCATCAGCTCGGTGCCGTCCTCCACCACGACGACGAAGTGACCGGGCCGGTCTTCGGCGTCGCGCAGCAGCGACGCGGAGAGCGAGATGCGGGCGACGTCGCCGTCCTTGCGCAGCAGCCGCTGGGACTGCCGGACCCGCTCCTTGCCGCCGCAGGCCAGCGCGCTCATCGCCTCGCGGAAGACCTCGACGTTGTCCGGGTGCACGTGCTCGTCCACCAGCGTCCCGGTGAGCTCGCCGGCCTGGTGCCCCAGCATCTCGGCCAGCGCGGCGTTCGCGCGCACGATCCGGCCGTCGAGGCCGACCAGCGCGATGCCGCTCGCGGACGACGTCACCACCTCGTCGAAGCGCGCTTCGCTCTGCTTGAGGTTCCACTGCGCGTCCCGCACCGCCTTGAGCAGCGAGAGGTGCATGATCTCCTGCTGGTCGAGGACGCTGCGCTCGTGCGCGACCAAGAAGCCGCAAGAGAGTGTTCCCAGCGCCAGCGCGATCCGCTCGGTGAAGCGGTCCGCCGGCTGCAGTTCGGGCAGCCCCGGCAGGCCCTTCCCGAGGACGTCGAGCGTGCACCGCAGCCCCGGCTCGCCGACGTAGCCGAGCCCGACCAGCCGCCCGCCGATCCGCTCGGCGGGTGCCGTGTCCGCGGCCGCGCCGCCCAGCGAGTCGACCAGCGTGTCGAGCATTCCGCGCAGTTCTTCGTCGAGCAGCTCCCGGCTCAGCGAAACGACGGTCACGCCGCTGAGCAGGTAGGCCCATTTCCGGGCGAGCACGGTCCGCGCGCGTCCGGGGTCCGGACTCGTCGGCTGCTCCGGCAGTTTTTCGATCATCGGCATCCGCGACGTCCGCTCAGCTCTTGCGGCCGATTCCGGCGTAAACGAGCATGTTCATCTCGGCCGCGGCGGCGATGTCCGCCGGCCCGGACGGCCGCCATTCCCCGCAGCCGACCAGCCCCGGTTCGACGATTTCGAAACCGGTGAAGAGTTCGGCCACCTGGGCGTACGTGCGCAGCGTCACTTGATCGGGACTGCGGCTTTCCTTGATCACTTCGGTCGCTTCTCCGAGATTTTCGCCTTGGTGGTCGCCGGTCACATGGGTGATCGCGAGAAAACTTCCCGGCGCCAATACCGAACTGTAGCGCGCCACGAGGTCGAGCGGATCGTATTCGTCCGGGACCCAATGCAGCATCAACAACATCATGAGTCCGACGGGTTTTTCGAAGTCGAGTAAACCGCGCACCGACGGTGCATCGAAAATCTTTTCGGGGTCCCGCATATCGGCCTGCACAATCGCTGCACGATCGTTGCCGGCGAGCAGCAGTTCACTGTGCGCGACCGCCACCGGGTCGCGATCGACGTAGACCACCCGGCAGTCCGGATCCTGGTCCTGGGCGACCTCGTGCACGTTGGCCACGGTGGGGATGCCGGAGCCGATGTCGAGGAACTGCCGGATCCCCTGACCGGTCATGAACCGCACCGCGCGCCCGAGAAACGCGCGGTTGACGCGCGCCGCGTCGCGCAGCCCGGGCATCGCGTGTTCGATCTGCTCGCCCACCGCGCGATCGACGGCGAAGTTGTGGCCGCCGCCGAGCATGAAGTCGTAAGTGCGCGCCATGCTGGGCACGGAGATATCGACGCCCGGCGGAACCCATTCCGGTGATCGAGTCACGGAAAACACCTTCTCAGCCGTTTCGGATCGGAAAGAGCTTAGCGATTCGTGATGGTGCGGTGACTGCGCCATCCGCGTGAGCACACACCACCCGATCGGGCACTGTCCCGTTCGGCCGGACGCGCCTACCGTAGGCCGTCTCCTTGGGAAATCCACACAATGGCGTAACGAGGAGTCCGCATGACCGTGCCGGTGGCCCCGGGTCGGTGGCCTTTTCTCGGGCACAGTCCGGCACTGCTGCGACGACGCTCCGCATTCACCGACGCCTTGCACGAACACGGGGAAATCGTCGAAATCCACCTCGGCCCGATGCCCGCGTACTTCGTCACCAGCCCCCGGCTGGCCCACGAAGTGCTGGTCACGGCCGGGCCGAAGTTCCGCAAGGGCGCCATGTTCGACAAGTTCAAGCCGTTCGTCGGAAATGGCTTGGTGCTTTCGAACGGTGACTTCCACCTCCGGCAGCGCCGACTGATGCAGCCGGCGTTCCACCGCGACCGCCTGGCCGCGTACGCCGGGATCATGACGCGCGCGGCGGCGGAACTGAGCGACTCGTGGCAGCCGGGCGAAGTGCGGCCGCTCGACGAAGACCTGCAGGGGCTCGCGGTGACGATCGTCGGCGAGGCCTTGTTCTCCACGGAAATCGGGAAAGCGGCGGTCGAGGAAGCCCGCCGGTCCATCTACCTCATCATCCAGCAGGGAATGATTCGCGCGCTGTCCCCGAAGTTCGTGGAAAAGCTGCCGGTGCCCGGCAACCGGCGGTTCGACGAGGCCATCAAGCGGATGCAGGACATCGTCGTCGAAGTCATCCGCGACTGGCGCACCGAAAGTGTCGACCGCGGCGACCTGCTGTCGACGCTCCTGCTCGCCGGCATGACCGACGAGCAGGCCCGCGACGAGGTGCTCACCCTGCTCACCGCGGGCATCGAGACGACCGCGCTGGCGCTGTCCTGGACGTTCCACGAGCTCGGCCGGCACCCGGACGTCGAGGCGCGGGTGCACGCCGAGGTCGACGAGGTACTGGACGGGCGTCCCGTCACGATCGACGACATCGCCCGGCTGACCTACGTCCGGCAGGTGGTCGACGAAGTCCTGCGCTGCTACCCGCTGTGGATGCTGATGCGCCGCACGCTCGAGGAGGTCGACCTCGGCGGCACGCGGATCCCGGAGGGCGCCGAGGTGATCGTCAGCCCGCACGCCCTGCACCACGATCCCGCGTCGTTCCCCGACCCGGACCGGTTCGACCCCGGCCGCTGGGCACCGGAGCGGGTGGCGTCGCTGCCCAAGGGCGCGTTCGTCCCGTTCGGCGCGGGCGGGCGGCAGTGCATCGGAAACCGCTTCGCCCAGAACGAAATCGTCATCACGGTGGCCACGGTGGCCGCGCGCTGGCGGCTGGTCCCGGTCCCGGGCCGGCCGGTGCGCGTGAAGTTCACCTCCGCCGCTTACCCGGACAGCCTGCCGATGACGGCTGTCCCCCGTCACCAGTAGGAGGCTTTTCCCCGTGCTACGCCGATTTTGTGCTGTCTTCGTGCTGTTCGCGGCCACGTTGTTGGTGCCCGCCCCGGCCCAGGCGGCCACCGTCTGCGAGGACCTGTACGTCCCGGTCACGGTGGCGCTCCTGCCGCAGACCGTGCACGGCAGGCTGTGCACCCCGGCCGGCGCGTCGACCGTCGTGGTCCTCATTCCCGGCGGCACGTACAACGCGTCCTATTGGGACATCGGCTACACGCCGGAGACCCGGTCGTTCCGCCTGGCGGTGAACGCGGCGGGGATCGCGACGCTCGCCCTCGACCGGCTAGGCACCGGGCAGAGCTCGAAGCCGTTGAGCGCGCTGCTGAGCGCGTCGGTCCAGGCGACCGCGGCGCACCAGGTGGTCCAGGCGGTGCGCCCGCGGTTCGCGAAGGTGGTCATCGGCGGCCACTCGATCGGTTCGGCGATGGCGATGATCGAGGCGGGCCGCTACCGCGACGTCGACGGCGTGCTCGTCACCGGGATGACGCACCGGATGAACCTGGTGTCGGTGATCCCCACACTGGCCCAGATGATCCCGGCCCCGCTGGACCCGGCCGTGCCCGGCCGCGACGCGGGCTACCTGACGACCGACCCGGGCACCCGCTACGCGGCCTTCCACACCCCGGGCCCCTACGACACCGGCGCGATCGCCTACGACGAGTCCACAAAGGACGTCTTCGCGGCGACCGAGGCGGTGGACAGCCTGACGCTGACGACGGTGGTCACCCCGGCGTCCCAGCAGATCACGGCGCCGGTCCTGCTGGTGGTGGGCGACGACCCGAACTTCTGCGGGCTCTTGGGCAGCGACTGTTCGTCCCCGCAGGCGTTGCGGGCCTCCGAAGCGCCGTTCTTCGGCACTTCGCAGCTGCAGACGTACATCCTGAACGGCTACGGCCACGCGATCAACTACGCCCCGAACGCGCCGGTGTACTTCGGCGTGGTGGGAAACTGGCTGAAAACGCTGCCGTAACGGTTGCCCGGACGAGCGCGACCCTCATGCGCCGACGAGGGGAGCGTTCGACATGATCGACTACGCCCACCAGCACCATGTCCTGGACGAACACGTCCGCGGCGAGCACCGCGAGGAGTCGGTGAAGGCCCTCCGCCGCTACTTCGGCCAGCGCCGTTACCCGGGCCGCTGGTTCGAGCGTTTCGCCGGCGGCGGAGACGGCCCATCGGTGGTCAACACGGTGACCGAAGCGGACGTCCTGGCACTGAACTTCCTCAGCATCACAAGCCTGGCGGAGGTCGCGATCGACACGACGATGACCTACGCCCACCAGATCAGGGAGCTGCTGGAACAGATCCCGCCGAACATCCCGATGCACTCGGCCCCGTGGTCGACGTACGAGCCGGGAGCACCGGCCCACCGGCTGTGGGAGCTGTTCAGGCAATGCGGCGGCAACCACCGCCCAGTGACGGCGTCCAAGCTCCTGGCCCGCAAGCGCCCCCGCCTGACCCCGGTGTACGACAGCCGGGTCAAGGCGGTGTTGAAGGCGCCGGCGAGCCCGTGGAACTGCCTGTGGAGCTGGTTCCACACGGATTCGTCGAGAGCATCGGCGCTGGCGGATCTGCGCAAGGAGGCGGGCGGGATCGAGGACATCAGCTTGCTGCGCTGCCTCGACGTCGTGCTGTGGATGCGGGCCGGGAAAGGGCCGTGACACGCGTTCCCGCGTGCCACGGCCCCGAAGCTCACCAGGTGACCGGCAGTTCGTGAACACCGTAGATGTTCATGTCGGTCCGGAGCTTCACCTCTCCGGCGGGGATGGCGAGCCGGAGAGTCGGGAAACGGCGCAGCAGCCCCTCGAACCCCGCGCGCATCTCGATGCGCGCCAGCTGCTGCCCCAAGCACTGGTGCACGCCGTGGCCGAAGGACAACAGACCACGCGCGTTGCGCCGGATGTCCAAGACGTCCGGATCCGGGAAGCGCTGCGGGTCGCGGTTGGCAGCGAGCAGCGAAACGACCACAGTGGACCCCTTCGGAATCGTCTCGCCGCCCAGCGAAAGGTCCTCCGTCGCGTAGCGGAAGAAGATGTCGGCGACGGACAGGTACCGCAGCAGCTCCTCGACCGCACCCGGCATCAACGAAGGATCGGCAGCGAGCGAAGCGAGTTCCGAAGGGTGCTCCAGCAGCGCGAAAGTACCCAGGGACAGCATGTTCGCCGTCGTCTCGTGCCCCGCGATCAGCATCAGGAACGCGGCCCCGGTCAGCTCCTCGATCGTGAGGTCCTCGTGGCCGGCCAGGTCGGAAAGGATGTCTTCACCCGGCGAAGAACGCTTGCGCGTGACCAGCTCGGACAGGTACGTGTTCAGCGCGATGTACGCGCCCATCTTCTCTTCGAGCGTCTGGTCCCGGACCATGAACTGCGCCGAGTTGGCCTGGAAGCTGTCCCGGTCCTCGTACGGGACGCCGAGCAGTTCGCAGATCACCAGCGACGGCACCGGCAGCGCGAACTCCTTGACCAGGTCGACCGGCGGCGCGAGCCGCGCCAGGTGGTCCAGCTGCTGCTCGACGATCTCCGCGATGTGTTCTTCGAGCTGCTTCATCCGCTTCACCGTGAAGGCGCCGGTGAGCCGCTTGCGCAGCCGGCCGTGGTCCGGCGGGTCCATCGCGATGAACATGCCCGGCAGCTGCGGGGACGGTTCGGTCGCCACCGGCATCCCCGGCGTCTCGTACGGCACGTGGACGACGTCGAGGTCCAGCCGCGAGCTGAACCGCGTGTCGGCCATCATCTCGCGCACCGCCTCGTAGCCGGTGACGAGCCAGCCCTCGTGCCCGTCGGGGAACGTCATCGGGCTGACCGGGCGAGCGTCGCGCAGCCGGGTGATCTCGCGAGGCGGGTCGAACGGACCCGCGTCGCGCTCCATCGGGAGTCCCTGCGGGATGTCCATCGGAGGTCCTTTCGTGGTGGGTGTGCCGACCACGATCGCCGGGAGACCTGACATGGCGCTGACACGGCCCGGACACCCCGGGGACCGTGGCATGATCGGCCGCGTGCAGATCGGGATACTGGGGTCATTCGAAGTTCGCGCGGACGACGGCGTCGTGGCCGACGTGCCGGGCGCCCGGCTGCGCGGACTGCTGATCGCTCTCGCGCTCGAGCCGGGTCGCGTGGTGCCGAAGGCGACGCTCGTCGACTGGATCTGGGGCGAGAACCCGCCCGCCGACGCGGCGAACGCGTTGCAGCGCTTGGTTTCCCGGCTGCGGAAGGTGCTGCCGGACGGCGCCGTCGAGGGCCGGCCCGCCGGCTACCGGCTGGCCGTGGACCCCGACGCCGTTGACGCCGTGCGGTTCGAACGCCTCGTCACCCAGGCCCGCGACGAAGACGATCCGGGCCGGCTGCGCGAAGCCCTCGCGTTGTGGCGCGGCGCGGCCATGCAGGACGTCGGCCTGCAGGAGAGCGCGGCGTTCGACGCGGCGGTCACCCGGCTCGAGGGCCTGCGCCTGGCGGCCCTGGAAGACCGGTTCGACGCCGAGATCGACCGCGGCCACGGTGTGAAGCTGGTCACAGAGCTGACCGACCTGGTCGCCGCGAACCCGGTCCGGGAACGGCTGGTCGGCGCGCTGATGCGGGCCCTCGTCGCGAGCGGCCGCGACTCCGAAGCGCTGCTCGTCTACGAACGCCTGCGGGAAACCCTGGCCGACGAGCTGGGCGTCGACCCGTCGCCGGAGCTGTCCGAACTGCACGTCGCGCTGCTGCGGGGCGAGCTGGGCCGTCGCGAAGAGACGCGGAAGACCAACCTGCGGGCCGAGCTGACCAGCTACGTCGGCAAGGACGCCGACGTCACCGCGGTCCGCGAGCTCGTCGCCGGGCACCGGCTCACGACGCTGGTCGGGCCGGGCGGCTCGGGGAAGACCCGGCTGGCCACCGAAACCGCGCGCACGATGCTCGGCGACCTGCCGGACGGCGCCTGGCTCGTCGAACTGGCTCCCATCGGCGCGGACGGCGACGTCGCGCAGGCGACGCTGTCGGCGCTCAAGCTGCGGGACGCGCTGCTCGGCGACGCGCCGGAAGCGGAGCCCACCGACCGGGTCATCGCGGCGATCCGCGACCGGGACCTCGTACTGGTCCTGGACAACTGCGAGCACGTGATCGAGTCGGCGGCGACGTTCGCCCACCGCGTGCTCGGCGAGTGCCGCCGGCTGCGGATCCTCGCGACGAGCCGCGAACCGCTGGGCATCACCGGTGAGTCGCTGTGGCCGGTCGCGCCGCTGGTCCTGCCGACCGACGACGCCGACCCGGCCAAGATCGAGTCCGCGCCGGCCGTCCGGCTACTGCGTGACCGGGCTAGCGCGGTGCGCACGGACCTCGCTTCCGACGCCGCCACGCTGTCGACGCTCGCCCGTGTCTGCCGGGCGCTGGACGGGATGCCGCTGGCCATCGAACTCGCCGCCGCCCGGCTGCGCACCATGTCGCTCGAGCAGCTCGCCAACCGCCTCGACGACCGGTTCCGCCTGCTGACCGGCGGCAGCCGCACCGCGCTGCCGCGGCACCGGACGCTGCGCGCGGTGATCGACTGGAGCTGGGAACTGCTCTCCGACGACGAACGCGGCGTCCTGTGCCGGCTCTCGGTGTTCGCCGGAGGCGCGAGCCTGGAAGCGGCCGAGCGGGTCTGCGCGAGCGACGCGGCCGAGGAGCTGCTGACCGCGCTGGCCGAGAAGTCGCTGGTGGTCACCGAAGGCGATCAGGCACCGCGCTACCGGATGCTCGGCACGATCAAGGAGTACGCCGAGCAGCGGCTCGGCGAAGCCGGGGACACGGATTCGGCGCGTCAGGCGCACCTCGCGTACTTCACCGAGCTCGCCGAAACCGCGGAGCCGCACCTTCGCCGCGCCGACCAGCTGACGTGGCTCGCCACCCTCGACGCCGAACACGACAACATCGCCGCCGCGATGCGCGGGGCCCTCGCGGCCGGCGAAGCGCCCGAGGCGATGCGGCTCGCGGCGGCGGCCGGCTGGTACTGGTGGCTCGCCGGGCACAAGACCGAGGGCAACGAGCTGCTCATGGCGGCCACCGCCGTCCCCGGCGAGGTGCCCGACGAAGTCCGCGCCACGGTCTACGCGTTCGTCACGGGCTTCCTGACGTCCGGCCGGGAAAGCGACCAGTTCCAGGCGGCGGAGTGGATCCACCAGGTCCACGAACTCAGTGGCCGCGTGCAGCACCCGCACCCGGCGGTGTCGTTGGTCGCCGCGCTGGAACGGATGCTGCGGACGCCGGAGGAGTTCCTGCCCGCGTGGGAACCGCTGCTCGCCGACGAGGACCCGTGGGTCCGCGGCCTCGCCCGGCTGCAGCTCGGCAAGATGCGGATC
The DNA here is from genome assembly GCF_030182635.1 of Amycolatopsis ponsaeliensis. Lineage (NCBI taxonomy): Bacteria > Bacillati > Actinomycetota > Actinomycetes > Pseudonocardiales > Pseudonocardiaceae > Amycolatopsis > Amycolatopsis ponsaeliensis. Next base: position 25,897 of record NZ_JAPZLD010000009.1, read on the forward strand.
CAGCTCGGCGGCGACGAGCAGGAGGCGGACGGTTTCCTCGAGACGGCGCTGACCGAGTTCCGCGCGCTCGGCGAACGCTGGGGGACGTCGTTCGCGCTGACCGAGCTGGCCGACCGGATCGCCATGCGCGGCGAGTTCGCCGGCGCGTGCGCGCACTACGAGCAGGCGATCGTCGTCGTCACCGAGGTCGGCGCGATCGAGGACGTCGTGCGGATGCGGTCGCGGCAGGCCCAGCTCTACTGGCTGTCAGGGGACGAGGAAGCCAGTGCGTCGGCGATGGCCGAGGCGCAGCGGCTCGCGGAACGGGTCGCCTGGCCGGAGGCGCTGACCGAGCTGGCCCTGGCGAAGGCGGAGCTGGCCCGCTGGAGCGGCGACGCCGTCGAGGCACGCCGTCAGCTCGACGTCGCGACGGCGACGCTGGGCACGGCCGCCGAGCGCCCCAACGTCCAGGTGACGACCGAGGACCTGCTCGGCTACCTCGCCGAGGATCTCGGCGAAGCGCGTGACCACCGGGCCGCGGCTTTCCGGGCGGCGTCGGAGACGGGGACCGCGCCGATGATCGCGCAGGTGCTCATCGGGATCGCGGACCTGGCCCTGCGCCGCGAAGAGTTCGAACAGGCGGCGCGGCTGCTCGCGGCGAGCGCCACCGTGCGCGGCGTCGCGGATCGGTCCCACCCGGACGCGGCCCGGATCGAGCAGGCCACGCGGAATCGCCTCGGTGACCCGAAGTTCACCGAGGCGACTCAGGAGGGGACGGGAGCGAGCTGGCGCGAGCTGGCCGAAGTCACGCTCGCTTCTTGAACGTCGACCGGGCCCACAGGTAGCCGACCAGGGCGATGCCGGCGCACCACGCGATCGCGGCGATCGCATAGCCGGTCGACGGCGTGCCGTTGAGCAGCCCGCGCACGGTTTCGATGATCGGCGTGAAGGGCTGGTACTCCGCGAACTGCCGCAGGCCCGGGCCCATCTTGTCGGCCGGGGCGATCGCGCTGCTGAAGAACGGCAGCATGACCAGCGGCACGGAAGCCAGGCCCGCCGTCTCCGGCGACTTGGCGAACAGTCCCAAAGCGACGGTGAGCCAGCCGGCCGCGAAGGCGAGCAGCAGCACCATGCCGGCCACGCCGAGCCAGTCGAGGAAACTCGCGTGCGGCCGGAAACCCAGCGCGAACGCCACGCCGACGAGAGCCGCGATGGCGACGACGTTCGTCAGGACGCTGGCGACGACGTGCCCGGTCAGCACCGCGCCGCGCGAGACGTCCATGACCTTGAAGCGGTTGATGATGCCCTTGGTCATGTCGGAGTTCACCGACGTCGCGGTGGCCCCGAGGCCGTAGCAGATGGCCAGCAGCATCAGGCCGGGCGTCGCGTAGTCGACGTAGTTCACGCCGACGTCGAAGGCGTCTCCCAGCATGTACACGAACATCAGCATGATCACGATCGGCATCAGGACGGCGTTGAACACCGAGGTCGGGTTCCGGGCGATGTGCTTGAAGTTGCGGCGCAACATGACGGTCTGGGCGCTCATTTCGCTGCTACCTCCGTGGTGTTGTGGCCCGTCAGGGCGAGGAAGACGTCGTCGAGATCGGGTGTGTGGACGGAAAACTCTTCGGCGCTGATGGCGTACTCGTCGAGCCGGTCGAGCAGGTTGCGCAGCGACTTCGTGCCACCGTCGCCGGGAACCCGCAGGGTCAGGGCTTCGTCATCGCGGGTGGAGCCGGCGATGACCCGCGCGGCCGCGTCGAGTTCGCCGACGCTGGTGAACCGCAGCCGGACGTGCGTGCCGGGGATCTGGCGCTTGAGCTCATCGGGCGTGCCCTGGGCGACCAGGCGCCCGCTGTCGAGCACGGCGATCTTGTCGGCGAGCTGGTCGGCCTCGTCGAGGTACTGGGTAGTGAGGAAGATGGTGACGCCGTCGGCCACGAGGTCCTTGACGATGGACCACATGGTGCGCCGGCTGCGCGGGTCCAGCCCGGTGGTCGGCTCGTCGAGGAAGATGATCCGCGGGTCACCGACGAGCGTCATGGCGAGGTCGAGCTTCCGCCGCATGCCACCCGAGTAGGTGGAGGTGGGCTTACCCGCGGACTCGGTCAGTTCGAACCGCTCCAGCAGATCGGCAACGACCCGCTTCCCGTTCTCGACGGGGCTGAGATCGACCATGAGCTGCAGGTTTTCCCGCCCGGTGAGCAGCTCATCGACGGCGGCGAACTGCCCGGTGACCCCGATGGCCTTCCGAACGGCCTTGGCTTCGGAGCCGACGTCATGCCCGTTGACACGCACGCTCCCGCCATCGGCCTGGGCCAGGGTGGTGAGGATGTTGACGGTGGTGGTCTTCCCGGCCCCATTCGGCCCGAGAAGCGAGAAAACGCTCCCGGCGGCAACATCCAGATCGATGCCATCGAGCACGACTTTGTCTTGGTAGGCCTTCCGGAGGCCCGTCGCGGTGATCGCTGAGGTGGTCATGGGGAGAACTCTGAACGCCCGCCCTGACACGGACCTGACCCCGAACTGACACGGTGACCGTCACGACCGCGGACACGAAAAAGGCCCGCACCTTTGCAGGTACAGGCCTAAAACGTGGGCCTGACGTGGCACAACCCGAACTCTTTGCTCCTGGTCGACGGGCCAGAGCTGACGATCCAGCCACCTACTCCTCGGCACCCAGAGTCAGCAGGAGGTACCGAAAGTAACCACCGCTACCGGCTCGACGACGCCCAGACCCAGCAGCTCATCGCCAGCTACCAGGCCGGCTCGACCGTCTACCAGCTCGCCGACGAGTTCGGCATCGAGCGCCGCACCGTCAGCGCCATCCTTCACCGCCACGACGTACCCATGCGGCGGCGCGGCCTCACCGACGACCAGATCGACGACGCCGAGCACCTCTATCAGCAAGGTTGGTCACTCGCCCGCATCGGCAACCACATGGACGTCACCGCAGACACCGTCCGCGCACGGCTCCTTGAACGCGGCGTCGCCATGCGCGACACCCAGGGACGCCCCCCGACCGAGAAGCGCACCGAGGCAGGTGAATTTCGATGACCCGATCCATCGTCGAGCCGTCGACCCGACCAGGTCCAGACACTGCCCCCGTCGTGCAGGCCGTCACCGTGATCATGGGCACCGTTGTCGGCCTCACCTTCCTCTTCGGCTTCGGCAACGTCCTCAACCTCGCCCTCCGCCTCGACGTCCCCACCTGAGTCGCACCACTCGTCGCACCCGCAGTCGACCTCTCCATCCTCGGCCTGCTCCTCGGCACCCGACACCTCGCCCTGCACGACGCCACACCAGAACAACTCCGGCCAGCCCGCCGACTACTCACCTTCGCCAGCCTCACCACCCTCGCCCTCAACATCGCCGACCCACTCCTCACCGGCGCCTACGGTAAAGCCGCCTTCGACGCCGTCGGCCCGCTCCTGCTTATCGGCTGGGCTCAAGTCGGACCAAGCCTGCTGCAGGCCATCAGCACCATCAGCCGCCAGCCGAAGGAGACAACCCACGCGAACGTAGGCGGCACCGATGCCGACACGGACGTCACCATCACAACCACCGACACGGCGGCGGCCACGCCGACCGCCATCACCAGACACAGCGAAGGACCTGCCGGTGATGCCGCCAGCAGTCCAGTGGCCATCGCGCCCGACGACGATCTGATTGACCGCGCCCGGCACGAAGACGCCCGACACTGGGCCACCCATCAGCGCCCCATCTCAGCCGAGGCCCTCCGCAAGAACCTGCGCATCAGCACGGCCCGCTCGCGGATGCTCGTCTCGATCGTCCGAGCGGAACGGTCCGGCGACCGAAACGCCACAATGGTGGCGGCTGGTCAATCACCGTCGGAATGACCGGATTCCGTCCCGGGTGTCATGCTGTTGTCCCGGCGGCGGCTCGTCGCCCATTCGACAATCAAGGTTGCCAACGCACTGACCGCCTGCTCGTACTGCTCGGCAGTCATCGGCACGGTTTCGATCTGGTCGACCACGTAGTCCCGCCGACGGCGCTCGACCCGAGAATCGTCACTCATGCTGCCCATCATCAGCGGCCACCACAGCATCGAGCGGCATTGGCAGATCACTCGTCTGGGCTACTCACCGCTCGAGATCAAGGCCAGATCGGTGACCACCTGACTTGGGCCAGGATTCCAGCCTGATCGGCGCCTCGTCTCGCTGACCTGCAGGTACGTCGCGGCGGGCGGCCCCCTACCGTGCCGAGCAGGCCGATCGCGGCGACCAGGCCACTGGTTCTTGCGCAGCGACCGCCGTAGGCGCACCGCGTGCCAGCCGAGATACCGGGCGCGCGCCCGAGGTTGTTGTACAACAGTGCACGCGCCGCGCCACGGTCGCTAGCGCTAGCGGCGCCGAACACGCCCAACCCCGGTGCCAAAGTCGCACCGGCACCTCAGGCTGGTCGCACCGCGCCCTTAGCGACCGGTGCTGTCGGTCAGCTCCCTACGGACCAGCTCGGCAAACCGCTCGTTACGCACCGCCTCCCCCAACGGCACCCCGGCGGCCCGTTCGGCGTCGATGGCCCGCTGGATCACCGGCAGCAACTCGCGGACGACTAGCTTTTCCGCAGCCTCCGCATTCCAGATTACCTTCAGAATTTTGTCGCACTCCTTCTGCGCAGCTCTACCATTGGGCGGCAGTTTCACCGAACCAACCAGCTTCTGCCGGATCATCGCCATCAAGTGATATTGGGCGGGCCGATAGCCGCGATTGATACGCTGGTTCCGGATCATCCACTCCAATCGGTACCAGGTTGCCGCGGCCGTGTAGTACAGGATCGCCGGCTGGCCAGTGACGAACAGTTCAGTACCGCGTGCCTTGATCAGCTCTTGATAGTGGCCTACGCGGGATGATTCGTTCAGGAACATGGCCAGGTACGCGCGGCTGAGTTGGGCGCGGCTGATGACCCGGGTCTTCTCCACGTCCTTGCGTTCGCTGTACTGTTTCGCGCGACGTTCATAGAACAACTGGTGTGGCTTATCCCAGCCGAGGGTGAAAAAGTCCTCCAGCTCCTTGTGGAAGTCCTCCCTCGCAGCCAGGTCCTCGTCGCTGACAGGGGTCTGCTGGTTGGTTGCGGCCACAATGCCCTGGATCACATCCTCGTCCACCGAGTGAACGATGTGGACGCTGACGAAAACTTGGTCGGTGAGCTGATCACGCTCGTGGAACAGCACGTGACAGGTCTGACAGCCATTCACGATCTGGAAATCGTCCAACACGAAATCGTCGCCGACACGGTCCAGTTTCCGTGTCACGATGGTGACGCCGTTGTTCATCACAGCGAACCTCTGCCGTTTGTCCGGATCCCGCAGGGTGTCCCGAATACCGCTGTTGACCCTGTTGTAGCCCTGGAAGGCTCGCACGTTGCTCTCGAACAGGTTCTCACGCAACTTTCCCGAGCCGTCGTCCAATATGATGCGGACCAGCTCCGGCGCGGCGATCAGCCCGACGAACGACTGTTCAACGCCGGGGGCCGCCGGCACGGCGAACTGTTTCGGCACCGGCAGGGTGACCCGGACGGTGCTGGTCGCCTGCTGGTACAGCGCACGCAACTCCCGCCAGTTCACGCAGCGCACGTCGGTCGTATCGAATCGGTTGAGCTTGTCCAAATGCTTCTCGGCCGACCGCGCCTTGCGGTTGATCATATCCGAGATCTGATCGCCGGTGGTCACATAACGGACGTGCAGTTGCGGCAGTTGACCGGCCAACCGGGCTGAGTTCTCGAACACGACGTCCAAGCAGCCTCGCAGGCTGGCCACGTCGGCGGACACAACGTACGGGATCCCGCCGGACCCACACAGGTGACCAAGATTCTCCGCGAGATCCGAGATCACCTTGGTCTCGAACTTGCTGCTGGTTTTGGCCTGGATGATCACCACCTGCACCTGCGGCCGCTTGCGGCTCATCGCCGCCCGCACTTCCGTTGGGTCCCGGTACAGGTCCCCGTCGATCAGGACCGCGTACGCGTCGATGCCGAGATCATTGCCTCCGCCGGTACGGTACGCGTCCGGGTTGAAGGGGTCGTTGTAGTACGAACTGAGCACGCAATAGGCGGCGAACGCCTCGAATGCCTCGGACTCCTGTAGTTCGGTCAGGTCCTGGTCCTGCTGGAAGCCCTTGACCAGGCTCTCGATCACCTTCTCCACGGCGGGTCCACTCCTTGCACAGGCGTCAGTCCTGCCGAGCGCGGGCGATGACTTCTTCGACGGTCAGCGGGCTCGGCGGGTGGTAGCTCAGGCAGATTGGGGTGCGGATCTTCTGGAACGCCAAACCCTCGGCGACGGCGTAGAACTGGCCTGCGCTCAACCGGGAGATGTCCGGCACCGAACTGGATTTCGCGGCTGCCATTTCCTTGGCTGCAGCGATCTGCGGCGGGCTGTTGAGGAAGCCGAAGAACTGCGTGGCGGCGTTGCCGGAAATCCGGTTGTGGATACCGCGTGGCGCCTGCGTGGCGAACACCAGGCCGAGCCCGTACTTGCGGGCCTGCGAGGCCAACGCAAGGGTGCTGTACGTGCTTGCGGTCAGCGAACCGGACGGAGCGATGGTCTGCGCCTCATCCATGACCAGCAGCCCGCCGAGTGGCCGGTCGCCGGCGGGATGCTGCTTGATCCAGGCGAACAGGGCCATCTGGAGTTGGTTGACGAAGCTCTGCCGTTGTTCCTCAGCGGGCAAGCCAATCAGGCTGATCACCGAGATCCGGGCGCGTTTGCCAGCCGCCGGGGTGAGCAGCACGCCCGGGTCCACCGGCTCGCCAACGCCGCCGAACAACGGATCGTTGATCATGGCCGCGCGTAGTGTCTGCGCCATGTCCGCGGCCATTTCATGTGCTTTGGCCAGTGGTGTTACGTCATCGGGCAGGTCACCGAGCAGGTCCAAGAAATGGCTGAGCCCGCCGCCGGCCTCGTACGCGAAGTACTGCAACGCCTGGTTGAGAACGGCGCGGGACCGCTCGGCCTTCGCGGTTGCGCCGTCGGCGCGGGCGCGTGGTGCGAGCGCGGCGACAGCCGTGTCGATGGCCTGGCGGAACTCGTCCGGGTCGTCGGCGACCGCGGCGAAGTCGGGCAGCGGACGGAACGTCAACGGCCGGCCCGTTTCCCGACGGGGCGTCCAGAGCACGACGTCGGTGTTGCGAAGGTAGTCGTCGGCGCGGACCGCGTCGTTGGGCCCCCAGGCATCCGGTGGCTGCGGCCACGAGTCGCCGAGCCGGGCCAGATCGTTGTTGGGGTCGAGCACGATCGCGGACACGCCACGCAGCGCACATTCCTCGACCAACCGGCGGATCAACACCGTCTTACCCGACCCGGACCCGGCAAAAATCGCCGTGTGCTTCCGCAACGATTCCAACGCGATCGTCACCGCCGCGCCGGTGTCCATCCGGTCGCCAACGTGCAGTGTCACCGGGTCCACCGTCACCCCACCTGATATGGCCGTGGCAGGGTTGGTGGTGTCCGGGTCGGCCATCGGCCAGGACACATCGGACGGTTGCGGCTCAGGGGTCGGTTCGGGTTCGGGACCCGGTGGCTCCGCGTCATCCGGCGGGTCGCCGAACACCTCGCGCAGCAAGGCGGTGTGGCTGGCCGGGCGGCGACTGAGCAACCATGCGTTGAACTGGGCCGGTGGCTGGGTCGCAGCTAGTCGCTCCAATGCCGCGAACGTGCGGAAGTCAATCTCCAATGTCTCCCTTGGCAGTCGGATCACGACTCCGCCCGCCGTCTCGAATTCCTGGACCTTCTGTCGGGTCTTGCGACCGTTCGACCAATCGCCGGTGCGCAATAGGTAGACTTTACGTTTCGGCGCCACCACGTCCAGGCCGGTGGTATTCAGGACTCGGTCAATCCGGTTGATCACCGCTCGCCCGTCACTCCACGCGATCGCCCGAAACGACCAATAAATCTTGTCCTCGGTGCTCTCGTCCAAGGTCCGTCGCAGTTCGGCGTGCAGGGCCGGATTGCCGGCGGCCATCGTTTCCGTAGGCACCTCGTACTGGAAGCGTTCTTCGCCCTGTTCGGCAACCCACCGATTCAAGGCGGGACACAAGAGGTCCGGTATGCGCTGATCCTCCTGGTACGGGTCGAGCGCCTTGTCGATCTCCGCGATCATGTTGACATCGTTCACCAGGGCCGCCAGCTGTCGGTCTATCTCGGTGAGCGCGCCATGATCGACCGGAACCATTGCAGGCCCCGGTCGCGGCGCGGCTGCGTCAGCGCGGCTCGACTCGGCGAGGCTGCTCAGTTCGGTGACCTCATTCGCGTCCAGACACACCTGGACGTGGGTGTCGACCCGGCGAATGAGGCCGCGAGCGGTGAACCGGACCGCGTCGGCGAACGCCTCCAACCTTATTGGCCAACTCGGATAGGGCGGAACGAAGCCGACCTTTTCGAATTTGAGCGCGAACCGTCTTTCTATAAGCGCCTGCCCGACCGCCGCCGCCGGGATGGTGTCCAATTGCTCGGCACGGCGGAACCGTTGCTCGACAGAGCCCGGCGCATAGTCCCGGATGCCCTGCCAGACCAAGTCCATACAGGCTACCAGAACCAGTGACCGGCGGGTGGCTTCGCGCAACTCCATGAGCCCGCTGCCGACATCCTCGAACAGCCGCCGCCTAGGCAATCCTATCGAGTCCGAAATAGCGTCGGACGCGGCTTCAGATGTGGCGCTGTCGGCTCCTCGTTCCGACTGTTTGATCAGGGTATCGATTTGATCCAGCGCGATCACACTTGGCCCGGTGAGCGCGATCAACTTGAACAGTTCACCGACCATTTCGTGCGATGTCCTAGCATTGGCGCGAAGGCCCCATTCGGCTCGTTCGCCAACTACCGCTTCGCTTTCCGACGAAAGGTAGGCGATGCCGACCTCCCTGGTCGTCACCGAATCGCTGGCCAGCAACGCCAAGGCTCGCAGGGTGTGCCCGCATTCGAATGCGAGCCGCCGATCAACCTGATCCAGCGCCCCTACCATGTCATCAAGTCCGGCCCGGGTTGGTTTGCCCAGTCCCACGAGTTGCCGATGCAAGGGTTCGGGCAAATTGAGTTTCCGGGACAGCTCCCGCCGCAGGATGACGCCCTGTTCCAAACCGTCACTGCCGAACTGGAGCAGACCGCTGAGCACGTCGAGCACGACCTTCTGCCAGAAAGATCGTTCGTGCCGTAGTTCAAGAGCGAAGAAGTAGCCGCCTGCCGCGCTGACTCGCTTCCGCACGGTGGCGACGAGATGGGTCTTGCCCGAACCGGGCCGTCCGGTGACGACCACGCCGATCGGGCTCTCCGCATCACTAGCCTTGGCGTCAGCGAAGCCAGCCATAACCGTCCGCAACGCCCGATCGTTGAGACCGTCGACGTGCGCTTCGGGCTCCGTCCACACGCTTTCCCTGGTGGGCGCCCAGTTGGTCTTGGCCAGTTCCGCCAGTGCGTCGCGTTCGATCGCCTTCATGACTGTTCAATGGACAGCAGGTGCACGTCCTCTCCGCCGGTGCGCAGCGCGGCGGCCCGGTCGGCCGGGGTGAGGGTTTTCTGATTGAACTCAGGATTGAGCCGCACTGACGGTTCCAGGGCTAGCCGCAGAAGGGCGGCGTCCAGGTCGGAACGCGCCACGTCGGCGAAGGCGCGCCGCAGCCGAGTCAGGCTGACACCGGCACCAGGGGCGGTAGCCAATTCGGTGTACGCGGCGCGGATTCGGTCCGTGATGTCAGCGACCGGGGCGGTCGACTCGTCGTCGAGGACAAAGATGTCCGCGATACGCAGGTCGGATCGTGCCATGAAAGCGGCGAACCGGCGGGTCAGCGAGTATTGCAGCCGGGTGGCTTTTGGTGCGCCCTTCGGGGTGGGGCTGCCCAGTTCGTCACCGCAGCGCCGCCAACCCTCGTCGGTCAGTTCGTGCACCCATGCCCGGTATCGACCGGTCTGCCACGCCTTGATGTAGCCCAATTCGACCAGGTGTTGCCTCTCCTCTTTTTTGATCTTGATGCCCAGTTCGTCGGTGAGGTTGGCATTCGACGCCTCGCGGATCAGGGTCATCAGCGCGAGCAGCGCGGATCGTTCCGGCAGGGTGAGGTGCGGGTCCGCCATGGGTCCGAACCTACCTGGATACCGACATGACGGGGAGAGTCGTCGCCGGAATGACGCATTGATCCCGATGGGCCTTGATGCTGGGCATTGACACGAAAGGAGTAACTGGGGACGGGCCGGCGCACGAGCCAACGCCCGGAAGTACACGAACCCGGTCGGCGTTGTCATCGGTCAAGACGGCCTCCCATGCTCCGGGGCCATGCGGGTGGAAGCTCCGTGGCGCCGCACCGTCCTCGGTTGGCTCACCACCCTTCACCGCGACGACGAAGGAGGCGCGGCCTCACCGACGACTAGAGTGACGACGCCGAGCACCTCTACCGCCAAGGCTGGTCACTCGCCCGCATCGGCAACCGCATGCACGTCACCGCCGACACCGTGCGTACGCGGCTCCTCGAACGCGACGTCACCATGCGCGACACCCAGGCGCCCCGCACCACGGTGACCACCGAGGCAAGTGATGTCCGATGACCCGGCCCGCCGCTGCGCCGCCGACTCTAAAGCCGCCTTCGACACCGTCGCGACCAGGCCGAACGAAGGACCGGCCAGCGATACCGGCAGCCGACCGGCGGCCATCACGTCCAACGACGACCTGGTTGATCGCACCTGGCAAGAAACCGCCCGCCACTGGACCGCCCACCAGCGACCCACCTCCGCAGAGACCCTCCGCAAGAACCTTCATCAGCACAGCACGCTCACGGACGCTCGTCTCGATCATCCGAGCCGGATGGTCCAGCGACCGCACCCCGCGCACGTAGTAGCAGTTGGTCACTCCACGTCGGAATGACCTGACGTCATGCTGGCAGGCCGACGGGGCTCCCGCCGAGGACGGCGCCTGACGCCGGAATCGTCACTCATACCGCAGAGCCAGGGGCGTCAACACGAACATCGGGCCAGCGCTAGCAGATCACTCGCGGGGCTACAGGCTGCGACTTGCCGCAGCCGTGATCACGTCGTTGTCGCTTTGGACACCGTCCAAACGCCTCCTTGGGCGCGACGTCACCAGTGCAACGGCCAAGGCTGACCCGCCTGCCGATGTAGGTGAGTCTCGACGCTCCCAAATCCACAGTCCAACTGTCACCTCGCCCCGGAGGTAGTACTACGCCAGCCGGCAAGCCGTCGCCACGGTCAAGGACGTCGTCGGCTGCGCCGTATCGGCTCAGGCAGTTCGACCCACCACCGGTGACCATATAACAGCGATTCGGCAACTAATGGTAACGCTGACCGGCGCACGGACGTTGTTCACCGTGACCCCTCCGGCGGACGCAACTAGGACCGCACTGAGACAAACTCGATCGGCGGGTCACCGACTGTGACATAGGTCGGACGGGCTAGGGAGATGCGTTCATGAAAATAGGCGGAGTGGTCCGCGCCGACGCCGCCCCGACGCCGAGCGGTCACAGTGATGCGTCGATGCCGCAGTACCAATCTCGCGAGCCTGTCGAGCAGGTCCGCAACCATGACTGGTACCACACGGCAAGACCGGCTGGGGACTGGCATGACGGGCGTTAGCGCAGGCGGCACAAGGTCCGCGCAGGAGTACCTATCCGATCTTGACCTCAACTGGCGACGACGGCTGAGCCTCGTGTCGCTGGTCGCCGAGGCGCTTGACTCGATCTCCTCGCGCGACTGCGCGACAGCGCTGGAGCTGATCGGCGGTCGGTACTCGGGCCTGGACGGGGCAGACCGACAGCGGCTCCTACGACGGTGGCCGGCCGTGCATGTCGTGACCACCGCGTTCGTCGCTGCCGAACGATATGACCACGCAGGTCTTTGGCCGCACCTTAGATCGTTCCTCGATCGCGACATTGGCCAAGCGTTCAACCCTGAATGGGGTGGAGCGTTCTTGCGCAACCTCGAGCGACTTGGGATGCCGACTTTCGTCGCACAAGGCGAGGAAGCGGGGCAACGATACGTGGGCCGGATGCTGTTGCACTGCGGCGTTCCGACCAACTGTCTGGAGAACTACTTCCGGATGGTCACCGAGCGTCGGACCGCGTCGCCGGGGTCAACAGCGGCAGAGTTGCTGGCATGGGTCGCCTCGCGGGCGACGGATCGTCACCTCCACAACGTGGACAAGCCTGTCGAACGTTTCCTGCGCTACGGCGGCGAGTTCGCAGCCGATGTCACTGATCGAGTTTTCGATCTGCTTGATGCAGTATCGGCCGGCGGCGACGGCCTCGATGTGCAACTGCCCGAAAGATTCCGCCTCAAGGCCCTCGAACTCAACGAACGCGGAGAGATTGCACCTGCGGACGTCAGTGTGCCAACGAAGGTACCTGAGGTGCAGCCCCACCTCGTGATCGACCCGTTCGGCCGTGGCGTCCTCCTGAGACTGCCACCAGTCGGTGATGCGCCCGACGGAACCGCGGTCTGGAACGTCGGGCTTGACGCAGACGTTCAGCGTGTTGCGACGAAAGCTCTGTGGCCTGGCGCGAACGAACCGGCACCACAGACCGATGTCGTCATTCCAAAGCCCGTTCGGTTGGCGACGGCAGCGCTGTTGGGGAAGGAGCATCTCCAGGCGAACCTTTCCGTCGTTGATGACAACGACCCGGCAATTTTCTTCGGGGAAGATGGCGCCCGCCTGTCTCCTGTCCGCCCCCTCCCAGCGGGGCTCGTGTGGGTCCTGTTCCCGGGCGATGAACCGGACAAGCTCGAAGTCACCGGTGACGTATCCAGACTCTCGGAAAGTCCTCTCCCCCCGGGCTGGTCCGGTTGGTGCCTGCTGCTGGTCGATCTCGCTCGCGCCCAGAGTGTCCGGCTCGCTGGATCCGACGCCGTCCACACTGTTCGCAACCACACTGGGGCTCGGGTCGCAGCGATGGAGTTGACGCTCGGCGTCCGCACGACAACGGGAATGCCGGTGTACGCCGGCGTCCCGTCGATCGAGTTGCCGGACGATCTCCGACACGCTGGTTGGCGAGTTGACATCCGCGACTGCGACGGCGAGACGCTCGCACAGTGGAGCACCGAGGACGACAGCTGGAACCCGAACGAGATCTGGGCTCGGCTGCCGCGGCCGCTGTTGGGAACTTTCACCGTGCGTGTTCGAGGCCCATGGGGCCGGGGCGTTACCCGTACGCTCGCCATCGCTGAGGGCCTGTCCGTCAACTTCGACCCGAGCTGGCGTCGACTCACCGCAGCGGGGTTACAACCGGTGGCGGTCACCGTCGATGCACCGCCTGACCTAACCGTAAGCAGGTCACGAACCGACCTAGGCGAGCGGCAACGTGGTGCCACGGTCCTACTGTCGGCGGGCACTACTGCATGTCGCGTTCAGCTCACACCGCCACATATGTCGGTCGCCTATGAATCGAAAGCTGGCGCGTCGATGGCGTCCATCCGGCCGGTGACGCTATTCGGCGAGGATATCCGCGAATCTCCCGGTACATTCATTGTGAATGTCGGCGTCTCGGCCGACCCGACGCTGCACGTGCTGGGAACGACCGGGCTGCTTCAAACCCTCGCTCCAAGCGTCGGTCGTAACGGTGTCTACCGGTTCAATCTCGCCCAGCTCGCAGACACGATCGCCGCCCACCCACACGTCCGGCTGTGTCTCAGTGCGGACGGTGCACTGCAGGTCGCGGTAATCCGACCGAAGCGGCTGTATCGCGAGATCACCGCCCATGAAGGAACCCTGATCCTGAGCCAATCCGTCGAGGTCGACGGTCTCATGGCACTCGTCTACTCCTTGCGTGCCCCGTGGCGCGAGGCCGAGGTTCTTCCCGTCGTCCACGGCCGGGCTGCACTTCCCCGCTGGCTGTGCGACGCGGGCCCGGTGATCGTCACCGTCCGGATTGACGACGCGTGGGTGCCGGAGCCCGTGCCGGACTGGCCAGCACGAGGAACAGCTTCGTTCGTCGACGCTGACGGTTGGCTCGCGGAGGACGATCCGGAGGAGAACGCCCTTTCGGCATACCTCGCCGGCGTGCGCCCGTTCCCTGAACGCATCACTGACTTCAGCCGACTGTGGTCGGTACGCGGACTCATCGGCGCCCTCGCCTTAGGTGATCGCGTGACAGCCGTCAGCAGAGCCATCGATGCGGCCGTCTACTCCTCCCCTCGCGACGCCCTTCTCTCGCTCACCGCGTCGAAAGCGCCGGGGTCATCAATCTCGTCTCTGCTCATCGAATCCGGCTTGGTGCGGGCAAACCTCATCGCGGCGCATGACGACCGGGCTCCCGAGTGGTCGGTCCGTGGTGCACTGCCTGCCGCCTTGCTCTCAGCCGCCGACGCAGGGTGGTCTCGAGAAGAAATCGACGCGGCAGCCACCGTGTGCGGCGCTCGGGTAACCGAGATCCTCGCAGGCAAAGATCCCGTCGCTACCGCGGGACGGCTGGACGCGGCAGCCGATCTGTACGACGAAGCCTCGGCCATGCGAGAAGCGTTCGTGCGTCAAGCAGGACTTGTGCCGCACGGCTTGCTCAGCGGCGACTCCCGTGTGATCGGAACGATGGACCTGGTGAGGGAACGCAAGGACCCACGGCTGCATTGGCTCATCGCCAACTCGCGAAGAATCTACGAAGAGATGACTCGGCTGCTCCGGATAATCAATGACCCGACCACCACGGCTGCCTTCGACGCACGCCGCCACGCCACGGCGATCTCGGGATGGCGCGTGGTGCCGTCCCTGTCTTTGGGATGCGCGCTCGCCGCGCGGCACGCCGCCCGGGGCCACGGAGTTGCTTCAAGTTGGCTTGAGCGGCAACGGCGCTGGTGGAGCGACCTAGGCGAGGTCGTACCCCAGCTGGTGGCAACTGACCTGATCCTTGCCGAATTGCTCGTCGCCAGCATCTCCGCCCGGAACTCTGAGGTAGCCAAATGACGCGAAGCATCGACGCCGTCGCAACATCAGCACAGATCAAGGCGACATACCGACGCTATCTGCAGTCACTTCTGGCAGTCCGAGACCCGCTGCTCGACGCAGCGCTACGGCGGGCGATCGACACAACTAGTCTCCTCGACAAGGGCCCCTATCTCGAGGCGACCCCGCCGTATGCTCCCGGAGCCACGGCTCACGAGCTGATCGACGAGGGCGTTCTCGCATCCGGCTTCACGCGGCTCGCCAGCAACGCGATGCCAATGGATCGACCGCTCTACGTGCATCAGGAGCGCGCCATCCGCAAGGTTGCAGCTGGGCGCAATGTGGTCGTCGCAACGGGAACGGGTTCGGGCAAGACGGAATCGTTCCTGCTCCCCATCCTGGATCGGCTCGTGCGGGAAGACGCAGAGGGAACCTTAGGCCCAGGCGTCCGCGCGCTGCTGCTCTACCCGATGAACGCCCTGGCCAATGACCAGCTGAAACGTCTGCGCCAGCTCCTGGCTACCTACCCGGCAATCACGTTCGGGCGCTATACCGGCGACACCGAGCACGACCCGGTCAAAGCTCGCGAGCGCTTCGGCGAGCTGAACATCGGTGAGCCGATCCTCCCGAACGAACTCTTGAGCCGTACAGAGATGCGAGCGACGCCGCCACACTTGCTGCTGACGAACTATGCGATGTTGGAGTACCTGCTCCTGCGCCCGAGCGACCTGCAGCTGTTCGGCTCCGGGGGCACCTCTACATGGCGCTTCATCGTTGTCGACGAAGCGCACGTCTACGACGGTACGCAGGGCGCCGAGATCGCGATGCTTCTGCGCCGCGTCCGAGACCGAGTCGCTCCGGGTTCCGCCCTTCAATGCATCGCGACATCCGCGACCGTCGGCGGCGATTCCGAGCCGTCAACAGTGACCAAATTCGCGTCCAGCCTGTTCGACCAACCATTTGAGTCGGTCGACGGCGACCCGTCGAGGCAAGACTTGATCACCGCCGAGCGGCTCCCAGCTCCGGAAGGCCCATATTGGGGACCGCTCACGGCAGCCGACTACATCCAACTCCTCGACGAGCCAGACCACGATGCGGCTATCGGCGCGCTCGCGAGCAAAGCTGGATTCTCTTCGAGCCCCGGTGCGGGTGCCACTGTCGCGCTGAGCCACGAACAGGCTCTCGCGACGCTCCGGTCGACGCTGGCCAGCGGTCCGAAGAGGTTCGATTCGGTTGTAGAAGCTGTATTCGGCGAAGATCCGCACGGGCCTGCCGGGCTCGCCGCCGCGGTCAAAGTCGCGAGCAGCCTCAGGAACCAGGACGGCACCGCAGTTCTTTCCGCTCGATATCACCTGTTCCTGCGCGCAACTGAGGGCGCCTTCACCTGCCTGAGCCCCAATGGCCCTCACGTGCATCTCGCGCGTCACGACCTGTGTCCCGAATGCGACACCCGAGTATTCGAGCTGGGGTCCTGCAAGCGATGCGGCGCCGTGCACATCGTGGGCTCACCGGAGATCGTCGACGGCGTCGTCCGCCTCCGTCCTCGCAAGGCCACCGAAAAGGGCACATGGCTCGTACTCGGTGATCAGCCTGAGCTGATCGACGAAGACGAAGAAGCAGTAGCTGACGAGGGTAGAGGGGTCACGGGAAACAACGCCAAACTCTGCGCCAAATGCGGTTCGCTCAACGACTCGCGCGCTACCGCTTGCGCTGACCGAAGCTGCAGAGCCAGCGACCTAAGGCCGGTGCGGCGCCTCAACCAAAAGGGTGACGAAATCGCCGGCTGCCTCGTCTGCGGAGCACGGGGGGCTGGCACCGTACGTATCTTCGAGACTGGCGCAGACGCCAGCGGAGCCGTAATCACAACGTCGCTTTATCAATGCCTTCCACCGGGATCGGACCCGAGGGAAGCGGATCTCCCGGGCGAGGGGCGCAAGCTGCTCGCGTTCAGCGACAGTCGCCAGGCGGCCGCCTACTTCGCCCCCTACCTCGAAGACTCCTACCTGCGCCTCCAGCGCCGGCGGCTGATCTCGCAGGGATTGATTGCTTCCGGCGCAGATGAAGAACCGGTCGGCATCGAGGACCTGAGTTTCGAAACGAGGAAGGCAGCCAAGCGCACCCGAGTCTTCCCTGGTCGACTGACCGCCCAGCAGGAACTCCGCCAAGTCGCACCATGGGTCATGGCTGAGATCCTCGCCACCGACGACCGTCAGTCGCTAGAGGGGCTTGGCTTGGCAAGCATCGCCCTGTACCGCGACAGGTCTTGGCAAGTCCCGAAACCCCTACTGGATCTTGGCCTTGGGCCCGGTGAGGCATGGGCCTTCCTGCAGGAACTCGTCCGAACACTCCGTCAACAGGGCGCGGTCAGCATGCCCGAGGACGTACCGCCCAACCACGAAATATTCGCACCTCGCCTCGGGCCGATCCGCGCCCGCCTGTCTGGACCTGAATCAGTTCGCAAGGTTTTGTCCTGGCTGCCAGGGAAAGGAACCAACCGTCGCGTTGACTACACCCGCCGAGTTCTCACAGCCCTGAACGTGGACACCGACGCGATCGCTCTCTTGAAGGGCATTTGGGCGTTCTTAACCAATCCGAATTCGCCGGTGGACTGGCTTCGGTCATCAACGGAACATGCGCTGGGCGTCGCCTACCAGGTAGACCACGAGTTGCTGAGACTAACGTGGGTTTCCGAACGAAATCCAGTCCATCAGTGCACCACCTGCCGGCGCATTTCCCCATTCACCGTGCGTGGCGTCTGCCCGGCATTGAGCTGCGACGGCACGCTGGCGCCGTTCGTTTCACTAGATCTGGACGACGATATCGACCACTATCGATCGATCTACAGGTCGATGAACGCCGTACCGCTGTCCGCAAAAGAACACACCGCGCAGTGGTCGAACGTCGAGGCGGCTTCCATCCAGCAAGACTTTATCCGCGGCCGCGTCAACGCACTATCATGCTCGACGACGTTCGAGCTCGGTGTCGACGTAGGCGAGCTTCAGGCAGTGATGCTAAGGAACATGCCGCCGAACACCGCCAACTACATCCAGCGGGCTGGCCGAGCAGGCCGACGCGCCGGGTCAGCTGCGCTCGTGGTGACATATGCGAATCGACGTAGCCATGACCTGACGCATTTTGCCGAACCGGAGGTGATGATGTCCGGTGTGATTCGAGCACCATACGTACCGCTCGTCAACGCCCGGATCAATCGTCGGCACGCACACTCGGTGGCGCTGGCCGAATTCTTCCGCTGGCACTTCGCGTCGACGAACAAGATCGAGCGCACTGCTGGCGGATTCTTTTTGCCTGACGAGGAGAGTGCGCCCACGGTCAGTCTGATCAAGGGATTTCTCTCCCCGGTGCCAACTGAGATCACCAAGTCCCTGATGCGGATCCTGCCAGCGCAGATCGCGCACGAGCTCGGCGTCGAGAGCGGGATCTGGGCGTCGCACCTCATTGATCTTCTGGAGG
This sequence comes from Amycolatopsis ponsaeliensis, assembly GCF_030182635.1. Classification (NCBI taxonomy): domain Bacteria; kingdom Bacillati; phylum Actinomycetota; class Actinomycetes; order Pseudonocardiales; family Pseudonocardiaceae; genus Amycolatopsis; species Amycolatopsis ponsaeliensis. The sequence continues at coordinate 44,235 of NZ_JAPZLD010000009.1, forward strand.
ACGTCCGCCGTGAGCTCGCTGCGGACGTGTCGGAACTCGAACACCTGCGTGATGAGGCAGCGGAAGCCAAGAATTTCCAATTGGCCGAGCGATACCAGCAAGTCGGCAACACGCTACGTCGACGAGACTTGCTCGGCTTCTTGGCCAACCACAACGTCCTTCCCAAGTACGGCTTCCCCACCGACAGCGTCGAGCTTCGAACTGCCTTCGGCCTAGGCAAGCATCTCGGGTCGAGCCTCGACCTGACTCGCGACCTTTCAGCCGCCATCCATGAGTACGCACCCGACGCTACCCTTGTCGCCGGAGGAAAACTCTGGACATCACGCGGAATCTACCGACTTCCTGGCCGAGATCTCGAAGAGTTCAACTACTACGTCTGCAAACGATGCGGCGGATTCCGACAAGCGGTCGCGGATGTCGACACGACCTGCTCCTACTGCGGAGCTGCCGCAGAGGCGACCCCCCGGAAGCTCACGATTCCCGAGTTCGGATTTGTCGCTGACAAGGAGCCGAAGAACCCTGGACCGCGGCCGCCAATGCGCTCGTGGAGCGGGGCTACTCACATCCTTAAGCATCCGCCCGAGGGCAAGACCCGACAGCTCCGGCTCCCGGGCGGATCCGCGAATGTTCGAGTCGGTCCCCGGGGACGGCTGATCGCTGTTGCCGACGGGCCAGGAGGCCGTGGGTTCTGGATCTGCGACTGGTGCGGTCACGGTTCCGCTCGCGTCGCCAGCCCGCAAAAAGGTCCGGCGCACAAGCATCTCCTCCGAGACATCGACTGCAACGGGCCCCAGCACCCGCTCGATCTCGCTCACTCCTACGAAACAGACCTCCTGACGCTGGATCTCCGGGTCGCTGGATTCGTCGGCAACCAGGCCGCATGGCACTCAGTGCTCTACGCGATCGTCGAAGCTGCATGCGAAACGCTCGAGATTGGTCGCGACGACATAGGCGGCTCACTCACTCCGACTGGGATCGATCGCTGGGAGATCGTCCTTTTCGACGCCGTGCCCGGCGGAGCAGGCCATGTCCTCATGATCGAGCAACGCCTCGAAAGTGTTTTCAACGCCGCCCTTCGACGTGTTAGCCTCTGCGACTGCGGGCCCGAGACTTCGTGCTATGGCTGCCTGCGCAGCTACAGCAACCAGCGGGAGCACGATGTTCTGTCACGGGGAGCTGCCGAGCAGATACTTCGCCGACTGATCGATGACACCGGTCAGATTGACGCAAAATTCGCCCTCCGTCCTATCTGAGGGGTCGTGAAACCCGAATTGGCTCATAGATTCGGGTGGCATGCTTGCCGCGTCAGGTCCACTCCGAGTCCTCGCGCAGGTGCAACCCTGGCTTGTGTCGCACCCTGCACGGCACGCCAGCACCGCCTCCCCGACACGGCAGGCGCATAGACGTCGGCTGACCACAGATGACGTGCCAACCACCGGTGTATTCGTTGCGGGCCAAGAACACTCGTTCCCCGCTGTCCGCGGTGGCCTGAACCGTCCGGTTGGCGTAGGTAAGCTCGACAGTGTATCGGTCGGCAACATCGGATGTCGCCTGATCAGCAAGCATCCAGCGCTTGACTTCTAGCACCGCGCCGAGAGTCGGCGGCGTGGCCATCTCGCGCTGCCACTGTTCGGCAGCCTCCGCTTCCTCGCGCGACTTTCGGGCCGCCGCATCAGCCTGCTCGATCTCCCATCGCGAACGCCCCTGAGACCGCTTGTTGTGTGTTCCGCACGGCTGCTTCTTCTTGTTCACACACTGCTCGCCGGGCGCAGCCTGGCAGACCGGGCACTCGTAATTGTCCCGAGTGGGGTCGTGCACGACGACAACAGTGTCGTCATACAGACCCGTGCCTCGCGGATCCAGGAACCGGGAGACGAATTTGGTCACGCCGTAGGTGACGGACTCAAAGCCGCCGTTGCGGCCAACCACCAGCTCAGTGATGGGACCGTACTTACGAAGCGCCTCAGCTGGGGACAACCGACTAGTCACGGCCACCGAGCCATGCTCGGTCCACTCTTGCCCGATAACGGGATCACCGAGTCGGGCCCACGCAATAGGCTCGCCGCACCAGCCGTCATATAAAATCGCGCCGCTCATGTTCCTATCCTGCCCTGACGACCCCGGCAGGGCGTTGCACTGGCGGACCGTGACAGCGTGCATCACCGATCGAGCTTGGCCACCTACGTGTCCTTGCGGCTCAGGAATGCCGCGCAGCGTCCGGCGCCCCGCTGGTGCAGGTAGGCAGGCGGGGCCGGCGAGGCTATCGATCTCGGTGACCGGGGCGCGCTCGGGGAGGTCGGCTGAGACGGATCCTCGGAGGCCGCCTTCTGGCCCCGCGACCACGCCTCGGCATCCTCGTCGATGAGAACACTAACGTGAGCCAACTTGGGACCGGAGAGTTGCGTGATCAGTACCGCGAGCACAGACGCATCTACCCACCACATGACTGATCAACTCATGCATCGGCGCGGCCCACAAGACCACATATAACAAAATGGACACGAACCACTGGTTCGTGTCCAACAACCCGAGAGTTCGGGTTGTGAAACGTTGTGGGCCTGACGGAGGCCCTTTCAAGGTCTCCCCGGCCGGTGCGACACATGCTCGGGCTGGTCCAGACGTGGCCAGACCTGCCGATTTGTGACGCAAATCACAAACCTGTCCATCGGACTGCCCGCCAGCTGCGCCCCGCCGAGATCGATGAGCTCGTAGCCGCCTACCAGGCCGGAGACCGGGTCCGCGAGCTCGCCACCCGCTTTGGCGTCAGCCGGGACACGGTCGGCAAGCATCTGCGCTCCCGAGGTATCGACACCAAGCCGCCCGGACTCCATCCGGACGATGTACCCGAAGCCGCCAGGCTCTACCGATCTGGCTGGCCGCTCGCACGCGTCGCCGAGAAGTTCAACACGACGGCAAGCACGGTGCAGCGGAGACTCTTGGAGCTTGAAGTGCGGATGCGGGACACAAACGGGCGGGAGCGGCAGGAATGCCCATAGGCTCTTCGTTCAAACGTAGCGTTCACCAGCGGTGTCGGCGATCTCGTATCGGAGAATGGATCTAGCCACTAACCCAATGTGCCAACCACTTGCCAATAGGGCCGGAACGACACGACCTTAAGGTGCCTTCAAGTAGCGAGGTAGTTCCGTCAACGGCATTGCGGGCAGCACCATCAGCGCCTACGACGGGCAGCATTAATCACATTGATGGAGCGGCCGAGTTCCGATGGACCATTGGCCGGAAGCCAATAGCGTCCCACAATAACAATTCCGCCTTGAGTCGGAACTGGTGACTCAACATAGACCTTGAGGTGTCCTCCAACGGACTGCCCCAGGTAGATTCGACGGTCAACCTCCCAGATTAGATGAGGAACTGGTCGATCATCCATCTGCATCTTGTCAAACCAAATAGAAAGATTGGGAGCTGCAGGAGTGCCGGATACGTCCTGTTCACTACGCCTTGCTTTCATGTGCTGAGATCCGCTACCACTCCGAGAACTATACTCTCTAGCCGCCTTTTCCTCGCGCCTGGCTGTATACTCGGCCAGGACTTCCATAAGCGTTCCTTCAATCAGTTCCGCGTGTTCAATTTCCGATCTCCATTCATCAAGGGCACCCAATCCATATAATCGTTCAGCCTCCTTCCTGCACTTTTTGCTGCCCTTTTCATGGATCCTCTTGACATCCCGAAGCTCATCCCAACTATGAAACTGAAACCGTCGGCCAGTCATCTGCTCCACCCTTTCCCGATTGATGCTTCCGGCGCCCCAAAAAACAGCCCCGACGCCCCACGCCAACGCCGTGGATCAGCGGCCGCCCGAACAGATCAGTGAAACCATGCGCCGAAGATTGAGTTCCGAGCCACACTTCTTCCCGTGAGACGTTCGTAAAGATCGACAGTTTGATCCTCGGTCAAGCCGCAGATATAGTCGCAGACTGCGCGCGCTCGAATCTCTTCCTCGGAGCCGTAGTCGATACCAGAATCAATAATACGCCTATATATCTCTTGGAGTGTTATAGGTACAGGTGCCCTCGATTTTGTTTGAATTCTTTCTGCATTGTCCTGAACAAGAGCGAATAGCGCCTGAAAGAGGCGTCTCATGATACGCTTCTGGCCATGCTGAGCCACGGCCAGCGCGGGCTTATTGATCACATGATACCAATTTAGAGTCTTCAGCACTTCCACCTCATATTGACTGCTCTCATCTACCCTCAGATACGCGCCATCTTCCGAGCAGTCGCACTCCACCGATCTAACATACTTTTTGATGCGATCCGAGATCCATTGATTGATTCGGACGCGCTGATCGCGAGTATCTTCAAATCTCTCCCTAGGAGGGTCGGACCTTAAGAGTCTTTCATACGCAGCCATGAACTCATTGTGGTTATAGCCGTCCAGGGGGTGTTCTCCGGAGCTGTTCCGCACCCGAGCAAAGTCAAGAAACTCCTTGTCGTCACGACGCAAGGTATTGAGCGGAATCAAACCACCCCGATAGTAGTCATCGAGATCGTGTGTCGCGAAAGATACATCATCCGCCCAGTCCATGAGAATTGCCGCAACGCTCCGCACCTCCACACGGGGAGCACCACTAAGCTGTTCGCGCGCATGATCGAAGTCCCGCTCCTCCGACAGATATGCCCCCCATTTCCGACCACGACTTCGATCAGACCATTTCACGTGCGGCAGCGGTCGGGACGACGCATCCTTACGGTACTGCGGATACTTTAAGATTGAATTCAGACTAGCCCGGGTCAAGTTGAGTCCATAAGGGTTCAATTTACGAGACGCGAGCTTTGTTACTATACGGAACGACTGCGCATTGCCTTCAAACCCACCATAGTCTTCCATCTCAACATTCAAGACCTTCTCAGCAATATGACCAAATGGCGGGTGCCCGAGATCGTGGGCAAGGCCGGCTGTTTCGGCTATGTCCGGCAGGTATGGATGACACTCCTGCTCAAGGTCGCTCGTGAAATTTTCATTCGTCAGAAGACGCTGCGCCATGCTTCTAGCTAGTTGGGCAACCTTGAGGCTATGGGTCAAGCGGTTATGCAACAAGGCCTGCTCTCGAACGGCAGCGACTTGCGTCACGCCAGCTAACCGACGAAATGCCGAGGAGTACAACACTCGGTCCCGGTCACGCTGAAACGGATTTCTGTATTCGTCCGCATCACTCTCTTCTGCATGGAGCGGTTTAGCATCGAAGCTCTGGTAGGCGTTTCCCAACGTGGCCACGTGCAGCTCCCCGTGAAATATTTAACCCTCTGGACCGGTGGCCCAGAGGGTTAAGCTCAGGCCGGTTTCCCGGCATCGTGAATCTGACTCATAACCGCAGATCCTATCCTCACCTGAACTAGGACCCTGCTCACTTTGAGCTCGCTCAACACAAATTCCGCAACCCTGCTCGCCACCTGAAATTCTTTCATGATCCAGGTCTCAAGTGCATCCAATTCCCAAGGGCCTTGTTCGCGGCGCAGCATGGCTTTTGTACCATCTTTTGCACGCTCAAAGTCGCGCCGCCACTGCGCCTCCTCCTCCATCGACGGCAAACTTGCGCCGGTCAATCCAAGACCACCAGGCATGTTGGTCGTTCCTTTCATATGGTCGCAAGCTGGCCGCGCAGTGTTACGCCTGTAGCATCAACGTTGCGCAATCGCGCTGAGGCTAGCGGAGGCTGTTCAAGCGCTTGCCGCCGCCGCAGTTTGAACATGCGACAGCTCTCGCGAGATAGGTGCGAACGAAACTTAATCAGCTCGTCTGTGGCAAATATGATAGATAATCACTAACATGTCAAGAAGTGGGACACAGTTCTAGTAGCGAACCGACGTTCGTGACACATGTGCCGATCCGCCAAGATTTATTTGCTCTCCGACACCTAACGAGTCCCGCATGCCCTTAGACGTTTCGGCTAGGGTCTGGCACCTTGAGAGCCTCGATGGGAACTTCAACTCTCTTGCCGGGCCGAACGCCGAAACAGTCGTACTCCGACCGTCGACGGCTGGCATGCGGATGCGGATGCGGGATACGAACGGGCGTGAGCGGTAGCCCTACTGGTCGCCCGGGCCTTCGACCGCCGTCAGTACAAAAGACTCATAGCGCCACTGCTGAGCCGTCGCGTGGGCGTGCATAACCACCTCGACGATCTCTGGCACGGGAGCATCCTCCTCAACTCGGCACCTATCGATCTTGCGCTTCAGCGCTGGCCACAGCTGCTTGGCCAAGTCAACCTTGCTGGGCTTGTAGGTCCACTGGCTCCAGACGTGCTTGATATCTACCCGCTTTTGCCCCTTTCGCGAACGCTCGCGCAGGTTCGCGAGGTCCCGAATCAGCTCGTCGCGGGTTAGGCTGTTCACCGTCTCGTGCACGGCGATCAAGGCATCAGCCAGCTCGTCATCGTCGAAGTGAGCGAACTCGTAGCAGGACGCCGACCACGTCTGCACGTCCACGAGCAGGGCGAGTTCTTCTTCAGTAGTCTTGGCACCCTGCGCGCGAAGCACATTCCTGATCTCGTCAAGGATGTCTTCGCGCGTCTTCGCCGCCCTGTCTGGAGACCACTTGCCTTCGGGATCAACGGCGATCATCAAGCAGGTGGGCGGCTTGAGCAGGTCCCAGCTACCTTGAACCCGCCGGCCGCCGATCAAGGGCGCAGCGGCCAGCGCGGCCACCTTCTGCAAGTCTTTGTCCACGCCATCGAGACGCAGCACTCGCATAAGTTCAGGTGCCTCGCGGAAGCCCAGCTCCGTCCAGACCTTCGGCACGTGCACTGCTTCGCTTTCGCCCTCCACGGCCAGCACAACACGAGGATGAGGCGATATGCCGAGCCTCATCAGGTCTTGATCCAATGTGCTGTCGCGGTAGCTCAAGCGGTCGTGCATGGGATGCACTGTCATCACCGGCGGCTCCGGAAGCGGGTCAGCTACGCCGCGGCCGGCCAAGTCTTCGTAGAAGAGAAGCAGGATCTCAGCCGTCTGCCGCATATCCATGGCGGCCAGGGCTGGCCCTTTGAGGTCATCCCATGCCTTCTTCGGCGCTCGCCGCGCGAGCTTGCCCCATGACCGCCCAAGTGGGTCAATCCTCTGCGCCAGCTCAAGCAGGTCTTCGGCGTCATCCCTCGCTTGAGCTGCGGAGTAGCCAAGAGCACGACTCGCGACGACTGGATCGAAGCCGTCTCTGTAGCCCTTCCACTCTTCGACACCCGCACCCGACAGGCGAACCCACTCCGGATCGAGTGCTGGGTTGTACCTCGCCTCAAGAGCGGTCGCCGCAACGGCAAGTCTCCTGAACTCGGCCGCCTGCTCGATCAAGTGCTCATGAGGCACTGGCAGCGTTACGCGCAGTTCCCGACCTCGCCACTTGTTCCGACGCCCTTCGAGTATCCACGGCATGACCGACAAGACGTGCAGCTGATGCCACGAGTAGATGAAGCCATTCCACCAGCGCCGGTTGAACCGCGCCTGCCGAGCAAATGGCAGGTGCGGCCGGAAGGTCGTCGTAGCAAGGTCACGCAACCTGCCTGTCTCGCGAGCGAGACGCAGTTCCATAAGCAAGGTCCCCGCTCGACCTGGCTCATCATCGACGGAGACCGCCAGCGACGGGTCCGGCTCGTTTTGCGCCCACACGAACGGGATAAGCAACCGATGCCGGTAGAGCTCGCGCATAACCTGAGTGTTGAGATCGAACCCGCGTCGCTTCGCCTCTGAGATAAATCCATCTGAGCTCAAGGGCGAGCGCTGGGTGAAGACCCAGGGCATCGATGCAACGATCAGCGGCGAAGGTGAATCACCTGAGCTCGTGCTACCAGCAGAAGAGACTTGCGTCATCGATCGATCCTACCTCATTCTGGCCATTCAGCCTGCTCACTGCTTAGACGTCTTCCACTCCCAAGGATCCCGGGTCACGGGATCGTAAGCAATACAGGTCGACACGTTACGGGAGATGTCGAACTGATATGCACTCTGCTATTATTCACAGTAACGAAAGGTCAGGATGATGACAGACGCCCGCACCCCTTCCAACGCAGGGGAATACACTCCTCCAACGAGTGAGATTATTTCCCGAGAGCAGAATACTATTGAAGCAGCCCGCCTCCTCCTCGCCCAACGGCGTCTGTACTCCAAATCAAAGCGTTGGCTGGCATTTCGTACAATCGGCGTCCTTCTGATCGCGATTGTCACACCGATAGCCTGCCTAGTTTGGCCAAAGTCCGCCATAGTCTGGGGTGCCATAGCCACCTTATGGACTTTTGCTGGCCGAACTACGCTTATTCAGCTGGAGAAAAAGACTTCGGCGAAGGCTGCGGCTGTGCAAGAAATATTCGACACGCTGATTTTTGGGATGCCGTCCCAAGGTAAGCGCACGCCAAGCCCGTCGCTGGAAGAAATTTCCGCAATTGCCGGAGTGGACGAGAGCATCTTGTCTCAAGCAAAGGAGGCCAGGCTTCTCGACTGGTACGACATCGACGAGGCGCAGGATGGCTTAGTCACGGTCGCGATATGTCAGCGAGCAAACGCCTCTTACTCTGACCGGCTTCTGCGTACCTATGCCAATACCTGGCTGGGTATCGTAATTGTCTGGACGGCCCTCTTGGTTACATTCGGAGTCGTACAGAAGCTCAGCTTCACCACGTTCTTGCTTGGCGTTCTCCTGCCGCTACTTCCGGCCTTCTTGAACGCTTTTGAGTACTGGTTCGGCATCCGCCGCGCAGCGGCGGACCGCAGCGACCTCACGGCCACAATCGAGGCGAAACTGGAAGACAACGCCAAAGAACTTGAGAGCGAAGACCTGCTTGTCTGGCAGAGTCGCCTATACACTCTACGCCGAGACGTTCCCCAGGTTCCCGACTTCATCTACAAGCTCAAGCGAAAGAAGAACGAGGCAACGATGAAGAGCGTCGCGCGCCTACTATCTTCGCGCGTCAAGCATTCAATTGAGTCGGAAAACGATGAGAGCTAGAACACCTTTTCAGCGGGCCTAGTAGTAAGCCGGAAATTCACCATTGAATAGTAGGTCCCACCACTCGAACGCCTTGCGCTCATTGCCGCTCTTGTGTTCATCGAGCGCCTTGGTGGCCCGAGTTGCAGCGGTGTCAAGCTTCGACAATGCGTCCGCTCGCTTTACGTCACTTGAACATGCATGGATTCGACCCGTATACCCAGTCGGATCATTCATCGACGCGAGCTCATGACCCTGCAATCGCTCAAGGAATCTCTTGAGGTCCTGGGCATAGTCAATAAAGGTCTCGCCATCCATATATTGAGCCGCTCGCATCTCCAGGTAAAAAGATGAGATCGGCACGTTACGATAGTACTTCCACGCCTTGGCTAGACGAGCAAGCTCCTTCGCGCCGCCCTGCGGGTTGGAGTTGCAGCTGTTGACGTAACTCAGGTGGGCCTCTGGCGTGGACTCCATCCACTCGTCCACAACGCCGGGGATATTGAACTTCATGACCTCTTTGTCAGTCACGCGCTCCTTCGCGTAGGCCGGGATGACCTCGACGCGCTCATATCCCTGACCGAACTCAAGCACGACAGCAGGCCGCGAGACGTGGATATGCGTATACGGGAATCTCTCCTGCAACGCACTCCGCACAGCCGAGAGCGTACTGTCCGACAAGCTCGGTCGGTTCGACTTAAGCGACACGAAGAAGTCAACATCGCTGTGACCGCTTACTCCGGTGCCATGCTTGAACGAGCCACTCTCAAACATGCGATAGACGCCGAACTTCGCGTCGAGTTTTGAACTAATGCTTTCGCGATGCGAGGAGGCCTTCGAACGCTCGCTGTCACTCGGCGTGAGTCCGTTAAGAAAGATGCTGAAAGCCACTGCCGCCGTCTTTGCCATGCTGCCTGCCATTTACGATTGTATGTCACGAACACGACGGAGATATGATCATGGTAATAATTCAACCCCAGTCGTGATTTTTTTTGCTAAATTGATCAAGAAACAACATATATTCTCGCCCATTAGCGAGCTGAAGGCAAGTACTCAAATGGGTGGCGCATTGCCTGCGGGTGGTAGTTGAGCGATCGCAAAGAGTCAACGTACAAGCAGAAGCCTGCTTATTGGGTATCGCTCGGAACGAACTACCCACACGAGCCAACTCTCCGACCGGACGCCCCCGACCGTAAGCTTGGAATATGACCGCACGTAGCACCGGGACCACGGTCCGCACGCCAGACGGCCTCAACCTGATCGGCACGCTGGTCCAGCCGGACGGGCCGAGCCGCCATGCCGCTGTGCTGGTGCACGGCGGCGGTGTCACGCGGCATGAGGCGGGCTTCTTCACCCGACTGGCCGCCGGCCTGGCTGAGAGCGGCGTAGCCTCGCTCCGCTTCGATCTCCCTGGTCACGGCGAGAGCGAAGGCCGTCAGGAGGAGTTATCGCTCGCCGGGGTCCTCAACGCTATTCGTGCAGCTGGGGCCCACCTCTGCCGGGAGACCAGCCTGGCGACGGCGTCGCTCGTGGCGGCCAGCTTCTCCGGTGGCCTGGCCGCCTACTACGCCGCCCGACGTCCGGCCGACGTCGAACGGCTGGTCTTGTTCAACCCGTTGCTCGACTACAAGCAGCGGTTTGTGGATCAGAAGGACTTCTGGCGAGGCGACTACCTGACCGACGAGGCCGCGCGCGACCTGAGCGAGCAGGGCTTCTTGCCGCACTCGCCGAGTTTCAAGCTGAGTCGGGCCCTGCTCAACGAGGTGTTCTGGCTCGATGCCCGCGGGGCTTTGGCCGACATCGGGGCGCCCACGCTCATCGTGCATGGCACCAAGGACACCTTCATCCCGGTGGAGTCGTCGCGGGATGCAGATCGCCGGCTGACCGCCCCGCACCGACTGCTTGAGCTCGAGGGCGCGCAGCATGGCCTTGCCGTCCACAATGACCCGACGTACGCCGACCCGCAGTCTCAGGCCTGGCAGGCCGAGGTCATCACCGCCGTCCGCGACTGGCTGACAGCCAAGTAGTACCCGCTGGGCTAGCTGGCGATGACCTCGCGCAGCTGCGTGACGGCCGGACGGTTCGTCCAGGGCCGGAGGTGCTCCAGTACGCGGACCAGCTCCTGTTTCGTGCGCCGGGAGCTGGTGCTGTCGGCCCGGGCCGCCGACTCGACACCGGTCCGGGCGGCCTCGTCGGGTTCGCCCGCCAGTGCCAGCGAACCAGCCCGCAGCGACAGGAAGAACCCGTAATCGCGAGGCGAGAACCGGTCTTCCACCAGCGACTCGTCGTACAGCTCCACCGCCCGTCGTGGTGCCCCAGCCTCGGTGTAGCAGATCGCCGTCTGCATGGTCAGCAGCGTGTCGTTGTAGTGCGCTCCCAGCGTGGACGCCCCGTCATCGCGAGCGCCCAGCAGTTGGCGGGCCCGGTCCAGCTTCGTCGCCACGGCGTCGGCAGTCGCCCCGAGCATGACTTCCGCCCGCGCCTCCTGCTGCACCGACTCGGCCTGGACGCGGGTCGGCAAGGACCACGGTCCACGCTGGACGGCCTGCGCCAGCGTCAGCATCCGTAGCGGTTCGCGTTCGTCAAAGGCCAGCTGGGCCTTTTTGAGCAGCACGTAGCCCTGCATGGCTGGGTCGTCTGCTTCTTGCGCCCACTCAATCGCCCGGTCGTACCAGTACAACGTCCGGCCGAAATCACGTACGTCGCGGTAGAGCCAGCCCGCGAACTCGGCCCCCTCGGCCCCGAGCCTGAGCAGATCGCGGCGGATGTCCGGCTTCACGTCGCGGGCGTGCTCTTCAATCGCGCCGACCACCCCAAGCACGAGGGGCAACGTTTTCGCCGGTCCGAGCGTGCCGTCATCAGCCTTGCAGGCCGCCAGCTGGCGGCCGAAGTAGTCGAGGACCGGACCGTCGAAGTAGCGGCGGGCATCGGCCATGGCCTCGGCGACGCGCCCGAGTTCATCAAGGCCGAGGGCCGGAAGCGCCGAAGCTGCTAAGCCGTGTGTGAGCAGCGAACGGCGAGTAAGCGGACTCATGGCGTCCCATTCCGCGGCTTGAGCCGCTGGAAGGCTGGCCTCGTCTCCGGCGACGAGAGCGGGCGACAGAAACGGCCCGAGTTCACTGGCGCTCGCGGTAGCGGCGTCCAGCGGGATAAGTACGGGCCTCCCGTTCACCATAACCGGCAGGAGCAGACCGCCGCGCGGCGTGGACGGCGCTGGACTCGGCGCGGCGGGCTCGACGGCCGCTGCCGGCTCCGCGAGAACGCCAGAGGTGCCCTCCGCTAGCAGTTCTTCCAGCTGCGCCAGCGAGATACCCAGGAGCTTGGCCAGCTTCGGTCGCTTGTACGGCACGGGCTCAGCCTCGCCACGCTCCCACGTGCCCACCGTCTTGGTGTCCATGTTCAGGGCGTGGGCTAACGACTCCTGGGTGTAGATGGCGGCCTTGCGCGCCCGGATCAGGCCCGTGCGACGCCCACCCATGATCGTCTCCCCTCGGTGACAGCGCGAGATCGCCACATTACCGCAGGTCAGACCGCCCACCACCCCATTGGCCCGACATTCGCCGGGTTTCGTCCCCCTGGTGGACCAGGGGCGGCCTGCTCCATGGTCATTTCGGCACCCCGGTGACCGGTTGAACCGTCCACGGGTCATGTCCTCCATGCCCGTTCCGACGCGGGTCCTGGTCGCCGGGGTGCTCCCAGACCCACGAGGAAGCAGGGATGACATGGCGGCTCGCATAACCCATCACAACCGGAGGCGACCGCTGGCGCTCGTGCCTCGGTGCTGGCGGCGCGGCCAGCCGCTCACTCCCGTAGCTGAACTGCGGGTGCCGGAACCGGCCCAGCTGTACTCGCTCATCACCCTGACGCTGCTCGTCCACGAGCCGGGCGTGAGCGGCTGCGTTTGGTGCGGCCGCGTGTGGCCGTGCCCCTCTGCGCTGCAGGCGTACCGGCTGCGGGAGGGGTTCTAGTGCGTCCGAACATGCCGCCCCGGCTCGACGCCCTGGCCGATGTGCTGCTGGCTCGCCCCTTTGTGGCCGTGCCGGCCGTGGACCCGCTCATGGCCTACGGCTACATCGCCACGCCTGGGGAGGACCGGCAGGCCGTCCAGTCTTGCACCGCTCTGCTCGAGCTGTGGTGCTTCACCGAGGGGTGGTGCTTCGGGGCCATGTTCGTGGACATCGGCAGTGGGCCGGACGAAGTCGTGGAGCCCGGCTTCACCGGTCTGGTGGACGTGCTGCCGGTCTACCCCCGCACGGCCGTGCTGCTGGTGGAGTCGGGCGACCTCTCACCCCACATCGGGGCCGCTCTTGTGAAACGAGCTTCCATCCGGCGGACCGGGGCCCAGCTGCACGTGCTCTCAGACGAGCTGGCTGAGACGCTGGCATGAAGCGCCAAACCACCGACCTGGTACGCGCGCTCGCCGCCGTCAACAAGCATATGCCGCGCATCTCCACCGAACTCCTGACTGAAGCAATGGCCGCCGAAAAGCAGCGCGAGTTCGCCGGGTTGCTCGTCGGCCTGGCCAGCCTCTTGACCCGTCACGCCGAGGAGCAGGAGCCGAAAGACCTGATCACGCTCGCCGACCGGGTCCGAGACACGGGCAGGGAGCTGCTGCAGGCCGCCGTACAGCTCGAAGCCGGAACCCTCGGCGGAGGCGACCTCAAGGAAGTCAGCGGCTTGCTCCGAGCGCTCGCCGAAGTACTGGAGCTGTACGGCGACAAGTTGCCCACCGCGCTGGCGGCCACGGTGCCGTCTGACCCGCCCGAGTCTCCAGGCCCGTGAACGGTGGGGTGCTGGCGGTACTGGTCGTCATGGCCGTTCCGGTGGCCCTGATCATCGTGCTGCTGGTCTCGAACGCCCGGCACAACCGCCGAGTCCGGTCTCAGCCGGAGCGGACGGTGGCTGGTATCCGAGGGCGCGTCACACACGAGAACGCCGAGGCCGAGGCCGCCAACGCCCCCACGGAAGTCCTGCCTGTCATTCAGCCGGCCCCGGCAGACGAGCCCACCGTGAAACTACCGCCGGTGCTTCCGAAACGAACACGGCCGTACGTCGGCAAGCCCACGCCGTATCCGCGCCGCTCGCTCTCGTCACCGCCCGCTGATATCGCGGCCCGCGTGCTTCAGGGGCTGCGCGACCTCGACAAGGAGTGACCACTCGCCACCATGCCGGACTCGACCTCACTGCCCGAACCGAGCGACGACGCCGAAATCATTGCTGCCTATACGAGCGGCCGGACCGTTGAGGAAATCGTTGCCACATGCGGCTTGTCGTACCGCCAGGTTCGCAGTCGCCTGCTTGACGCTGATGTCACTATGCGGCCGCAACAGCGGCAGGTGCAGCCGACCCCGCCCGGCCTGGTCGAGGCGTACCAGAGCGGGCTATCAATCCGAGCCACCGGGGCGCAGTTCGGACTCAGCTACAGCGCCACGCGGAACATGCTGCTGCGCGTGGGAATTAGCCTCCGCTCGCGCGGGCAGGAGCCTGCCTTCGGGGTGCGCTCATGAACCGCGCAGCGCGCAACCGGCGCATGGTCCGTGACCATAGCGCCGGAAAGACCGTCACCGAGATCGCCCGCATGTACGGCCTGTCGCTGAACTGGACCGGCGAACTCTTGCGCCAGCACGGAGCCAACATGCCCACCTCGGGCCGGGGCATCCGCTGCGATCTCGATATTGATGAGGTCGTGTGCCAGTACGAGTCAGGCTCAACGATTCGGGAAGTCGCCGGCCTCTACGACGTGTCATACGGCAAGGTCTACCGGCTGCTGGCGGCGGTCGGAGTGACGTTTCGTCCGCGTGGTGGCTAGCGGGCGGCGCACCCGTATCGCTGACAGAAGACCCACCGCATACGTACCTGGCGCAGGTAATCCGAAGTAATCCCTACAGAAAATGGAGACAGCAGATGACCACGACCGAGCTGCCAATCGCCGATGCCGACAAGCGTTTTGTGCTCGGGCCTCCGCTGGGATGGACGCCGACGTCTGAGCCTGTTTCAGACACCGACGTGACACCCTTCGGCCTCACCCTGCGGACTGCGCCCAATCGTATCGACATTCGCGCAAAGAAGGACCCTACTCAGGCCGTTTCCGAAATCACCAGTGACGGTAGCGGCGAAGATGAGGATGTGCGATTCGACGTGACCGACGACTAACAGCTGAGCGAGGGAGACAGGCTGAAGCGATGAACCCGCAAACTGTTGCCAGCACGGTGCTGGTCTTGACCGAGGCGGCCGACACAACGGCCGACCTGGTGGTCAAGGAGTTAGACAACAGGGGCGCGTCGGTAATGCGCGTCGATACCGCCGATTTCCCGCTCTCACTCCAGGTGAGCGCGCGTTTTGACGGCACCTGGCACGGCGAGATTCGCAGTACAGACTGCGTCGTCGACCTGGGCGACATCCGCAGCGTCTACGTCCGGCGCCCGACGATGTTCAAATTCCCGGAAGCGATGACCGACGCTGAGCAGCGGTTCGCGGGTCGGGAAGCCCGCCGAGGCCTCGGCGGGCTTCTCATGAGCCTGCCCTGCGCGTGGGTCAACCACCCCTCCCGGGCGGCCGACGCCGAGTACAAGCCGTTTCAGCTGCAGACCGCCGCCGCGTGCGGACTGTCGGTGCCGCGCACCGTGATCACCAACGCCCCGGAGCACGCCGCCGAGCACAGCGCCTACCTGGGTCCATCGGCCGTGTACAAGGCCCTCGCGTCGGCGACGGTGGCCGATGGCAACCGGGTGGCCTTCATCCCCACGACCGAGGTAGCGACGTCGGACATGGCCGACCTGCGGGTGGCTCTGACCGCGCACCAGTTCCAACAGCGGGTGCCGAAAGTCCGCGACGTACGGGCAACCGTCGTCGGCGGCCGAGTGTTCGCAGCCAGCATCCTGTCACCTGACGAGGGCATGATCGACTGGCGGACGAACTATGCGGGGCTGCGCTACGAACCGGTGGACCTGCCGGATGAGGTCGAAGCCGCCCTGCTCGCGCTGCTGGACCGGCTCGGCCTGGTCTTCGCGGCAGCCGACTTCGTCGTGACAGCAGACGGCCTACACCACTTCGTCGACCTGAACCCGAGCGGCCAATGGGGTTGGATTCAAGAGGCGACCGGGCTGCCCATCGCCGCCGCCCTCGCCGCGCACCTGACAGGAGCAGACCTGTGATCGACCTCGACAGCGACCTGCAGCGACTGGCCGACGAACTCAACCACGCCTTGATCCGGCAACTGGTCGACAAGGGAGCGCTGACCACGCCCGAGTGGAGGGCCGCGTTCGAGGAGATCCCCCGGCACCTGTTTGCACCGAAGTTCACGTTGCCGGACAACCTAGGTGGCCAGTCCCACGACGCAGCCGACAGCGCCCGGCGGGAAGAGTGGCTGCGCGCGGTCTACCACAATGAGGCGCTGCTGACCGACTTCGACGAGCAGGGCGTGCTCGTCAGCTCATGTTCCGCCCCGACGGTGGTAGCCACCATGCTGGAGCACAGCGGCGCCACCGAAGGCGACTCCGTGCTGGAGATTGGCACCGGCACCGGGTGGACTGCCGCCCTGCTGTCGCGCCGGCTGGGGTCTGGGTCGGTGACGTCGGTCGACGTCAACCCGACGTACGTGGACCAGGCTCGTGAGCGACTGGACGCTCTTGGCTTGGCCCCGGCGCTCGCCGTGGCGGACGGGTACCTCGGGTACCCGCAGCGTGCCCCGTACGACCGAATCATCGCCACGGCGTCGCTGCGGAAGGTGCCTCCGGCCTGGCTCGAGCAGACCCGGCCCGGCGGGACGATCCTCACCGACATCCGCGGCGCCTTCGCGGGTAACCTGGCCCGCCTGACCGTGGACGCCGACCAGACCGCGCGCGGCCAGTTCCTACCCACAAAGTTGAACTTCATGCCACTGCGAAGCCCTGACCAGCCCTTCCGCCTCTTGCCCGAGCTGTCCAGCCGCGCTGTTCACGAGGCCGGCCAGTCCCGTACGACCCGGCTGGCGCCCGGGGTGCTGCGGGAGTGCGGGCGCGTGTTCGCGTTCTTCGCCCAGTTGGCGATGCCCGGGACCAAGTCCGGACACGTCAAGGTCGAGGACGGCCCGATGTACTTCTGCCTCACCGACCCCCGCACCGGGGCATGGGCGCGTGTGGACACCGCTGCGGGTGATCCGGCCGCTGACCGCCCGGTCACGCAAGGCGGTGACCGGCGTCTGTGGGACGAGCTGGAGGCCGCACACGAACAGTGGCTCCAGCTGCAACAACCGCGGCCGGAGGACTTCACCATCTTGATCACGCCGGACGGTAAGCAGCTCGTAGCGCATCCGGCGGCCGACAAGCGGTGGTCGCTGCCGCTGTAGCGGAATAGACAGCAAAGAGGCTCTTGTGGACCCAGCATCGGGGTCTGCAAGGGCCTCATTTGTCCCGGCTCCACCTCCACGGGCTGACCCGGATGATGCCTAACTCGTCGCGGCCTACACGGGGCCAGACCATTGAAGAGTTGGCTGACGCCTACGGCATCGAGCTGTCGATCCGGACGACTCCCGCACAGTTCGCGCTCAGCTACAGCTACAACGCCACGCGGAGCATGGTGCGCTCGAATCGAGAAATAAAGGCCGCCCAACTCGCTTACAAGTTAGGCGGAAGCGCATTTAGCCTGCGTAGCTATAGCTGAAATCATCCGAACGTGTCAATTTGTAGTAGATGATCCAACTCAACTGGACGATGGCCTCATCGTAATATCGACTACGGAAATAGCGGTACTGAACTCCATAAGCCAGGCTCGCACGTTCAACCCGGATCCGCAAGTTTGCCTTATTGACCTCAGACTCATCCGACAACGCAAAGATATAGCGAAGAGCTGCGGTCAGCGGCTTGTCCCAATTGATGTCATCAAGAGCGTCGATCGCCTCCCCCATACGACGCTCGGCGACCTCAGCTTGCCGCGTATCAACCGGACCGGAAGGCGACTTCATCAAACAGAGTTTTTTCACTAGCTCCGGCGTAGCCTTCAAGAGATTGTCAGCTCCGGCGCCAAGAGGCGCGAGATCGTAGAGCTGATAGATAACCCACTCCGGGCTACCATATCCTTTCGGTTGCTCGTAACGGAATCTACCATCTTTCTTAGGCAATCCATACACCCTCTCACCTTGAACAAAGGTCACTGCAAGCCAGTCGCAACAAATGGTTCACAGCGTGCTTCAGTCAAGATGAGGCAGGACCAACGATTACTATCGTCACATGAAATTCGATGTTTCGTCAAGATCGCATCGACCAAAGGCATGAAAAAACCGCGAGCCCTATAGGCATCGCGGTGAACAAGCAACTACGAATTAGGCAACGATCTGTAGAGTCGCCAGCCCAGCTCTCTGGCATACGCCACTTGCCATGACGATTCAATTGTTCGCGGTTTCACGCCGTACTCTTCAGCTGCATCTTCTCGCCTCTTCTTAAGTGGTCTACTGCGGTTAAGCCCAATGAATCCAAACAGGGTGAGCACCGCATCAATGGTTCGCTCCAACTCAAACTCAGACGTCCCGTACGAGAGCTCCGCAGCTGTCTCGCGCAACAATCCCTCGATGAAAGATTTCAGCCATTCCCGTCGCTGCTGAGGACTTTCGTCGCAAGACACTTGCGGTGGCCGCATGATGTCAACCAATTCTACCGGATAGCAGTCGACCTGCGATGGGCCCAACCCTTTGCCTTTCAACAGCTTGGCAATCTGCCCAATAATCCACTCCGGCGTCCGCGGGTTCAAGCACCCTTCGCCAGCCAACACCAGCTGACGAAGAGTCGTCAATCAGGCCGCAGCGCGGTAACTCTCTTTTTGAGACACTCTTTCATGTTCAACCCTCCTCTCGTCGTAGGTTTCGCTGGATTCAGCGTGTTTCTTCGTCGAAGCAGCACACTATGATCAACTAGGGGTTGTTGATCTAACTCATCGCCTAAGCCTCGCCTCCTCAACTCGGGGACTGACCATCATCCCACAGCCCCATAGGCAACCACTCTGCAGGTGCGTCCGATTCGTCCGGTTCCGTAGAAATCCATGGCGAAGTGGGTAGTAAATGGCTTTGTTCTCCTTATTCACACGGGCACGCAGCCCACCCCGCCAGACGCGGGTTCGAGTGAGGAGCACAGATGACCAAGATCGCTTCCCGGGTGTACCGGGCTAGGAACATTACGGCGCTGCGTGACGAGATATGCGTCATCGGCAACCGCCTCATCCGGGCGTACGGAGAGTCGGCACACGAACCCGTGTTGTCACTCGACCAAGCCTGGGCCGACGTGCTCAAGCTGTACGACCACAGCATGTTCGACCTGGACTGGGAGATGAACTGCTGGCCGCCTTCCGCCGATTGGCTTGCGGAGGACATGACCGTGCCGCGCGACAGCGCGACCTGGGGCCTGTGGGCTCTGAAGAGCGTTGAGCAGCCGGTGCGCGAGATCGCGCAGCAGATCGCGCTGGCAGCCAAGTTCCACTTCAACGTGATGGACCGGCTCGCCGACATCGAAGAGTCATACCAGTCGCTAGTTGCCAACCGACCGTACTAAACGGCCGCGCGCCCGACGTGAGGTGCGTCGGGCTTCTTCTATCGAGAGGAGTGAGGAAATGTCTGAACTCGTTCCGGCCAAGCAGGCCGTTGAGCTGGTCCCGCTGACGCCGCCACGGCGGCGGCTGACGCGGGCCGTACAGACCGAGGTCGATCAGCCCCAGATCAACGGACTGGTGGGAGCCGCCCACGTTCAGGCGGTCGCCTACGTCGCCGCCGAGGCAATGACGCGTGCCTCGCTGCTGTCGGCGCTTGAAGCGCGCCTGGCCGCCAGCGACCCGGTGATCGCGGACCGCCTGTCCGGCTTCGTGGACGACTACGTGCACGTGGCCCGATCCACCGTGCGCAGGATGGGCACGCTGTGATGACGTGGCTGTACGTCGCGGCCGGCCTCGGCGTCGTGTTCGTCCTGGTGCTGCTGTTCATCGGCTGGATGCTGGCCTGGGACGCCTGGGATCGGTTTCGCCGGCGCTGGCGTATCTATCGGCAGCTTGCCGCCACTGATCGAGAGATGCTGCGCGAGTGCGTACGGCTGTCCGCTGCGCATTGGCGACAGGCCAAGGCCCTGCTTGACGCCACCGACCGCCAGCGCCAGGCCGGAGGCCGGTAATGCGACCCGTCCTTGTGACGATCATCGGGCGGTGCCTCGGCGTTCTGGCCGGGCTCCTGCTCCTCGGCATCGTCATGCGCCTGACCGAGCTCGTGTTGCGCCCGGTCTTGCCACCCTGGCTCATGAACGCGCTCGATCAGGGCTGGAGCACGCTCATCAGCATCCTGAGTCCGGCCCTTGGCCCCATCGCGGCCATCTTGATCCTGGCCGGACTGGGCTGGGTCATCGCGAGCAGGCGACGATGACGCGCCGTCGAGGCGAGCGGCGGCCGATGCAGCTGCTCGCCCTTTTCACGCTCGTCAGTGTCGGCATCATCGTGTTTGAGCCGGTCGCCGCCATGCTCGTGCCGCTACTGCTGTTCGCCTTGGCGGTGGCGGTCCTCATCACGGTAGTGAAACGTTAGACGACGCACCTCCCAGGCGGACGCGGCGTCAATCTTCTAAACGAAAAGGAGGACAGCTATGCCCAGAAACTCGCGCAAGAAAATCGTCGGCAAGCGTCAAGAAAATGCCGAGCTGACTATGAGTGCCGAGTTTTTCAAGACACTTCGGCGCAACATTGAGACACTCAAGGTCCAGCCGGTGTCAACACTGTCAGGTCTTCAAGACAGCCTTCCGCGCACCTATTGAGAGCTACCCTACAGACTTTTTCGTCAACTTTCCTGTGGCGTTTCTCTAGAAAAACAGGCCGCCGGTCGGTAATTTGCATGTGGAAAAATGGCTTGCTTGTAATTGTATAGTTCCGGAATAATAAAAAGCCTGAGTGCGAAGCAGTCCCGACTATGCAAGAAAGATGCGTGAACATCTTCCATGCGGTCAAGCGCCGGAACTGACGACGCGTCTCAGGTGAATCACACAATAGCCCGCGAACGGGTACCACTGTGCTTCCTTATTGAAACGCCTGACACTTTTAGCGTCAAGGCTGGTTTCTGTTCGGTATGCAAGCACACGAATCCTCGTTCCGGGCACGTCCCGGAAGGAGGGTTTTTCTATGTCTCATCACTACGCAAACAGGGAGGTTCACGTCACGGCGCAAGAGCGCGCCCACCCGGCACTTCGGCTGCTTTCCCGAGCCTGCATCGCTTTGGCTCGTCACGAGCTGGCCGCTGAACGCCGGACCAGTCCGCCCGCCGCCGGCGGTGCCCAGAAGGAGGCCCGCCATGATTGAGCTGACCTGGTTTGAAGCCGTGCCGCCGCGGGACGCCGCTTACGACGACCTGACGCAGATGGTGCGCGTGCTGGCAGCCCGCCCCCATCACGGCCTGCGACACCTGCAACCGCTGGTCGTCTTTGAGGTCTGCCTCCATGCCGATCGCGTGCAATGGCTGGTCGGGGTGGAACCCCAGCTGGCCCGCACGCTGCCCGGTGAGCTGGCAGCCCAGCTGCCGCAGCTGACCTTGACGGAGTCTCGCCAACCGGCCCGGCCGGCCCCGGTGACGGCGCGAGAGCTTCGCCTCACCAGCCTGATCTACCCGCTGCGCGTGACGACCGCTCGCGCTGTGACGGCCGGGCTCTTCCAGGCGCAACGCCAACTGCGCGCCGGAGAAGCCGTCACCGTTCAGTGGGTGGTCGGCCCATCCCAGGCCAGGACGCAAGTACCGGTACCAGAGTCGCCGCTCGAACTGCTCGGCTTCGCCACTCGCCGCGAACCGTCCGGCGACGAACAGCGAGCCTGGAAGCAGAAGCTGGCTGAACCGCTGTTCGGCATTCGGGGCCGGGTTGGAGCTGTGGCAGGTGATCCCCGCCGCGCGGCTGAGCTGCTGCGCCCGGCGGTATCGGCCCTGTCGCTCGTCAGCGGGTCGCACAGCCGCCTGTACGCCAGCCCGCAATCCAGCAAGACGGCCGCCCAGCTGTATCAGGTCATGGGCCGGATGCGCTCGTGGTCGGGCATCGCCAACGCCGCCGAACTGGCCGTCATGATGGGCTGGTGCCTTGGCGGCCTTGACGTACCAGGCGGCGCAGGCCGGTTCGCTCTCGTCCCGCCGAGCCTGTTGCGCGACACGCCGCCCAGGCCGGCCACCGCGGACCGTCCGGTCGGCATCAGCACGCACCCGGCCTCCCGCGGTCAAGGCGTCTGGCTGCCTCGCCGCAGCTACAGCACCGGCAGTCACGTCATTGGCCCGACCGGGCGGGGTAAGTCCACCTTGCTGACCCACTGGGCAGTCCGCGAGGCCCAGGCTGGCGGCTCGGTGGTCGTCCTGGAACCCAAGTCCGACTTGGTGACCGACATCGCCGCCCGGCTCGGCGATCACGGCAACGTGATCATCATCGAGCCCGGCACGGACGGGCCGGTCATCGGGTTCAACCCCTTGGCCGGTCCGCGTCACGACGCCGAGCGACGTGCCGATGCTGTACTCGGTCTGCTGCGCGACGTCTTCGGGTCAGCCATCGGCCCGAGGTCAAATGACATCCTTCTCCACGCTCTGCTCATCGCAGCCCGACTGGACGACGGGACGTTGTGTGATGTGCTGCCCATCCTCGGCAACGCCGCCTACCGACGGGCAGTGGCCGCCAAGGTCGGCGACCCGCTAACCGTCTCGCCCTGGCTGGCTTGGTTCGACAAGCTGTCGGACGAACAGCGAACGCAGGTCGTCATGCCGGTGCGCAACAAGCTCACGGCCTGGACCGCGCGGCCAGCTATCCGGCATCTGCTCGGTCAACCAGCACCGAAGTTCGATCTGGCTCAGGTCTTCGACCGCCCGACCATCTTGCTCGTCAGCCTGAATGCCGGGCTGCTCGGACCTGAAGCCGCCAGCCTGCTTGGCAGCCTGTTGCTCCAGCACCTCTGGCACCTCGTCCAGCGCCAGACCACCCGGCCCGCCGCCTTCCGCCGTCCCGTCACCGTCATGGTGGATGAGTGGCACACGTTCACCGCCGGTCTCGACTTCGGTGATGCGCTGGCCCGCGCCCGGGGCGCGGGTGTCAACTTCGTGGCAGCCCACCAGAACCTTGGTCAGCTATCCCCCGCACTGCGCAGCGCCGCTCTCGCCAACCTCGGCACGCAAGTCGTCTTCCGGCCGGCGGAGGAAGATGCTCGACCTCTGGCCCGAGTACTCGGCGAGCCGGTCACCCCGGACGACCTGATGGGACTCGGCGCGCATCACGCCGCCGTCAAGACGACGGTTGACGGGAACGCGAAGGCCGCCTTCGAGGTCGTCACCCCGGCGTTGTCAGACGCCCTACGTGATCCGGCCGAGCTGCGCCGCACCAGCGCCGAGCGCTTCGGCACCGACCCGGCCGCCATTGACGCCGCGCTACTGAACCGGTGGGCCGGACAGGCTCCGCCGGACGGGCCGATCGGGGTGCGGAGAACCAGCCAGTGAACGCGCGCGACAGCTTCACCAGCCCTACCGCTCGCCGTACCGGTCCGCTGGTGTCGAAATCACCCCGACGTGCGGGAATGCCCGGTTGCCGCCGCCGACACGTAGCCACTCCCCGAGGTGTCAGATGAATGGCCGTGGTCGCGCCGGACGGCTGGCGGCCCGGCTCAGTGAACGGGACTTGGCGATCTTGGCCGACCTCCAGACGCTGCGGCTCATGACGGGTGGACAGGTGCTGCGTCAGCACTTCCCCGGAGGACAGCCGGAGACACAAGCTCGCAAAGCCCGTGCGGCGCTGGCCCGGTTTCACCGCCTCGGGCTCGTCGTCCGATTGCGGCGGCGCGTCGGTGGCGTGCGAGCCGGGAGCCAGGGCTACGTCTACGGCCTGACGGGCTTGGGACTGGCGGTGCTCGATGTTGACAGCCCGACCCCAAAGCGGCACCGCCGGGTCGTCGAGACCAAGCCCGCCTTTGCCGATCACACGCTGGCCATTACGGAATTACACGTCCAGCTGACCGAGTTCAGCCGCGAGCACCCAGCCGCCCGGCTCGACTTCGCCGCCGAACCGCAGTGCTGGCGCACATTCCCCGGACCGGGCGGGGTGCCGCTGACGCTCAAGCCGGACGCCCATGTACACGTCGAGCGGGACGGCTACGAGCTGACAAGCTTCGTGGAAGTCGACATGGCGACCGAGAGCCTGCCGACGATCCACCGCAAGCTTGACGTCTATATCAGCTACTGGCGCAGCGGCCTGGAGCAGGCCCGCCATGAGGTGTTCCCCCGTACCTGGTGGACGGTGCCGACCCCGGCCCGCCGCGACGCCATCCAGAGCGTCATCCGCCGTCTGCCCACCGAAGCCCAGGGCCTGTTCGCTGTCTGCCTGGCGGACGAGGCCGTTACCCACCTGACTGCCATTCCCAACGACGAAGGAGGTGCCCAATGACCTTGACCCCCGACCAGTTCATCCGCCGGATTCTCATCGGCGACGTACGTGAGCGCTTAGCGCAACTTCCCGACGCGTCGGTGGATTGCGTCATCACCTCCCCGCCGTACTGGGCGCTGCGCGACTACCAAAATCCCAGACAGATCGGAGCGGAGTCCACGGTGGACGCCTGGGCGGAAACCATCGCCGCCGTCTGCGCCGAGCTCGCCCGCGTGCTCACGCCGACCGGCAGTCTGTGGCTCAACCTCGGCGACGGCTTCAGTCGCCATGACCGCGAGGGCGCAGCGAAGAAGAGCCTGCTGCTCGGGCCGCAGCGCGTCGCCCTGCGCCTGACTGCTTCTGGCTGGCTGCTGCGCAACCAGATCATCTGGGCCAAGCCGAACCCGACTCCGTCGAGCGTGCGAGACCGCTTCACCACCAGCCACGAACTGCTGTTTCTGTTCACCCGGCAGCCGCGCTACTTCTTCGACCTGGACGCGGTGCGGGAACCCGCCCGCACCAAGAACGCCGGCTCCGCGCGGACCGCAGCTCGCACCTACCTGACGCGCGAGGCCGTGCCGTCCCTGAACGGCGGGACCAGCCCCCGGGTCGACCTCAACCAGGGCCTTGCCGAGATGAAGACCACGGGACTGGCCAGTCACCCACTCGGCAAGAGCCCGGGTGACGTCTGGACCATCCCGACCGGCAGCTACCGGGGCGCGCACTTCGCCACCTTCCCACTGGCGCTCATCCGTCGTCCGCTCCTGACCACCTGCCCGGAACGCGTTTGCGACGTCTGCGATCTGCCCTGGCGTCGCAGGCTCCAGATGGTGAACGGGCGGCAGCTGGCCACGGGGCCACTGGCCCCGAGCTGTCCGCACCGGCAGTTCCGGCCGGGGCGCGTACTCGATCCGTTCATGGGTGCAGGCACCGTCGCGGTGGCCGCCGAGACGTACGGCCGGGACTGGGTTGGCATCGAGCTCAACGAGGCGTACGCCGCCTTGGCCGAGGCGCGTCTTACGGCCCACCGGACTCAGGCGGCCTTGGCCGCATGAGTCCGGAACACCGCTTTGTCGGTGGCGTGGGGCTGCTCAAGTTTTCGCTTGCAGGCATCTGTCTGCCTGGCGTGAGCGGTCCCACCAACACCGAGAAAGGAGCTCGTCATGAGCGAGCCACGTCCAGGGGTGAAGACGTTGGGCATCAAGCTGCCCGATGCGCTGCACGCGCAGTTCACCCTTGTTGCTCAGCTCGACCGGATCTCGCTGGCCGATGCGGCCCTGCGAGCCGTCGAGCTGTACGTCTCCACCAAGCGGCAGGAGGAGGACTTCGCCGCCCGGGCCACCGCCGCGCTTGAGGAGATCGAGCGTGAAGCGGCTGCCCGGCGCGGAGCCATCGAAGGCCTGTTCGGCGAGACGCCGGACAAGCCGGAAGAGGCCCCGAAGACGCCGACCCGCCGCAAGAGCGCGACCAGCGAGTAATCGCTCGCGCGTCGCCCGGTACTGGATGGCCGCATACCGCAGCCATCCAGTACCACCCCCTAATCAGGATTTCCTAAATAAGGATAGGAATACCTTTCTTGGCACTTACAAGAAAGGCTGAGAAAATGATTAAGGAGAAATTATTTAATACCTTCACGAAGCCAAAAGGAGGCGATTATGAGTCAAGACCAACCAGCGCTCACGGCCGTGTTCTATCTGCGCATTGGAAGCGGTCGGGCCGGAGACATCTTCAGCGGCCTAGCCAGGCAACGAAGCGTCTGCCAACAGCGAGCCAACGAACTAGACCTGCGGGTACTTGGCGAGTACGTCGATCGCGGCAGCACAGCCAACCTCGACGACCAGCCCAGCTTGGCCAAGCTTCTCGACAACCTCGCCACCCTGATGCCGGACTACGTCATCACGTTCGACCATGACCGTATCGCCCGCAAGGTGGCGCGCTACGCCAGCATTGCCTGGACGATCGCCAAGGCCGGCTCTCGGCTGGAGATTGCGTCTGCGCCGCACTACGAGGTGGACGAGCACGCTAAGCAGCTCATTAGCTACATCGGATCGGTGCAGCTCGTCGATAGCGACACCGAAGAGCCAACCGGCGAAGAGTGCGGCGACCACTGAACAACAACCACCGACGAGAGGAGGTCATCATGACCAGCAAGCAGAATCCAAACCCGATCCCTGATAAGTCCGCCAGACAAGCGGCGCTAGACGCGATCCAACGCGCCGGTCACACGAGAACAAGCACGCCTGCTTCGACGCAGTCGCCACACGGTACAGGCATAGCATTTATCTACCTGCGCGTGAGCACAAAGGAACAGGCACGGACAGGCGGCGGCGCGGAAGGCTACTCGATCCCGGCGCAACGTGAGGCCTGCTACACCAAGGCCCAGCAGCTGGGTGCCACCGTGCATGAAGAGTACGTAGACGCTGGCGAGTCGGCCCGATCAGCAGACCGCGAGCAGTTACAGAAGCTACTCAAGGACATCAAGACCATCCGGCCGGACTACGTCATCGTGCACAAGATCGACCGGCTGGCCCGCAACCGCGAAGACGACATAGCGATCAACCTCATGCTGCGCAAGCACGGCGTCAAGCTGGTGTCCTGCACGGAGAACATCGACGACACCCCCAGCGGCCGGCTGTTGTATGGCCTCATGGCCGAGATTGCTCAGTTCTACTCGGGCAACCTGGCCCAAGAGGTCATGAAGGGACTCGTGCGCAAGGCCCAAGAGGGAGGCACGCCCTTTCGGGCACCGCTCGGCTATCTCAACCGCCGCGAGACGCGAGGCAGTGTTGAGTTCTCGTGGGTCGAGCAAGACCCTGAGCGTGCCGAGATCATCCGCTGGTGCCTTGAGGAGTACGCCACCGGCCGCTGGAGTGCCATTGACCTAACACTCACGGCCCAGACGAAGGGCCTCACGAGCAGGCCAACGCCGAGCCGTCCAGCCAAGCCCGTCTCCCTCACGACGATGTACAAGATCTTGGCCAACCCGTACTACATGGGCGTGGTCAGCTACCAAGGTATTCACTACGAGGGGAAGCATGAACCCCTGGTCGAACCTGACATCTGGCTTGCTAACCAAGCTATCTTGGCGGCCCACAACCACACAGGCGACAAGGAGCGGGTTCACAACCATTATCTGCGCTCCACCATCTACTGTTCAGACTGCGGCGGGCGTCTCATCTTCTCCCGCAACCGGGGCAAGAGCGGTGAAGCATACGACTACTTCATGTGCGTCAAGAAGAAGACCAAAGTCAACAACTGCATCCGCCGAGCCATCCGCGCCGAACGCGTCGAAGAGGCGGTGGCCCGCTTCTACGGCACGTTCCACATTGCGCCTCAGCACGCCGAGCTGATCCGCGCGACGGTTCACGAGGAGTTGGCAACGCAGCAAGCCGAGGCGGCCCGCAGCCTAGAACAGGCCAGTTCGCGCAAACGCCGGGTTCAGGACGAGCGCGAAAAGCTGCTTCAAGCTCACTACGCCGGGGCGATCCCGCAAGACTTGCTCGCCGCCGAGATGAAGCGCCTAACCCGCGCGTTGGCCGAGGCCGAGGTGCAGATCAAGGTGGCCAAAGTATCCACCGCCGACGTCGAAGACACGCTCAGCCGAGCCCTGGTAGCCGCAAGCCACTGCGAGCGGGCCTACCTCACCGCGCCGGACCACGTGAAGCGGCAGATCAACCAAGGGTTCTTCGAGAAGCTGTACATCCGCGAAGACGGGACCGTAGAGCGCGCCGCCATGACCGAACCGTTCACCGCGCTGCTGGACGCTGGTCACGCTCTCGCGCCGGGTGCCGAGGCCACGCGAACAAGTCCGACTGACGTACTCCGGGCGACGTTCGGCGAAACGGTCGCCATGACAGACCGTGTGGATACGAACACGCCCGGCGCGCGTATCGCGGCCGGGCGGTGTTTGAATAAGGACCTTCTGGTGGAGCTGAGGGGAATCGAACCCCTGACCTTCTCGATGCGAACGAGACGCGCTACCAACTGCGCTACAGCCCCTTGTTCGTGCTCGTAGAGCTTAGCAGTGCCCTACGAGCACGTTACGGAGGGGGTCACTCTCCGACAGCCCGCCGATAAGGCCCGGTCCCGGGCTCGTCGAGCTCCTCGAAAGCCGGGTCTTCGTCATCCAGATCCACGACCACCGCGCTCCGGCGAACCCGCGCGGTCGGCGACGGACGGCGCTCGACGACCTCCCGGCGGACCGGCTCGACCACCTCGACGCGCTCGGTCTCCTCGACCGGGTCGTCGTCCTCGATCGTGTCCTCCTGAACCGGAGGACGCGGTGCCGGGCGGCGAGGCGCGCGAGTGCTGTTGAAACGGGCCAGGCGACGCTGCCGGATCTCCTCCTCGATCCGCACCTGACGGCGCAGGTACACGAGGTAGCCGACGAGCACGACGTCGACCGCCGCGTGGCCCCACCAGACCAGCGGCATGACGAACCCGGCGACGGCGGCCGTGATCACCGCGATCGTGAGCAGGATGACGACGATGCGCTGCCGGAAGCCGTACTTCGCCCGCGCCGCGATCTCCGCCGCTTCGGGGTCGAAGCCGCCTCGACCAGGGCGGTAACCGGCGCGCTCGGCCCGTTCCGCTCGCTCGGCGCGGGTCGGCTGCGGGAGCGGCTCGGGCTCGGGCTCCTCGTAGTCGTCTTCGAGCTCGAGATCGGCCTCCAGCTCCGCGAGGTCGTCCTCGACCGATGGCCGGGACTTCACGGTCTCCTCGGACATGGCGAATTCCTCCCGGTCTTCGTTGCGTCCACTGCGTACGACCCTGGCCGCCAGCGCGGAGTCGGCCGTATGGGCCACCTGCTGCCGCCGACGCGCGACCATGGGCACGAGAACGACGAGCCATGCCGCGGCGAGCGCGACGATGATCACGGAGCTGGGCATCTCCCGTCACCTCCCCCGATCCTTCACCTGAAATCACGCTAGTCACAGGAGTAACAGATCGGACGGAGGCTCGCCGGGTTGGATCACGGAAATGCCTCACCGGATTAGGTGAATCTCACAGCATGTGGTAACGCGCTCACGAACCCGGGTGGGTAATGACCGTCAGGCGTACTCGGCCCGGCCCGCCGCGACCAGCCGCGACACCAGCCCGGAGCCGGTCTCCTCGCGCGTCACGGCGAAGCAGTAGTGGTCCCGCCAGGCGCCCGCGACGTCGAGATAGCGCTCGAACAGGCCCTCCTGCCGGTAGCCCGCCTTGGTGAGAACCCGCAGGCTGGCGGCGTTTTCCGGGCGCACGGTCGCCTCCAGCCGGTGCAGCCCGGCCGGGCCGAAGGCGTGGTCGGTGACCAGGGCGACGGCGGCCGTCGCGACCCCGCCGCGGACCACGTCGGACGACACCCAGTAGCCGATCCAGGCGGACCGCAGCGACGCCCGGATGACGTTACCCACAGTGATCTGCCCCGCGAGCCGTCCGTCGAGGGTGATCGTGAACGGCAGGCACTGACCGCGCCGAGCGAGCGACCGCAACGCCGCCCACTGCGACGGCCACGACCAGAAAGCGTTGCGTTCGGGCCACGGGCCGACGCCGGTCGGCTCCCACATCTCGAGGTGGGCCCGGTCCCGGAGCCGGATCCGGCTCCACTCGGCGGCGTCGCGCAGCCGCACCGGCCGGATCACGACCTCCCCGGCGGGCACCCGCAGCGGGCCGAGCCGGGCCGGCCAGCCCGGGTGCCGGCTTTCGACCGGGTAGGACAACCCCGACACGGAGTTCATCAGGCCCGTTGCGCCAGGAAGGTGACCTGCACCTGCTCGCCCGCGGGGACTTCGGTCAGCTCCTCCGGCACGTTGATCAGGCAGTTCGCCTCGGCCAGCGACGCGAGCAGGTGCGCCCCCGACTGGCCGAGCGGCTGGACCAGGTACTCGCCGTTGGCCTCGTCGCGCAGGAGCTGGCCGCGCAGGAAGCCGCGCCGGCCCTCGGTCGACGTGATCGGCGACAGCAGCCGCGCCCCGACGATCCGCCGGTGCGGGTTGCGCGTCCCGCGTGCCGTCCGGATCAGCGGCCGGACCAGCACCTCGAACACGACCAGCGCGCTCATCGGGTTGCCGGGGATGAGAAACGTCGGCACCGAGTCGGGGCCGAGCCTGCCGAACCCCTGCACCGAACCCGGGTGCATCGCGACCCGCGTCATGTCGATCCGGCCGAGATCGGACAGCGCCGCGTGGACCTCGTCGCCGGTGGAGCCCCCGGCGCCACCCGCGACCACGACGATCTCCGACATCAGCAGCCGGCCTTCGACGATCTCCCGCAGCCGCTTCGGCTCGCTCGGCACGATGCCGACCCGGCTGACCTCGGCGCCCGCGTCCCGGGCGGCCGCGGCGAGCGCGTAGGAGTTGACGTCGTAGACCTGGCCGACCGACGGCGTCCGGTCGATGTCGACCAGCTCGTCGCCGACCGACACGATCGACACCCGCGGCCGCGGGTAGACGAGGACCTTGGCCCGGCCCACCGCGGCCAGCAGGCCGACCTGCGCCGACCCGATCGTGTCGCCGCGGCGCACCGCGACGTCGCCGATCTGGACGTCCTCGCCGGCCCGGCGCACGTAGCCGGCCGAGGGCACCGAGCGGTGCACGGTGACCCGGGCCTGGTGCCCGTCGGTGTAGGCGAGCGGCACGACCGCGTCGGCCAGCGTCGGCAGCGGCGCGCCGGTGTCGACCCGCACGGCCTGGCCGGGCTGCAGGCGCCGCGGCTGGCGCGAACCCGCCGCGATCTCCCCGACGACCGGCAGCTGCACCGGCTCCTGCCCGGCGGTGCGCACGTCGACGCTGCGCACGGCGTAACCGTCGATCGCGGCCTGGTCGAAGCCGGGCAGCGCGTGCTCGGCGACGACCTCCTCGGCGCAGAGCAGCCCCTGAGCCTCGGAGATCGCCACGCGCACCGGCTGAGGCCGGACGGCGGCGTCCAAGGTCATCGAGATCTGCGCGTCGACCGAGCGCAGCACGGTCTCGTCCCCGGCCACTTCGGGCGGTGCCGCGTCGAGGGATTCCGTCATGGGCGTTCTGTCCCGATCCGTTCCGTCAGCCACGCCCGTAAAGATGGACCGTACTCGGGCGTTTCAAGCGCGAAATCGACCGCGGCGCGCAGGAAACCACCCGGATTCCCCAGGTCGTGGCGTCCGCCGCGGTGCACGACGACGTGAACCGGGTGTCCTTCGGAGATCAGCAGCGCGACCGCGTCGGTCAGCTGCAGCTCGCCGCCGCTACCCGGCGTGATCCGCTTCAGCGCGTCGAAGATCGCCCGATCGAGCAGGTAGCGCCCGGCCGCGGCGTACGTCGACGGCGCGTCCTCCGGCTTCGGCTTCTCGACCATCCCGTGCACGCGCTTGACGTCCGCGTCGTCGGTGTCGGTGACGTCGAAGACGCCGTACGGCGAGATGTCGGCCTTCGGGATGTCGAACGCGCAGAGCACGCTGCCGCCGTACTGCGCCCGCACCGCGCCCATCCGCTCGAGCACGCCGGTGGGGAGCACGAGGTCGTCCGGCAGGAGCACGGCGACGGCCTCGTCATCCGGCTTCAGGTTGGGCTCGGCCTGCGCGACGGCGTGGCCGAGGCCGAGCGCCTGCTCCTGGATGGCGGTCTCGACGGCGAGCAGGCCGGACCCGCGACGCACCTTTTCGAGCAGCTCGATCTTGCCCTTGGCCTCGAGGTTCTTCTCGAGCTCGGGCTGCTCTTCGAAGTAGCGGACGACGGCGTCCTTGCCCGGTGAAGTCACGATGATCAGGCGTTCCGCGCCCGCGGCGGCAGCTTCGGCCGCGACCAGCTCGATCCCCGGCGTATCGACCACCGGCAGCAGTTCCTTGGGCACGGCCTTCGTCGCCGGCAGGAAGCGCGTCCCGAGGCCGGCGGCCGGCACGATGGCGGTTCTGAACGTCTGGGTGGTTGCGGCGCCCGTCATGGGCGCAGAGCCTAACGTGAGGTCATGCACGCGCTGGGCAATGAGCACCTGAGCAAGGCGGAGTGGCGTGACCGGCTGACGCGCGCGCGGGCGGACCAGACCGCCGAATCCCACGCCCGGGAAGCTTCGGCGCTGGTCAGTGCGGTGTCGAAGGTCACATCCGGGACGGTGTGCGCGTACCTGCCCTTCGGCACCGAACCGGGGACGACGGCGCTCGTCGACGCGCTCGCGGCCGGCGGCGCGCGGGTGTTGCTGCCGGTCATCGTGTCGCGGGCGGACCCGCTCGACTGGGCCGAGTACACGGGCGAGGCCGATCTCGTGCCCTCCCGGTTCCGCGGGATCCGCGAACCGGGCGGGAAACGCCTGGGTACCGAGGCCGTGGGGGCGGCCGAGCTGATCTTGGTGCCCGCACTGGCCGTCGATCACCGGGGCGTCCGGCTCGGGCGGGGTGCCGGCCACTACGATCGCTCGCTGGTGTTCGCCGCGGCCGGCGTGCCGCTGCTGGCCGTCGTCCGGGACGAAGAGCTGGTCGGACGGCTGCCCGGGGAACCCCACGACGTGCGCATGAGCGGGGTCCTGACCCCTGCTCGCGGCGTGCTCGACCTGCCGCTGTGAGCAAGCAGGAATTGCTTTCGGGGAATGTCTTCAAGCACAATTGAGTTGGCACTCTGGTCGGATGAGTGCCAGCAAAGGAGCCCTCAGTGCCTACGTACCAGTACGCCTGCAAAGAATGCGACCACCGGTTCGAAGCCGTGCAGTCGTTCTCGGACCCCAGCCTGACCGTGTGCCCGCAGTGCTCCGGCACGTTGCGCAAGGTGTTCAGCTCGGTCGGCGTGGTCTTCAAGGGCAGCGGGTTCTACCGCACCGACTCGCGCGAATCGGGCAAGTCGAGCACCACCGCGACCCCGGCGAAGACCGAGACCAAGACGGAGTCGAAGTCCGAGTCCAAGTCCGACACGAGCTCGGCATCCTCCTCCTCGGGTACGACGAAAACCACCGCCGCGGCCTCCTGACCGGCGAGGTTGTCCACAACACCCCGGTTGTCCACAGATGCCGGATCCGGCCCTTCCGGCGGCCGGTCCGGCTTCCCTAACGTCGATCTCGTGCGGCACACCGCCGCACCCGATCCGACCGAGGGGGCACCGTGGACCTGGCGGCGAAGTTCCGCACTCCTGATCTGACCCGGCTGCGAGGCCGGCGGGCTCGGCTCGTCCGCCGCTGGCTCGCCGCCGGCCTGCTGCTGGCCGGTGCTCTGCTGTTCGCGCATCCCGGTTCCGCACGGGGCGCACCGACGACTCCGACCGTCGTCGCGGCGCACGACCTCCCCTCCGGCGCGGCTCTGCGCGCTCTCGACGTCCGGCTGGCCGACCTGCCCGATTCCACACGTCCGGCGGGGGTGCTGAGCACGGTGGACGGCGTCGACGGCCGCCTGCTGGCGGGCGCCGTCCGCGCCGGCGAACCCCTGACCGACGTCCGGCTGGCGACGACCATCCCCGGCTCGGGTGATCCCACGGCGGCGACAGTGCCGGTGCGCCTGGCCGACGCCGGCGTCGCCGAGTTGCTGGAGCCCGGCCGACGCGTGGACGTCGTCGCGGCGCCGGAACCGGGCGTGCCCGCGTCCGTGCTGGCCGGCGGCGCGACGGTGGTGGCGGTCGGACAGCGGGAGGCGTCCGCGGCGAAAGGTCCGCTCGTACTGCTCCGGCTCCCGGCGGCGATCGCGACGAGGGTGGCGGCGATTTCACTGGAGCGTCCGGTAACGGTTACTCTCCGCTAGCCCACCCCCCTGTTCGTGAGGAGAGCAAGTTGTTCAAGGGTTTCAAGGACTTCCTGATGCGCGGCAACGTCGTGGACCTCGCCGTCGCGGTGGTCATCGGCTCGGCGTTCACGGCCATCGTCACGGCGTTCACCACCGGCCTCATCAAGCCGCTGATCAGCACGATCGGCGGCACGGACGCCGCGCAGGGCCTCGGCTACCAGATCTTCGACAACAACAAAGCCACGTTCTTGGACATCGGCGGCGTGATCAACGCGGCCATCAACTTCGTGCTGGTCGCGGCGGTCGTCTACTTCGTGATCGTGCTGCCGGTGAAGCACGTCCAGGAGCGCCGCAAGCGCGGCCAGGAGCCGGGCCCGTCCGAGCCGACCGACGTCGAGCTGCTGATCGAGATCCGCGACCTGCTGCGAGCCCAGGCCCAGCGCGACAACGGCCGCGGCTGAGCGGGATCAGCGATCGTGGTGCGGCGGCCGGTTCTCCCGGTACCAGTCGTCCGGGAGTCCGGTGCGCCGGTCGGGATCGCGCTCGTCGGAGGTCGTCTCGGGCAGGACGTCCCCGAAGATCTCATCGACCCGCCGGCGCCGCTCACTGCTGGCCTTGGGGT
Source organism: Amycolatopsis ponsaeliensis (assembly GCF_030182635.1). NCBI lineage: Bacteria > Bacillati > Actinomycetota > Actinomycetes > Pseudonocardiales > Pseudonocardiaceae > Amycolatopsis > Amycolatopsis ponsaeliensis. The sequence continues at coordinate 78,807 of NZ_JAPZLD010000009.1, forward strand.
CACGCTGCTGACCGGACATGCCCCCAGTCTCCCACGACGCGTTGATTGACAACTCCAGAGCGAACGTCAAAGGCGGCGGCGTGCCCGCACCTCGTCGCGCCATCCGCGGATCTGGTCGTCGTCGTGCAGGAACCCGGTGCCCGGCCCATCAGGGAGGTCGATGCCCCCGAGCAGCTCCAGCGCCCACAGCTGATCTTCGTCGAGATCGATCCGGCCCGCGAAGTCGTCGCTGAGCAACCGCATGGCCCAGCGGTCGGCCGCGTCGCGGGTGATCCGTCCGGAGAGAACACCGTCGAACCAGGCCTCGATCTCGCCGAGATCCGGCCCGTTCACGACGTCCCGCCCTCGACGAGGGCGTCGAGCCGCTCCCGCTGCTCCCCGCTCAGCCGGACCTCGGCCGCGGCGACGTTCTCCTCCAGGTGCGCGATCCGGCCCGTCCCCGGAATCGGCAGGATCACCGGCGAGCGCGCCAGCAGCCAGGCGATCGCGACCTGGGCTGCGGTGGCTCCCAGCTCGTCAGCAACACCGGCGAGTGCGGGACTGGCCGCCGCAGGAGCCACCGGCCGCCAGGGCAGGAACGCGATACCCGCCTCGGTGCAAGCCCGCAGCACCGGCTCGTGCTCCCGGTCGAGCACGCTGTACCGGTTCTGCACGCTGACGATCTCGGCGAGCTCCCGGGCGCGGGCCAGCTCGTCGACGGTCACCTCGGACAGCCCGATCCGCCCGACCTTCCCGGCGATCTGGAGCTCCCGCAGCGTGCCGAGCTGGTCGGCGAGCGGCGTCCCGGGGTCGATGCGGTGCAGCTGGAGCAGGTCGATCCGCTCCACCCGAAGACGGCGCCGGGCCTGCTCGACCTGCTCACGCAAGATCGAGGGCCGGGCGTCGAGCCGCCACTCGCCGCCGGGTCCGGTGCGCGCGACCCCACCTTCGTGGTGATCACCAGCTCGTCCGGGTAGGGGTACAACGCCGACGCGAGCAGTTCCTCGTTGGCTCCGCCGCCGTAGAGGTGAGCGGTGTCGATCAGCGTGACACCCAGCTCGACGGCCCGCCGCGCGACCGCGATCGCCTGGTCTCGCGCGGAGTCCACCGGCAGGTGCATCGCCCCGAAGCCGAGGCGGCGCACCTCCAGGTCTCCGCCGATCCGGAAGTGCGAAGGGATCAGACCTCTTCGAGGCCCGACAGCTCGTCGATCACGTGCGGTACGAGCGAGGTCAGCGTCGCCATCCCGTCGCGCACCGCGGACCGCGATCCGGCGAGGTTGACCACCAGCGTGCTCCCCGACACCCCGGCGAGCCCCCGCGAAATCCCCGCGTCCACGGCTCCGGCGGCGAGCCCGGACGCCCGGATGGCCTCGCTGATGCCGGGGATCGGCCGGTCGAGCACCCCGGCGGTGGCGTCCGGCGTGCGGTCACGCGGCAGCACACCGGTGCCGCCGACCGTGATCACCAGGTCGGCGCCGCCGATCACGGCGGTGTTGAGCGCGTTGCGGATACCCGCGGTCTCGGCCTCGACGACCACGACACCGTCGACGATGAAACCCGCTTCTTCGAGCAGTTCCGTGACCAGCGGGCCAGTGGTGTCCTCGTGCTCGCCGTGCGCCACGCGATCGTCCACGATGACCACGAGGGCCCGGCCCAGCCGTTGTGCACTCCGTTCCATGGCGCCCACCGTAGTCGGTTTCGGGTACCCGGCGCCGGGAGGTGCCGGGTGAGTTCTGACGATTCCGTGACGTGCCCGCGCGCGGCCGGGCACGCCGGTCCGCGGCCCCCTAGCGTGGCCGGTGTGCGCGTACTGGTCACCGGCGGAGCCGGGTTCATCGGGTCTCATATCGCCGATCTGCTGGCGGAGGGCGGCGACGAGGTCGTGGTGCTCGACAACCTCCTCCCGACGGCCCACGGCTCCCGCACCCCGCCGGCGTACACCGGCAGGCACCGGTTCCTGCGCGGCGACGTCACCGACGCCGAGCTCGTCGCCGAACTGCTGGACGGCGTCGACGCGGTCTGCCACCAGGCGGCGGTGGTCGGGCACGGCGTCGACCCGTCGGACGCGCCGTCGTACGCCCTGCACAACGACTACGGCACTGCGGTCCTGCTCGCCGGGATGCACGCGGCAGGGGTGCGGAAACTGGTGCTGGCGTCGTCGATGGTCGTCTACGGCGAAGGCCGGTACGAGTGCCCGGACCACGGCGTCGTCCCGCCGTCACCGCGCCGTGCGTCCGATGTGGACGCCGGCCGGTTCGAGCCGCGCTGCCCGGCTTGCGACGCCGAGCTGAGCTGGCGGCTGGTGCCCGAGGACGCACCGCTGAACCCCCGCAGCACGTACGCGGCGACGAAGCTCGCGCAGGAACACCTGGCCGGCGCGTGGGCGCGGCAGACGGGCGGCAGCGTGTGGGCGATGCGCTACCACAACGTCTACGGCCCGCGGATGCCGCAGAACACCCCGTACGCGGGGGTGGCGTCGCTGTTCCGCTCGGCCCTGGAGCGCGGCGAAGCACCGGTGGTGCTGGAGGACGGCCGCCAGCAGCGCGACTTCGTGCACGTCCACGACGTCGCCAGGGCAAACGTCCTGGCTCTCCGGACAGACGGCCCGGCGGGCGACCTGACGCCGCTCAACGTCTGCTCCGGCACCCCGCACACGGTCGGCGAACTGGCCGAGGAGCTGGCGCGCGCCTGCGCCGGCCCGGCACCGAAGGTGGCCGGCGGCGCCCGCCCGGCCGACGTCCGCCACGTGGTCGCCGACCCGGCCCGCGCCCGCGAACTGCTGGGCTTCACCGCGGAGATCGGCTTCGAAGAGGGAATCGCCGACTTCGCGACGGCGGAACTGCGCGCCCCGGTCTGACGTCACCCCGCGAACGCTTGCGCGACGGTGAGGCTGTCTTCGTAGACGTGGTAGCGAGAAATCACCCCGCCGTCGACGGTCAGGTGGAGTGCGCAGCGGGCGGTGTACGGCCGCCCGGTGGCCTCCACCGTCTGACGGATGTCACCGAGCACCACCGCGTCCCGGCCGTCGACCAGGACCCTCGGCGTCATCCCACCCCGCGCCTCCGGGATGTGGAAGTCGTTCAGCGCACGGAAGTGGTCGGCGACGTCGGCGCGCGTCGACCGCTGCCGGATCCACGGCACCGCGGGGTGTCCGGCCTCGGGCCAGTCGAGCTGCCAGTCGACGCCGTCGGCGAACAGTTCGGCGATCCGGTCCGGATCCCCCTCGGCCAGCCGGCCGAGGAACTCGGTCACCACGGCCCGGGTGCCCGCCTCCGCACCGGTGAACTGGTAGTCGTGCCGGATCCGGCCGTCCGGGCCGAGAACGACGAAGACGGTGCCGCTCCACACCGGCACGCCACCCGCCGCGGGAACCATGTGGGTGGTGAACGTGACCGCGTCGTGGTGGGCCACGACGTCGTCCGCTGCGACGAAGACGAATGCTCCCGTCGCCACGAACTGGTTGTGAGCGCCGGTGATCCGGGCGTGCAGGGCGGCGTGCCCTCGATGTTCGGCGGTTTCCGTGTACTCCACTCCGTCCTCGGCCCACAGCTCGGCGACGGCCTGGCGGCGGGCCACCCGATCCGGCTCATTCCACACGGACACATAGCGGCTGACCAGGGTGCCGGTGTCGGTAGTGATCGTCATGGCCGGACGCTAACGCGGGTTCCCTGACACCTTCTGTCAGTGGATCCCGGCAGACTCGCGAGCATGCGCGCGACCCGGCTCGTGTCCCTGCTGTTGCTGCTGCAGTCCAGGGACCGGATGACGGCCCAGGATCTGGCGGACGCCCTGGAGGTGTCGGTCCGGACGATCTACCGGGACGTCGGCTCGCTCGGTGCCGCGGGCCTGCCGGTGTACGGAGAGCCTGGTCACGACGGTGGTTACCGGCTGGTCGACGGCTACCGGACCCGCCTGACCGGGCTCACGGCGAGCGAAGCCGAGGCACTGTTCCTGACCGGGCTCCCGGCGGCGGCCGCCCAGCTGGGCCTGACCGCCGCGACCACCGCCGCGCAGCTCAAGCTCATGGCCGCGCTGCCCGCCGAACTGCGCGACCGCGCCGGCCGCGCCGCCGGCCGGTTCCACCTCGACCTGCCGCCGTGGTACCTCGGCACCGAGCGGACCCCGCACCTGGCGCCGATCGCGGACGCCACCTGGAACCAGCACGCCGTGAAGATCCGCTACCTGCGCTGGGCGGAGCCGCACGAGATCACGCGCACCGTGCAGCCGCACGGGCTGGTCCTGAAGGCGGGCAACTGGTACCTCGTGGCTCGCGGCGAGGGACGGTTCCGCACCTACCGGATCTCGCGGATCCTCGACGTGGACGTCCTCCTCCAGCCGTTCGACCGCGCCGAAGGGTTCGACCTGGCCGGCCACTGGGAGACCTACCTCGACCAGTTCGACCGGCGGCGGCACCGGGACACCGCGGTCCTCCGGGTCACCCACCGCGGTCTCGACCGGCTGCCCCAGCTGCTGGACCCGGCGGCCGTCGCCGCCCGGAAGATCACGGCCGGTCCGGACGCGGCGGGCCGGACCGAGATCGAGATCCCCATCGAGTCGATCGAGGCAGCCGTGCCCGAGCTCCTCAAGTTCGGCGCCGACGTCGAAGTAGTCGCACCGGAGGCGCTCCGCACGGAGGTCATCCGGACGCTGCGCGCGATGAACGGCACCTACGGCGTCTAGGACATCGCCAGCGGCAACCGCACCTCGAACCGGCACCCCGGCCCGTGGTTGTGGACGCCGATCTTCCCGCGGTGGGCCTCGACGAGCCCCTTGGTGATGGCCAGCCCGAGCCCACCGCCACTGGTCGTCCCGCCACGCTCCGGCGTCCGGGCCTGCGTCCCGCGGAAGGCGACGTCGAAAACCCGGCTGATTTCGTCGTCCGGAATACCGCCGCAGGAGTCGTCGACGGCCAGCAGAGCCTCGTCGCCGTCGACGCCGATCTGCACCGCCACCGTCCCGTCGGGTGGGGTGTGCCGGATCGCGTTGGACACCAGGTTCCGCACGATCCGGGCCAGTTCCGGGTCGCTCCCGGTCACGACCGGCCAGGTCGACGCGTTGGCGAGCACCCGCACGCGCTTGCGCTCGGCGACCGGCGACTGGGCGGCGACAGCGTCGCTGACGACGTCCCGCAGCGGCACCGCGGACATGGTGAGCTCGAGCGCGCCGGCGGTGATGCGCGAAAGCTCGAACAAGTCGCCGACCATCGCGGACAGGCGCCTGGTCTCGCCGCCGATCCGCTGGGCGTAGTCGGCGACCTCGTCGCGTTCGGACACCACGCCGTCGGCCAGCGCCTCGGCCATCGCCTGGATGCCCGCCAGGGGGCTGCGCAGGTCGTGGCTGATCCACGCGACCAGCTCGCGCCGTGACGCCTCGGCCGCGCGCTCGCGGTTGCGCGCCTCCCGCTCCCACACGCTGCGGCGCGCGATCGCCCGGCCGAGGATGATCGCCGCCGGCACGGTGCCCACCGCGACGAGCAGGCAGACCAGCAGCATCGTCGTCAGCGCCGGGGTGAACATGAACCCGCTGACGCCCAGGACGCCGACCAGCGTCGAGAGCACCGGGATCAGCACCAGCACCGTGAGCGTGGTGGCCAGCGAGCCGCGGCGGAGGAAGTAGAGCACGACCCCGCCGAGCGCGGCGATCGGCAAGGAGAAGAGCAGCGCCAGCGGCAGGATGTGCCAGAGGTGCGTCAACGTCTCCGCGAAGGACTCGCCAGGTTCGATCACGGCTGCTCCCGGTCGTAGCGGTAGCCGACACCCCACACGGTCGCCACCCGGGCCGGCTTGGCCGGGTCGCGCTCGATCTTCTCGCGCAACCGTCGCACGTGGACGGTCACCGTGGACTGGTCGCCGAAGTCCCAGCCCCACACCTTCTCGAGCAGGTCCGCGCGCGAGTAGGCGACACCGGGGTGGGCGAGGAAGAACGCCAGCAGGTCGAACTCCCGGCTGGTCAGCGGCAGTTCGCGGCCGGCGAGCGTCGCGGTGCGCGCGGTCATCTGCAGGCGCAGGTCGCCGTCCGACAGTTCGGCGGCGGCCGCCACCGGACGCGGCATCCGCGCGCGGCGCAGCACCGAGGCGACGCGCAGGGCGAGTTCCTTGGGGCTGAACGGTTTCGTGACGTAGTCGTCGGCGCCGAGCTGGAGCCCGGCGATCCGGTTCTCCTCCTCGCCGAGGGCGGTGAGCATGACGATCGGCACCTGGCTGACCTGGCGCAGCCGCTTGCACACCTCGAGGCCGTTGATCCCCGGCATCATCACGTCGAGGACGACGAGGTCCGGCTCGTGGGCGGCGAACTGGGCCAGCCCTTCGGCACCGTCACCGGCCTGGTCGACGGTGAACCCGGCCACCTCGAGGTAGCGGCGCACGACGTCGCGGACCGTCTCGTCGTCGTCGACCACGAGCACGCGCCCGGCCTGATCGTTCATCACGTCTCCCTCACCAGCCGGTCAGCAGCAGGTGGTTGACCGCCAGCGCCGTCACGGCTTGCGCGGCGAGCCACCACCGGCGCCCGGGCCGCGGCAGCAGGGCCGTCATCGGCAGCAACCACACCCCGAACGGTAGCCAGATCCGTTCGGTCTCGGCTTTCGACAGGCCCGAGACGTCGGCGAACACGATGGTGAGCAGGGCGGCGACACCGAGGAGCAGCACCGGGTCGGTGAACAGGCCACGACCCGGACGGGGCAAGAAGGCGTCGGCGAGCCCCCGCCGGATGGCGGCCACCACCGCGGGGCCGAGCGCGACGACCACCGCCGCCAGATCCGCCCAGACCCAGTACGAGTAGGGCCGGACGAGCGCGACGCCCTGGTAGTAGCGCTCCACGACCAGGTGGTAGCCGTCGAGCCACCAGAAGCCCGCCCACGCGAAGATGCCGACGACGGCCAGCGCCGCCGCGACGGCCAGGGCGGCGGCCCGCCACTGCCGGCCGAGGACGGCCACGGCGAGCGCGAGCAGGCCGAGCAGCACCAGCCCGTACGAAAGGAAGATCCCGAAGCCGAGCAGCACACCGGCGGCCAGCCCGGCCGGGACGGCGTACCGGCGGCCCACGCTGAACCCCTTGGCGGACAACGCGAGCAGCGCCAGCCCGGTGGCGGTCGTCCCGGCGAACAGGCCGTCCGCGGAGACGCCGATCCACACCGCGCCGGGCGTCAGGACGGCGAAGGGCAGCACCGCGCGAGCCGCGTCGGGCCGGCCGAGCAGGGCGACCGTGGCCGGCACAGCGACGGCGACCAGGCTGCCGACGAGCACGACGGCCGTCGCGGCCCACGCGCCGCCGTGCAGGCCGATCCGGTCCAGCCAGACGAACACGAGCGTCGCGCCCGGCGGGTGGCCGGACACGTGCGTCGTCCACGAGTCCGGCCGGAAGTCGAGGATGCGGGAGGAGAACTCGCGCAGCATCCGCGGGATGTCGGTGATGCCGGGTACTTCGTGGAGGTACTCCTGCGGAATGGTCAGCCGGCCGGCGAACCCGCGGGACCAGCCGTCGACCATCGCCAGCGAGAAGATCCAGGCCAGGGAAGCCAAGTAACCGACACCGAGCGCCTTGCGCCACGGCAGGCGGGCGGCCAGCGCGGGGCCGTGGAGCACCACCGCGACGGCGATCAGCACGGCGAACACCGAGCCGGGGCCGACGTGCGGGAGCCAGTCGGCGAACAACGGCGGCGAGGACACGAAGATGACGACGCCGGAGTGCGGCCGGTTGTAGTACGTGCCGACCGCGGCGGCCGCGGCCACGAGCACCGCGGCCACCACGACGGCCAGGAGATCGGCCCGGTGGGCGCGGCGCCCGGGCCGATCGGGTGCCGGGAGTTCGGGTTCGCGGGCAGGCGGCTCGGCGAGCCGGGCTGCCGGGTTCGGCTCGCTCATCGCCGTCCACCCTAAGTCCGCGGACGCGGATCCGCGGGGCCGCGGAGGCAGCCGTAACGACCCGGTAAGAACTCGTCACACGTCATGATTCAGTAAGGAGCGCAAGGGTTTTCCCCGGTCCATCCCGGACTTACGGTCGGCGCCGTGACTGACTCAGGAGTGGACGTCGTCCTCCCTTGCCTCGATGAAGCGGGCGCCCTGCCCGGAGTACTGGCCGGACTGCCCCCGGGCTACCGCGCGATCGTGGTCGACAACGGTTCGGCCGACGGCTCGCCCGAAGTGGCGGCCTCGCTGGGCGCGAAGGTCATCCACGAACCGCGCCGCGGCTACGGCGCGGCCGTGCACACGGGGCTGGAGGCCGCCACCGCGGACATCGTGTGCTTCGCCGACGCCGACGGGTCCCTGGACCTCGGCGACCTGCCGCGGCTGGTGACCGCGGTCGAAGGTGGTGCCGACCTGGCCGTCGGACGGCGGGTGCCGACCGGTCCCGGGGTGTGGCCGTGGCACGCGCGGGCCGGCAACGTCGTGCTGGCGCGGCTGTTGCGGGGCCGCGGGTTGCCGGTGCGGGACATCGCGCCGCTGCGGGCCGCGGACCGGCGGGCGCTGCTCGGCCTCGGCGTCACGGACCGGGCTTTCGGCTATCCGCTCGAGCTGCTGATCAAGGCCCAGCGCGCCGGCTGGCGGGTGCGCGAGTTCGACGTCCGCTACGGCGAGCGCGCCAAGGGGACGAAGTCGAAGGTGTCCGGCTCGGTGCGGGGCACGCTGCGCGCGGTCCGCGACTTCGGGCGGGTGCTGGCGCGATGACGAATCGATTCGTGCTGCTGGTCGTGGCCAAGGCCCCCGTGCCGGGGCTCGCCAAGACCCGGCTCTGCCCGCCGGCGACCCCGGCGCAAGCGGCGCAGATCGCCGCGGCCGCGCTGCTCGACACGCTCGACGCCGTCTGCGCGGTTCCCGGCGCCGCGCCCGTCGTCGCGATGACCGGCGACCTCGGCGACGCCGCGCTGGCCACCGAAATCGGCTCGGCACTGCGCCGGGTGACCATGATCCCGCAGCGGGGCTGGGACTTCGGCGCCCGGCTGGCGAACGCCCACGCGGACGCCGCCGCGGTGCACACGGGCCTTCCGATCCTGCAGATCGGCATGGACACCCCGCAGGTCACGCCGGAGTCCCTCGCCAGTGCGGCCGCGCCGGTCGTGGACGGCGGGCACGACTCGGTCCTCGGCCCGGCCGAGGACGGCGGCTGGTGGGCGCTCGGACTCGCCGATCCGCGGCACGCGCAGGCCCTCGCGGACGTCCCGATGTCCCGCGACGACACCGGCGAACGCACCCTGCGCGCGCTCACCGCGTGCGGGCTGCGACCGCGGCAAGCCGCGCGACTGTCCGATGTGGACACAATGACAGACGCTCGCGCCGTGGCGGCGACGTGCCCGGACGGCCGGTTCGCGCGCGCCGTCGCGGCGGTCCCGGGGCAGGCGGTCGCATGAAGACGGCACTCATCGGCAACGAGTTCGACCGCGGCCTGCTGGGCCACCGGTGCTGGCTCGAACTGGCCACCGGCGAGCGGGTCGACCTGCCGGTCGAGCGGTGGACGGCGCCGTCCGAGGGCGACGAGGTCCTGCTCGACGCCTGCGCCGGCCCGACCCTCGACATCGGCTGCGGTCCGGGCCGGCTCACCGCGGCCCTCGCCGCACGCGGGGTCGTCGCGCTGGGCGTGGACAGCTCTCGCACGGCCGTCCGGCTGACGCGCCGTCGCGGCGGGAGTGCGTTGCACCGCAACGTCTTCCACCACGTGCCCGGCGAAGGACGGTGGCGGCACGCCCTGCTCGCCGACGGCAACATCGGCATCGGCGGCGACCCCGTGGGCCTGCTGCGGCGCGCGGCGCAGCTGATCGCCGGCGACGGTGACGTCCTCGTCGAGCTGGAACCGCCGGGGCGCGGGCTGCGGCACGAGCGCGTCCGGCTGCGGCCCGGGCACGCCGACAGTGCCTGGTTCACCTGGGCGTGGGTCGGTGTGGACGCGATCGCCGAAGTGGCCATGCGCGCGGGGCTGCGCGTCGGCTGGACCACCCGGCACGGTCATCGCTGGTTCGCGCGGTTGGAGCGGTCGTGAAGCTGCCGATCCCGAAGGAAGAACACTTCACGGCACCGGCGCACGACGAGCGCGTGACGTCGAAGATCGGCCTGGCGCTGGCGGTCACGTTCACGACGTGCTTCGTCACCGGCCTGATCAGCCACCTGATCCAGCACCCGCCGGAGTGGTTCTTCTGGCCCAGCCGCCCGGTCGGGCTCTACCGCGTCACGCAGGGGCTGCACGTGATCTCCGGCGTGGCGTCGATCCCGCTGCTGCTGGCGAAGCTGTGGAGCGTCTACCCGAAGCTGTTCGGCCGGCCGCTCGTCCGTTCGCTGCCGCACGCCCTGGAGCGCCTCTCGATCCTGGTGCTCTCGGGTGCGGCGTTCTTCGAGCTGACGACCGGGCTGCTGAACGTCGCGCAGAACTACCCGTGGGGCTTCTACTTCCCCCAGGTGCACTACGCGGTCGCGTGGCTGGCGATCGGGTCGATCCTGGTGCACGTCGCGGTGAAGCTGCCGGTCATCCGGCGGGCGCTGAGCCGCGGCAAGCCCGAGGAGGAGCCACCGGCCGCCGGGCTGTCCCGGCGCGGGTTCCTGCGGACCACCGGGCTCGCTACGGGCGTCGCGGTCGTCGCCACCGCCGGCGCGACCGTCCCGTTCCTGCGCGGGATCTCCGGCCTCGCCTGGAAGACGAGCAAGGGCACGCAAGACCTCCCGGTGAACCGGACGGCGGCGGCCGCGGGCATCACGTGGTCGACGTCCTGGCGGCTCTCGGTGGTGACCCCGCGCGGCACGACGAAGTTCTCGCTCGACGAGCTGCGCGCGCTGCCGCAGACGACCGCCGAGCTGCCGATCGCGTGCGTCGAGGGCTGGAGCCAGTCGGCGACCTGGCGCGGGATTTCCCTGCCCACGCTGTTGAAAGCCGTCGGCGTGTCACCGGGGACAGCCGTTCGAGTGTCCTCTTCGGAGCGTTCCGGGCTGTACGGCGTCAGCGTCCTGCCCGGCGAGCACACGGCCGACGAGCTGACGCTGCTCGCGCTGGAGCTGAATGGCGAGGTGCTCGACCTCGACCACGGCTTCCCGTGCCGGATCATCGCCCCGAACCGGCCCGGGGTGCTGCAGACGAAGTGGGTCACGAAGCTGGAGGCGCTGTGAAGACCGCTCGCGCTCTGCTCGCCCTGCCGGGCCTCGCGGCGCTGGCGTGGGGTGTGGTGCTGTTCGTCGAGTACGCGTTCCCGTTGCGCCCGGACGTGTTCGGCACGGTGGGCTGGATCGTCGGCGGCCCGCTGATCAACGACGGCGTCGTCGCCCCGCTGACGGCGGTGCTCGGCATCGTCCTGGCCCGCGTCCTCCCGCGTCCGTGGAAGGTCCCGGTGGTCACCGGCACGGTCATCACCGGAGTCCTGCTGATCCTGGCGTTCCCGCTCCTCTGGCGCCCGTACGGAACCCCGCCGATGCCCGGCCTCCACGACGGAAACCCGGCCCTGGGCCTGACCCTCACCTTGGCCGCAGTCTGGCTCCTGGTGGCCTTGACCCCGCTGGCCCGCCGTGTCGTCCCCTCAATCACGCGTGTCGCGCCTCCAGACACGCGTGATGCCCCTCCAATCACGCGAGAAGCCCCCTCGATCACGCGAGATGCCCCTCAGGACACACGAACCGACCCTCCAGGCACGCCGGCCGACCCTCCAGGTACGCGAACCGACCCTCCGAGTACGCCGGCCGACTCTCCGGGTGCCTGAACCCGGCCACAAATGCGGCCACGCGCGACCGGCATCGAGTGCCTGATCGCGCGTGGCCTTGTGGGTCCGGCCCCGAGATGCGGGGGTCGAGCCAGTGCTGGTCTCGGCCGCACCAAGGCGGCCGAGCGTCTGGAAGGGATCAGTTGGCCGGGACGGGCTGTCCGCCGAGGGTCACTTCGACCGTGCGGCCGTCGGAGAGGGTGAACGTCGCCTTCTCGTCCGGGGCGCGGGTGCGGATCGCGGCGACCAGCGTGTCGGACGTGTCGATGTTCCGGTCGTCGATCTTCGTCACGATGTCGCCGGACTTGAGGCCGGCCTTCTCCGCCGGGCTGCCGGCGGTGATGGCGCCGAGCTTCGCGCCGCCTTGCGGGGCGTCCGTGACCTGCGCACCGATGTAGGTCTGCACCGCCTGGCCGGTCTTGATGATCGTGTCCGCCGTGCGGCGGGCCTGGTCGATCGGGATGGCGAACCCGATGCCGACGTTGCCGCTCTCGGAACTGCCCTGGCCCTGGCCGCTGGCCGACTGCGGGCTGTAGATCGCCGAGTTGATGCCGATGACCTGGCCGGCCATGTTCGACAGCGGCCCGCCCGAGTTACCCGGGTTGATCGCGGCGTCGGTCTGGACGGCGTCCATCACCGTCTCCTGGCTCGCCTGGCCGCCACCCGCGCGCACCGGCCGGTGCAGCGAGCTGACGATGCCCGAGGTGACCGTGCCGGCCAGCTCGAACGGCGAGCCGATGGCGACGACCGACTGGCCGACCTTCAGGTCGTCGGACCGGCCGATTTCCACCGGGGTCAGATTGTTGACGCCGTCGACCTTGACGACCGCGATGTCGGTGGTCGGGTCGCGGCCGACGACCTTGGCGGCCGCCTTCCTGCCGTCCTGGAACACGGCCTGGATCTGCCCGCCGCCCGTGGCGACCTCGACGACGTGGTTGTTGGTCAGGATGTAGCCGTCGGTGCTGATGACGAACCCGGAGCCCTCGCCGGCTCCCTGCTGCCCGCTGACCTGCAGCTCGACGACGCTCGGCGACAGCTTCTGCGCGACCGCCTCGACCGAGCCCGCGGGGGCGTTGCCGGTCTGCTGGGCCGGCTTCGGCGCGTCGAGCGCGTTGCTCGCCGGGCCGTTGGACGAGCCGCCGGTGAGGTACCCGACCGCCCCGCCCGCGATGCCGCCGACGAGCAGTGCCACCAGCGCGACGCCGGCGAGCAGCTTCCCGCCGGACCGCTTCGGCTGAGCGGGCGGCGCCGGCGGCACGCCGTAGACGGACGTCCCGGCCTGCGCGTACGGGTTGGGGTTCGGCGGCGGGTAGACGCTCTGCTGGGTCTGGCCCGACGGGGTGCTCTGTGCGGACCAGGGGTTCGGCGCCCCGTAGGACGGATCGGCCCCGGTCACCGCGTGGTAGGACGGCTCCGGCGTCGAGTACTGCGGCGTACCGCCGGACTCGGGCGTGGTGGCCTGGTCACCGTACGGGCTCCCCGCCCAGCTGCCCTGAGCGGCCTGCTGGCCGGTCTCGGGGTGCCGCGGCGCCGCGGGGTCCTGCGCGCTGGGGTCGTTCTCGGTCATGTCATCACCTTGCGGGACGGTCCTGAGAGGTTCCTGAGCCGAACCTGTGCATCGGAGATGAGTATGGCCGGATCAGCCCACCGCGCGGAGCTTTTCCGCGATCTGCTCCGGCGTAGCGTCGTTGACCCACACCGCCATGCCCGATTCGGACCCCGCCAGGTACTTCAGCTTGTCCTTGGCGCGCAACACGGAGAACAGTTCCAGGTGGAGCCAGCCGAGCTCGCGGTCGCGGCGCACGGGCGCCTGGTGCCACGCCGCGATGTACGGCAGCGGCCGGTCGTACAGCGCGTCACACCGGCGCAGGACGTCGAGGTAGACGTCGGCGAAGTCATCGCGCTCGGCGTCGGTCAGGGCGGGGATGTCCGGAACCTGCCGGTGGGGAACCACGTGCACCTCGATCGGCCACCGTGCCGCCGGCGGCACGTACGCCGTCCAGTGCTCACCGGACGCCACCACGCGCGCACCGGACTTCCGCTCGGCGGCCAGCACGTCGCCGAGCACCGGGCGGCCGTGCTCGGCCTGGTAAGCGCGGGCGACGTCGAGCATCCGCTCGGTCTTCGGCGTGACGAACGGGTAGCCGTAGATCTGCCCGTGCGGGTGCGACAGTGTGACGCCGATCTCCTCGCCGCGGTTCTCGAACGGGAAGACCTGTTCCACACCGGGCACTTCGGACAGTGCGGCGGTGCGGTCGGACCACGCGTCGACGACCGCGCGCACCTGCTTCGCGCTCAGCCGCGAGAAAGCGCCGTCATGATCGCTGGTGAAGCAGACGACCTCGCAGCGCCCGCGTCCGGGCCGCACCGGCACCAGCCCGAGACCATCCACAGTGGACGGCTCGCCGATGACGTCTTCGGCGAAGGAGGGAAAGCGGTTCTCGAAGACGACGACGTCGTAGTCGCTTTCGGGGATCTCGCTCGGTTTGCCGGGCTTGCTCGGGCACAGCGGGCACAGGTCGGCCGGCGGCTTGTAGGTCCGCGTCTGCCGGTGGGCGGCCATCGCGACCCACTCGTTGGTCAGCGGGTCCAGCCGGATCTCCGACGCGGCCGCGACCGGCGGCAGGTCGCGGGTGTCCTCGGCGACGCGGTCGGGCGCGCCGGGCTGGTCGAAGTAGATGATCTCCCGGCCGTCGGCCAGGTGGCGTACGGTGCGCTTCACGCTTCTTCGGCCTCGACTGTCTCCGCCGTTTCGGCGATCATGAGTTCCGTTGCCCTTTCGGCGAGTATTTCCTTGGCCTCGTCGGAAATCCCGTCATCGGTGACGACGACGTCGGCCTCGTCCAGGTCGGCGATCGTGGAGATCCCGACGGTGCCCCACTTGGTGTGGTCGGCGAGCACGACGAGCTTGCGCCCGGCCTCGACCAGCGCGCGGTCGGTCTCGCTCTCGGTGAGGTTCGGCGTCGTGAAGCCCGGCCCGTCGGCCATCCCGTGCACGCCGAGGAAGACGACGTCGAGGTGCAGCGACCGCAGGCTGTGCACGGCGACCGGCCCGACCAGCGCGTCCGACGGCGTCCGCACCCCGCCGGTGAGCACGACGGTGCGGTCCGGCTGCGTCGACCCGCGGAGCACGTCGGCGACCTGGATCGAGTTGGTCACGATGGTGAGCCCCGGGATGGCGTCGAGCGCACGGGCGAGCGTCCACGTGGTGGTGCCGGCGGAGATGCCGATCGCGGTGCCGGGCCGCACGAGTGTCGCGGCGAGCTCCGCGATGGCGTCCTTCTGCGCACGCTGGCGCACGGATTTGGCCTCGAAGCCGGGTTCATCGGTGCTCTTGCCGACGATCGACGTGGCGCCGCCGTAGACCTTCTCGACGAGCCCGCGCCCGGCAAGGACGTCCAGATCGCGGCGCACCGTCATGTCGGAGACACCCAGCCTGGTCACGAGGTCACTGACCCGGACCGCTCCGGTCCGGCGTGCCTCTTCCAGGATCACCGCCTGTCGCTGACGCGCCAGCACCGCTCAACTCCGTCCCCGTCACACCCCAACCACACAAAATCCTACACGATTCAACACGGTATCCGCAGGGGCGACGTGGGTGAACTTTCGAAAGAGCAGGTCACAGCGCGATCGGCAGAACCACGCCCCAGGCGAACAACACCACTGCGGGCGATCCGAGCGCAACCCGCCACGCGAGCGGCAATCCATCCGCGGTGACGAGCGCCGCGAGCGCGTAGCAGCCGGCGACCACGGCGGAGAACACGAGGAAGGAACTCTCCCCCGGCTCGAGCACGGTGGTGAACACGGCCAGCGCGACGAGCGGCCCCCCGAGCGCGACCACGCAACGGCGGACCGGCTCACGACGCGACATGCGCCGATCGTGGCCCACATCGCCGGAGGCGTCTCGAAAACACCCGGATCAGCCGGGCGCCCCCGGCAGCCGGATCGTCATCAGCGCGCCGCCCTCGGGCGCCCGAGCCGCGTACACCGCGCCGCCGTGCCGCTCGGCCGCGTGCTTCACGATCGCCAGGCCGAGGCCCGACCCGGGCAGCGTCCGCGCCTCCGACGAGCGGTAGAAGCGGTCGAACACCTTGGGCAGGTCCTCCTCGGCGATGCCCGGGCCGGCGTCGGCGACCTCGACCACGGCGGTGCCGTCGCCGAGCGGGTACAGCCGCACCCAGACCGTCGCGTCCGGCGGCGAGAACTTCACCGCGTTGTCCAGCAGGTTCAGGATCGCGCGCTCGATCGAGCTGTTGTCGCCGGTGAGCACCCACGGCTGCAGCGAGACGTCGAAGTTGATCTCACCCGCGCGCCGCCGCGCCCGGTCGAGCGCGCGTTCGACGACGTCCAGCAGCTCGACGCGCTCGAAGCGTTCGCGCGGCTCGTCCTGGCGCGCGAGCTCGACGAGGTCGCCGATGAGCTGCGTCAGCTCGTCGAGCTGGCCGCTGATGTCCGCGACGATGTCGACGCGGTCGGTGTCCGGCAGCGGCGGCGCGCCCGGCTTGCTCGCGGCGAGCAGCAGCTCGAGGTTGGTGCGCAGCGACGTCAACGGCGTCCGCAGCTCGTGGCCCGCGTCCGCGACCAGCTGGCGCTGGCGTTCCTGCGAGTCCGCGACGGTTCCGAGCATGGTGTTGAAGGTCGTGGTGAGGCGCGCCAGCTCGTCGTCGCCGCTGACCGGGATCGGCCGCAGGTCGCCGGTCTTGGCGACGCGCTCGGCGGCCGAGGTCAGCCGGTCGACCGGGCGCAGGCCGGTCCGCGCGACCGCCGTCCCCGCCGCGGCGGCGACCAGGATGCCGGCGCCGCCGATCAGGAACAGCACCAGCGCGAGCTCGTTCAGCGTGCGCTTGGTCGGCTGCATCGACTGGGCGAGCACGATGGCCTCGCCGTGCCCGGTGGGCAGCGCGACGACCCGGCTGTCGGTGCGGAAGTCCGTCCGCATCGACTCCGGCGAATCCCCGTTCGCCACGTTCAACTCGTCCTGGCCGAACGGCGGCGCCGAGCTCGAGAGCGGATAGGTCATCACGGCGTGCTGGACGTCGGGCGCGGCGGTGAGCTGCCCGATCTGCAGGTCGGCGCTGGCCAGGAACGCGCCGGGCACCTGCCGCAGCTCCGTCTGCACCTGGGGCGACGCGACGGCCGCCTGGGCGCGCGCCATCAAGCCGTCGTCCAGCTGCTGGTAGAGGTTGCTGCGCACGACCATGTACGCCCCGAGCGACACCAGCGCGACGGCGCCGGCGACACAGGCGGCGGCGAGCAGCGTCACCCGGCCGCGCAGCGAGAACCGGCGCGTCCCCCAGCGCGTGCCGCGGGGATCGCCGGGTTCGGTCACGGCGGGGTTTCCCTCAGGACGTACCCCACTCCCCGCACCGTGTGGATCAGCCTCGGCTCCCCCTCGGCCTCCGTCTTGCGGCGCAAGTAGCCGACGTAGACCTCCAGCGCGTTGCCCGACGTCGGGAAGTCGTAACCCCATACTTCCTCCAGTATCCGGCCCCGCGTGAGGACGTGCTTCGGGTAGGAAAGGAACAGTTCCAGCAGCGCGAACTCGGTCCGCGTCAGGCTGATCTCGCGGCCGTCGCGGCGGACCTCGCGCGTGCCCGGGTCGAGCGTCAGGTCCGCGAAGGACAGCATCTCCGAGGCCTGGCCGTTCTGGGCCTCCGGGCTGGCGCGGCGCAGCAGCGCCCGCAACCGGGCGAGCAGCTCTTCGAGCGCGAACGGCTTCGGCAGGTAGTCGTCGGCGCCGGCGTCCAGCCCGGAGACCCGGTCGGAGACGGTGTCGCGCGCGGTGAGCACGAGGATCGGCAGGTCGTCGCCGGTGCTGCGCAGGCGGCGGGCCACCTCGAGGCCGTCGAGCCGGGGCATCATGACGTCGAGGACCATCGCGTCCGGACGGTCGGCGATGATCGCTTCGAGGGCTTGCGCACCGTCGCTGGCCAGCTGGACCTGGTAGCCGTTGAACTCCAGGGACCGCCGGAGCGACTCACGGACGGCGCGGTCGTCGTCCACCACAAGGATGCGCATGGCGACAGTTTTACTCAGCGTGCTGAGACTCGCCTAAGAACACACACAGAACTAACAAAGAGATTCCCTCACTCCGGCGCTCGCGCGACCGGCGCGTTCCAGTGCCGCCAGAGCGCGATCATCCTGATCGCGACGACCCCGGCGGCCGCGACGACGGTCACGGGCCCTTCCGGCAGTCGCACAGCGTGACCGATGGCGACGAGCACCGAGCCGGCCAGCGCGGCCACGGCGTAGATCTCTTTCCGCAGGACGAGGGGGATTTCCCGGAGCAGGAGATCCCGCACGGCGCCGCCGCCGATGCCGGTCGTCATGCCGATCAGGCACGCGGCGTAGACGGTGGCGCCGGCGTTGAGCGCGATGGTCGTCCCGGCGGTGGCGAAGACGCCGAGCCCGAGCGCATCGGCGAGCAGCACGCCCCGCCGCAGCCGCGCGACCTGAGGGTGGAAGGCGAAGACGACCAGGGCGGTCACGGCGCAGACGGCGAGGTAGGGCCAGTTCCGCAGTGTCGTGGGCGGGTGGATGCCGAGCAGGACGTCCCGGATGACCCCGCCGCCGAGCGCGGTGGTGAGCCCGACGACGACCACGCCGAAGACATCCAGACGAGCCCGCACGGCGGCGAGCGCCCCGGACGCCGCGAAGGCGACGAGCCCGAGGAACTCCAGCGCCGTGAGCAGCATCTACTGGTCGAGAAGCCCACCGCGGTAGGCCAGCAGCGCGGCCTGCACCCGGTTGGCCGCCCCGATCTTGGAGAGCACGGCCGAGACGTACCCCTTGACGGTGGCTTCGGACAGGTGCAGGCGCCCGCCGATCTCGGCGTTGGAGAGGCCCTGCCCGATGAGCGCGACGACCTCCCGTTCGCGTTCGGACAGTGAGGCGAGCAGCTTCCGTGCAGGCTGGGCGGCGCGCTGTTCGTCCCGGTGGGACTGAACCATCCGCGCGGCGACCCCCGGGTCGAGCACCGCCCCACCTCGCGCCAGGTCCCTGACCGCCCTGAGCAGCGCGGCCGGGTCGATGTCCTTCAGGAGGAAGCCGTTGGCGCCGAGCCGGAGGGCGAGGCTGACGTACTCGTCGATGTCGAAGGTGGTCAGCATGGCCACGGTGGGCGGATCCGGGAGGGCGAGGATGGCCCGGAGAGCGCGAATGCCGTCGTCAGGGGCCCGCATCTTGATGTCGAGCAGGGCGACATCGGGGTGGTACCGCCGGGCGACCTCCACTGCGGATCTGCCATCGGAGGCCTCGCCCACGATCTCGATGTCCTGAGCCCCGGACATCATCGCGCGCAACCCCGAGCGCACCAGTTCCTCGTCGTCGGCGAACATGAGCTTGATCAACGAAGCCCTCCGCAACAGCCAGTAGGAGGCGGCTCCCCGCGTCCCGTTAACGAAGGTTACCTACTGTTGTTCAGCAGTTCGAAACCAGACACGACCAGGTGAGGCGCTGGTCCGTCCAGGTCAGGTCGGGTGGGCCGTCCGGCAGGGTGTATCCCGGGGCTTGGTCATGCCGCAGAACCACTCACCTGGGTGACGACGGAGGTCGTGCTAGGCCATCCGTGCCCCTGCTGCTGAGTCCTGCTTCGGCAAGCTAAGCTTGCCTCGGCAGTTGTAGGCCCTCGTAGCTCAGGGGATAGAGCACCGCTCTCCTAAAGCGGGTGTCGCAGGTTCGAATCCTGCCGGGGGCACCGGCACTCTGAAGGCAAGAGTCGAAGCCGAACCGTCACGATGAATCACCATCGTCGACAGGAGCACACAGCTGAGCATGCGCTCCTGTCGACGACTCAGGCTGCCTGCGCGAAGTAGGCCAAGCCCTTTCCACTGGAACCGCCGACCAGAAGAGCTCGATCGAGAAAGCAGTTGTTGTTTTCGCAACTGGTTTCGGGCAGCAACACACACGCGTGACATGCTGCGAGGTTGGCCCCGTCGACGCCGCTGCTCTTCGACTCCATGCACAGCGGGTCGTTGGAACACCATGAAGCCCTCAGCAACGCACTCCCCAACGTCTGTGCAAGACGCGCGGGCTCACCCTGCGCCACCACCCCGCCGAGACTGCCGGCGGAATCACTGGTCGCCGTGTAGATCAGGACGCCGGACATCTCCGAACCGGCGTAGATCCTCTCGCGCAGCGCGGAAGCCGGGTATCCGCCGTCCAAGCTCCATTCATTGATCAGGGCGTGCGCGAGGGTGTGGAGCAACACACGCCGCGCCGAGACGGGAGACGTCACCTGGTCGACAGACGTCAGCGGGTCGAGCGCAGCTCGCTCGCGAAGCAACTTGAGGTGATTGTCCCGGATGACCGAGACCCGATCACGGACAGCTTCCCGAGTCTCCCACCGACGGACCTCGTCCTCTTCCAGGCGGACGAAGACACCCTCTCCGACAACTTCGATGGCGGGGAGCCACTTCAGGTCAGCCTTGCTCAACGGGGCCTGGCGTGCATCGTCGGCGTTCTCTTCGGACGGCGTCCCACGGGTGAAGGCGGCGAGCGCTCGCACCTCGCGGAGCCGTTTGACCAACATGACGCCATCGACTTTGAACTCGCCGAGCGGATCGAGACTTCCTTCAGGCGGTTCGCAGACGAACGACTGTAGACCGTCGTCAGGCCGCTCTCGACTGCCGGCCACGAGACTACGGTATTCCTGTACCCGGAGCGATGCCGAAGAAACGATTTCCGCGTCGCCGCCATCCGCTTCGCGCTCACGCGCGGCGTTGAGCTCGGCAACCACCCGGAGAACATCGCCCGAAGTCGCATTCGCCTGCTGCAGCTTCGCGTGGTGATTGCTGCAGAACCACAGCACGGCCTTTTCGTCAGGCGCATCCATCAGCTTTTCCCGCTCCACGAGCGCGTGCACACCTTCGCTGAACGGCGGAATGGAGAGGGCACTGCTCATCACGGGGTTCCAGACCGAAGATGAACCACGCTGCATCGTCCGCGGAGTCCGGTCGCACGGGGCAGAATTGTCATCCTGCAACCACGGAGAACGTCCTGAGCAATGGATACCCAGCTCGCGCAACGCCTTACGACGGAAGACTCCCTCCATGGAAGCCTTCTCTCCGCAACTGCACTCGATGACGATCGCCCTCAGTGAAGCCGACGCGCCGGCGGCCCTAAGCTCGAGCGAACCCTTGCAGAAACCCGAAGCACCTTTCCCTCGATGAACCCACTTCGAGTACGGGAAATCCTGGATATGACCGCCGTCGCAGACAAGCACGAATCGCGACGGCACCAACAGCTCGTCACAGTCCCCACAGTTCGCCTTTTCCCCGGCGGTGTTGAACTCACGAAAATTCTGCAAAGCATGACAACTCGGACAAGAGTAGTACTCGGGGAACCTGCGGACGCGCACGCCATCCTTGGCACTCTCCTGGTCCGGCGCGGGCGGCAACCGGAATGAATCGACACCTAGGAGCTGGGCGAGCCGCCGTTCGTGGATTTCCGGCGCTTCGGAGATATCCCAGGAATCGAGCCCGGAAACGATGAAAGACTCGTTGTCGACCGCAACGAGAGAACCGACCCCGTAGGTCGTGACGAGCTGCGACCTCCGGACGGAGCTCAGCTTGCGAGCTGCTCGCAACTTTCCGCCGCTGCGGCGGGCAGAACCTGTGTAACCCATCCCGTCACTCCTACCGCTTGTTTTCGAGGAACAGCGTCGACTCGGCATCTACGTCCCGCAAGCTCCACAACGTGGGCTGACCGTCGCTCGGGCCCGCTTCGTCGGTGTCGAACCCGCTGAGCAAAGCCGGGGCCTGAGTGCCCCGCGTCGCCTCGTACACGAGTTCGGGGTGGTCGTCCGCCATGTCGCGCCACCATTGCACGAATGCGTCTATCTGCTCCGCGACCGACTCCGCCTCCTGCCGGTCGACACTGGCCACGCGATCCAGGATCGCAGCGCGCACAGTCGCCTCCACCTCGCCGACGAACTTGTCGATCCGACCGGCATCACCGTTGCCGGCGAGCCCGGGAACCACCAGCCTCGACAACGCGACGACCACCGCGTGCAGACCCCGATCCCGCGCCCTCGCAGAGAACGGTGTGACGCTCGTCGACTCGACTTCCCGGTAGAGCGCGGAGTGGAAGGTGGGAAAGCTCTCGTAGTGCGAGCGATCCCTGGAACGCATGGAGTTCAACATCACGGTGACCAGACCGGGATGACGACGACCGACCCGGCTGGTGGCCTGGATGTACTCCGCAGTCGTCTGCGGCTGACCCATCACGGACATCAACCCGAGGCGGTCGATGTCCACGCCGACCGAAATCATGTTCGTCGAGAGCAAAACGTCGAGCACCCTGTCTTCCGGCAATGCACGCTCGATCATCTTCAGCAGCGCCGGGATCTTGGTGGAGTCCGCCCGGCTGCTGAGGTCTTCGACCGAAAGATCGCCTCGTTTGCTGGAACCGTCGCGATCTGCCAGCGCCTCCAAACGGTCCTGAACGTCATCGCGGACCTGGAGTTCAGCAGCCGAAAGCAGCCTGAGGCTGTTGAAGTAACCGACGAGCGTCCAGTAGGGATCGAGTACTTCGGGCGTCACCCCACTTTCTCGGGCACGGACAACCTCGTGCAGCAACGCCGCATAAGTGCGCACCAGCAGCGTGGCCTGGCTGGTACTCGACGTCATCAACCCCACGTAGCGCCGCGAAGCCTTTTCCGACCGAGGCGTTTCGACCGCGAACCACGAGTCGCGTGCGTCCAAGCCAGCCGGGGGGAACTGGGCCACATGACGATCGAAGAGTGCGGCGACCTGGTCGGAAGCCCGCCTGATCGTTGCGGTGGACGCCACGATCTTCGGCCGATCGGCAAGTACGTCGATCGCGGTTTCGTACAAGCCGGTCAACGTTCCGAGCGGCCCGGAGATGAGGTGGAGTTCGTCCTGCACGATCAGCTCGGGTGGCTTCACCCCGTCACGATCACGGTTGAACAGCGCCGCGGTGACCGGTCGCCATGGCAGCGAGGCGAATTTGTCCACCGTGGCGATGACGAGTGTCGGATGCCACTCGTAGACAGCCTGATCGACGACGTGCACGGGGAGACCCGGCGCCGGGTGGAAGTCACACCGCGCATTGCGGCAGCGCACCGTCATGCGCACCTCGGCCTCGACGACTTCGTAGTCGTCCGCCGTGAGTACGTCCCCGCACCACGGGCAAGCGCGAAGCTGGACCGGGTTCTGCGTGCTCAGCTGCTTCCCGCGACTCGATCGCAGCTGCTTCAGCGACTCGTTCGCGCTCTTGAGATCATTGGGCGTCGCAGATCGGCCGACCCACATGCCGATCGATATCGATGTCGAGCCCAGACGAGTCGGATCGTCGTTGCGGATGACTTCCATCGCGCAGATCAGCGTGGCTGCGCGTTCGAACTGCTGAAGAGTGAGGAGACGAAGCGTGTACCGCATCAGGACGGTCACGCCGTCCCCCTGCTCGCCGTCACGGAGACGTCGAAGAAACACGGTGAACGCGATCAGTCCGAGGTACGCCTCGGTCTTGCCACCCCCCGTCGGGAACCACAACAAGTCGGCGACCGACCGGTCGTCATGACCCGGGTCGACGATGCCGGCGAGACACTGGAGCACGAAGGCGACCTGGAACGGACGCCAACGTCCGGCGGCGAGATCGGGCTCGCCCTTGCGCCCGTCCTTGATCCACTGGGTCCGCGCCCGTTGCTCGGCCATGGCCTTGTTCGCCAGCCGGAAAGCCTCGAGAACCTCCGGACGTGACTCGTCCGTGAGCAAGTCCAAGCCCGCTCGCATCCGGGCGAGCGCGCTCCGGCAATACTCGATCTGCTTACGAGCAGCGCTGACGTGATCCTTCTCGGTAAGACCGGCGATGTCGACCTCACGGGCGTCGACCCAGTCGGCGTAACCATCGAGCACCGAACGGAGGCGATGTCCGATCTCCTCGGCCGAGGACCCGCCGAGTCCGACCATGTCGAGCGCTCCGTCGTCGATGTCGCGGTTCGAGTCGGTGAGCAGGACCTCCTGAGTCGGAATGAATTCGGTGCGCACACTCGCCACCGCAGCGCGAGGCATCGGCCTGTACAGTTCCGGTGCCTGCCAATCCCAAGCGACCGAGCAGCCGTGTCCCGTTGCGAACGACGGCACATGACGATGCAAAAGCCGGCTGAGTGCTTGCTCTTCATCCACGGCGCCGCGAAGTGCCGGACGTTCGACGAAGGGAACGCTCCCGGCAGGGCCGGTGACCTCCAGAGCCGCTTGGAAGAAGCAGAAGGCGTCCTGGAGGTCGTACTCACCGCAAGTCAGCGTGTTCACCAACGTCACAGTCACCGAAACCACGCCACCCGCAGGTACCCGCACCAGCGCGCGCAGCGCCAGCCCATCCGGAAGACCGTCGACTTCAACCATCCCCGGAACGGTCGCATCGAGTTCGACGGGGGCGCAGTCGAGCGGCACCCGCCGCCATCGTTCACGCTGGCCGTCCGTGCTCCTGGGCTCGCTGCGCTCGGCTCGCACGACGTTTCCCTCGGCGTCCTCCGGAACGTACCGCGCTCCGGCGACGGCGATGCGAAGCATCGGGCAGACCCCGGTGTCGACCGAGAACGTCAACCCCATCGACGAGGGCTTCCGCTGGTTCGACAGCGCGACACCGAGGTCGATTTCGTCCCGATCGGCGCCTTTGACACCGGAGACTTCCGGCACCTGGTCCACGCCGTCCTCCTCGACCGGCTCCGGAACCTCGGTCGGCTTGCGCTGCGGGAACAGGGCACCGATCGGGTAGGCCGTGATCGGGGCGTCGGTGGTGAGAACCTCACGATCGCCTCCGTACGGCCCGAGAAGGTCCGCGCGCAGCGCAGAGCGCAGCTCGGCACGGAGACCGTAGTGTTCACCTCGGAGCGTCGTCACTTTTCGACCGTTCCTTCCCTGTTCTCGTCGCCTGCACGCCACACGATCCGACCGAGTCCGCCGACACGGGGCGCCAACCACACGTCACCGCCGTCCCAGCCGACTTGTTCACCGACTCCCATGGCACCGACAACGGTCTGGACCGCGTCGATCTGCAGGCCTTCGATGGAGATCGGCCAAATGGTGCGCCCCTTCCCACCGAGCAGCTTCCAGAGGTCGCGGCGGAACGCCTGCGAGGCGTCGCCGATGCGAAAACCCTTGTGGAACAAGCCGTATTCCGGCGCTTCGTCGCCTGACATCGGCAAATCGTGCAACTTTCGAAACTCCGCCGAATCGCCCTCGCGCACCCCCACCCGAAGGTACCGTTGGATCGCAGACGGGGCCGACCCATCGGAACAGGCCGGGCGAAGCTGCGCTACATCGAATTCGAGAACCTCGATCCCAGTGCGCTGGGGTTCTTTACGAGAAATGTACCAACGCTCGACGCGTGACGGCAAAAACGACTTCTTCCGATACAGCCACGTCTGGGGTGCTTCCAGGCGGTAGAGGTCCAGCCGCGGTCTGGTCATGGCAACGTACAAGAGCCTAGCCGCAGCCTGGACGTCCTCGCCCGTCTTCTTGCTCTTCGGCCCATCCGGTCGGACGACGAGCACACGGTCGAACTCCAGACCTTTCGCCCGGTGGATGGTCGAGATCGTCAAGCGGTGTTCCAGCGGCGCGGTGAGGTCGTCCGGGAGACGTTCCTCGGCGATGCGCCTCCGCAACTCCGACAGGTCAAGTCGGTTCCCTCGCGCACCTGCCGCTCGACGCAGAGAGCGCCAAGCGCCGGACGGCGGACGAACCGCCAGGGTGTCGAGCTCGTCGACGAACTCGGCGAACCGGCTTTCGGTGATTTCCCCGTCGGCGAATGTTTCGAAGAGTCCGGCGAGCCACGGCGGCGCAAAGCGCTCCCTCGTTCCCCTCTTGACACGATGGGGTATCGCATACTTGTCCAGTTCACGGGACAACGCGAGCGCTTGCGCGTTGTCCTGGCAGAGGATTCCGGTGCTGCCCTCGGCGTCACGCAGGGAAGCCTGGACGAAGCCGTCTTCGAGAGAACCGAAGGACGGCACCTGCGCCAAGAGATTCGTGAGTTCGCGGAGCAGGGACACGGCTTCGTCGTCGGTTCGCATTCGTTGGAGTCGTGGACCGACACCCAGTGCGATTCGCGCCTCTGGCGTACGAGCACGGAAGTTCTCGTCGAGCGTGCACTCGACCAAGTCGTCCAGGAAGCTGCTGCGAAGCCAGTCGAAAAACCGGCCGGTCTCGCCTGCCCGCTCCTGTGGGTCGGCGATCTGGAACCCGTAGATCGACTGCGCGACATCGCCCACCACGGTGAAGCCGGCCTCCCGAAACCGATCGAGGAGAGTCTCGACGAGATCGCGCCGAACACCTACCAGATCCTGGATCTCGTCCACGACGAGATGACGGGGCTCGCCGCGTTCGGACTCCTCGAGCACTCCGCGCCCGATTGCCTCGACTGCCAGCGCAATCCGTCGGTCGAACCCGATCCCGCCGAGGTCGACGCGGTGCGGATCCTCCTGGTGGAGAATCGACGTCGCCCAGCTGTCGAACGTCTGGGCCCGTACCCGGCGGGCCGCCACGCCCGCCCGATCGAGTCTTTCGACGATTTCGCGCACCGCGGCTCGTGAAAAGCTCAGCACCAGGATGTCCGCAGCCTGCAACTCCTCCTCTCGGATCAAGTGCTCGAGCCGGTGGATGAGCATGGTCGTCTTGCCGGCGCCCGCCCCCGCTCCCACGAGAACCTTGGCATCCCACGGCAGCTCCACGACCTCCCGCTGGGACGGGGTGAGGACGAGACGATTCTCTTCGGTGGTGATCATCACCGGCGCTCCTGCCACAGGTGCTCGAAGTCGGTGAAGGCAAGCGCCTCGGAGAAGTTGGTGATGTTGTCCCGAACGTCGAGGATGAGGCACCCGTCCTTACCGCCGTTGAGACGACCACGGAGGCCGCGACCGATCATCTGCTGATAGCTGTTCGCGCTGTACACCGGACGCGCGATGACCACGGCTCGGGTAGCCGGCGCGTCGAATCCTTGGGACAGGACACCGTAGTTGGTTATGACCCGGACGCGCCGCTCGCGGAAGTCGTCGATCTTCTTCCGCCGTTCGGCCAAAGGTGTCGAAGAATCGATCGCGACGGCCCGGATCCCGCGATCTCCCAGCTTGGCGGCGAGAAACTTCGCGTGATGGACCGACGTGGCGAACACCAGGATCGGCCAGTCGTCGGGCAAGGAGGCGATCTCGTCCAGGAGGATCTTGTTCCGCACCTGATCCTCGGACAGCCGCTGCTCGGCGGCCTTGGGCAGGAAGGCGGCCGGACCGTCGCCTTTGAGGCCGACCAACTCGTCCGGCCTGAGCTGGAGGTCCGCACCGCGAAGCTGCCGGTGTTCCACCGCTGACAGAACCCCTCGCCTCTGCAGCGCAGGAATGGCTTCGCCCTCGAAAACACCTTCGTCGAGACGCTCGTTGCCGAAGCGCGCCACGAGCCGTTCGGTCGTCGTCTCGTTGTTTCGGAAGGGGGTCGCGGTGAGCCCGATCAGATGCCTGGTCGTCTCACGATGGGTGAGGCCGAGCTTCTCGAAGATCGCCGTATAGCTCTTGGAGATGGCCACATGCGCCTCGTCGACGAGCACGAGCGACGCGTTCCTCAGCCAGCCGTATTGGTCCTCACCGAGAATCGAGCTGAGCTTCGCATCCGTGGCGACCACCAGGTGCGGGCGATCGGCGACCGGTGTCGCGGAGTTGTTGTGCCAGAGTCGGTCGATCACCAGCTCGGACTTGGGGCCGACCTTTTCCCAGACGAACTTCCAGGACTGGACGGCCTGTTCGCAGAGCTCGCCGGTCTGCGCGATCCACAGGATCGGTCCGGCCGGCGTACCGGAGTCACGGATCCACCTGATCACGCCTTCGGCGGCGACTCGGGTCTTGCCCGCTCCGGTGGGCAGGCTCAGCATGGCCCGCCGAGGAGTCGAAGAACGCAACAGAGCCGACACCCGGGCGGCGATGATTTCCTGGTAGTCGTGCAGCCGAGGGAATTCCACCGGCCCCGCCGCGCGAACGCGAGCGGGTGGCGCCGGGATCCGCGCACCCGCGAAGGAGTCCGGCAGGTCCAGGGAAGCAACGAACCGGAGCGCGGCCTGTTCACCGTCGAACCGCGCCGGCGCGGTCGGGATTCGCGCCTGCAGATCTTTCTGGTGCACCCTGAGGATCCCGTCGCCATGGGCGTTGTAGGCCATCTCGGCAACGCGCAGAGCATCGGGTTCGCGGCCCGACTCGGTCACTTCGCTCTCGAGCAATCCATTGGGGAGTCCGGAGCGCAGATCTTCCTCGGCGATGAGCGACGAGATCTTCTCGGCCACCGTCTTCGCCTGTCGGACGGCATCGAGCTTCGCGTTCAACTCGAGGTCTTGCTGCTGTCGACGGTGCGCTTCGAGCAGGCTTCGGCAGCCGTCCGTGCCCAACTTCCAACCGAACTCCATGTCGGCCAGGGAAAGCGCGGTCTCGTGTGACGCGTTGTCGGTGACGAGCACCGTGGTCCGTTCGTGCAGGGTACTTCGTAACGGCGTCGTGCGGGTACCACTCGGGGTGTGCACCACTTCTTCGAGCTCGGCGCACCGTTGAAGGAACAGACCGTTGACCCGGGATCCGAACCGCTGGCGCAGCGGCGGGTATTCGTCGACCACCGCGACCGGGGAGCCGGCAGGTACCGAGCGCACGCGCTTCGAAATCACGTCCGAAACCCGCCTCATGCCCCAATCGGCGATCATCGCTTCGGCGTCGTCGCGGTCCTCGGCACGGTCGATGAGGAGAGCCGGGTGGTTTTCCTTCACCAATTCGTGCAGTTCCTCGCGGTTGAACGCAATCGCGATCTCGTCGTCCGCGCGCAGCTCCCACCGGTCACCGACTCGGCAACGTGTGCTGTCCTCGTCGCCCAGCAGGCCGCAACCGGCCCTGACCAGCAGTGCGTAGGTGCGGCCGATGAACTCGTCGTCGTCGCTCTGCTTGACCTGCGCCAACAAGTCGGCCCACTGCGCGTCCCGCACCTGGTCGACTGTCGACGGCAACTTCAGCCGGGCGGCCTTGCGCGGACTGATCTCCGCGACCGGGAGGACGTCGCGGTACGCAGCCAGCTCCGGGGAAACAGCTTCGGCGACGCGGACGACGCCCTTCGAGGTTTTCACGTGGCCGTACTTCTCGAGGAGCCAGCGAATCGGCGACTTCACCGCCACGCGGGTGGCCGCGGACTTCCCGATCTGCCGGGTCCAGCTTTCGGTCAGCCCCTCGTCGGGCATCGCACCCAGGAACGCGGCACGTCCCTCCGGGGACAGTTCGAGGAAGATGGTCATGGGCCCCGCAATCGGACCACCTTCGACCTTCACCGTCTTCAACGCCGGCCGGTGATCCGTGGGCTTGAGTTTGCTCACGAAAGCCTTGTAGACCGCCGCGTGGTAATCGTCGAACCACGGTTCGCTCTCGGGCCGGTGGCCGCGTGCAGGCAGGTCGACCGCACCGAAGTCGAGCAAAACTCCACGGTCGTCGACGTGGAATCGCGGGTCGATCGCAACATCGGCGTCGCGCGATCCGTCGCCGGGTACGACCGCTCCGACCAGCAAGCATTGTCCGATCGGCCGCCAGCTGCCGGCGACGGTCCGCACCTTCAGCGTGCTCTCGACCGACGGCATCGCTTTCCGGATCGCCGGCACCTGCGACGTCCGGCCTGCCGCTCGCATGAGCTCCCAGAACCGTGTCCAGGACTCGGTCGTGTAGTCGTCGAAACCTCCCTGGTCCAACACACTGCGAAAGCGTCCCTCGGCGTCGGCATCACGGATACCGAGTTGATCCAGGGCGCGCTGGAGCGATACGTCGTCGGCCAGTTCACGGTGGACGTAGACGAGATCATCCCGGAGCCCGTCCTCGACCGTTCGGCGGAACACGCTCCCGGCGATGGGCGCGACGACCCCGCCGTGTTCGGTGAGAACGATCTTCGCCCTCCGCGCATCTTCCGCGGCGGCCCGATCGTGGAGGTATTCCCCCTGCAACAGCGCGGCCAGGACCCTGAGCGCGGCGGCCGAACCCGCCGGTGTCCCATCCGCCACCAGCGCTTCCAGCCACTCGCGAGTGGATGCGACTTCATGGCCGGCCGCGTCGAGGATGTGGCTGACCTTTCCCCGCCGTTCCCGCGACGCCTCTACGGAATGGTGGATCCAGTCGCGGGGCCTCCCGGGATGGCTCCGCCACAACTCCAGCGTCTTGGGATCGAGCTTCTCCGGGTGGACCCGCAGGTCCACGGGGCGACGCAGCACACCGTCCTGGTCCGGCAGCGACGGTCGGGTCGCCGCCTCCTGCCAGATCCGACCGGTCAGGTAAGCGCACGCCCAGTTGGGTGATTCCTTCGACCGACCGGGCAGGAGCGGCAGGTAGGCGGCCGGATCCTCGTCCACCACCAGCTTGCCGAGTGAAGAGACGACGAGGTCCGCAGCCACGCGCAAAAGCTCGTTGTTGAAGGCGCTTTGCAGCAGGTTCTGACGGTCTTCGTTGGTCTTCCACGCCGCGTTCAGCACGCCGCTGAGAGTCGTGGGGTACGTGGTGGGGAAGTACGCCCAAAAGGCGCCCCGATCGTTGGGGACCGTGTGAAGTGTCTGTCCCTGGGCGTTCGTCGTGACCCGGTAGTCCGGCACCGCCCAGGAAACGTCGATCGTCACCCTGTCGTGCAGCTCACCGGCCCCACGCCGGACTTCGTCCTCGACAGTGTGCGAGCGCGAGAAGACCCTGTGCTGTTCGGTGACGGCCTTGGCGCCACCACGCACCTCCCGAATGGTGCGCCTTTCGGCCGATCGAGCGACCACTATCTCGCGGCGCACCAACGGCATTCGCCTTCGGTCCTCCAGCACGACGGTGCCGACGTGCGACGAGAAGACCTGGAAGAGATGGGGGAACTCGTGGGACGGCTGGTCCGCCAGCCTGCTCCGCGGGGTTTGCTGGATGTCGTGTCCAAGCCCCTCTCCGGCCCCTCGGAGCAACGGCAGACGCACAACCGTCACCGCCCAGTCGAGCAGTTCGTGGAGCACCTGGTCGAGTCGACGTTCGACGGCGACGTCGAGGGGCTTCGCAAGTCTCAGCACCGGCGAGCTCTCGAGCGCGGACAGCGGCGGAAGGCCCTTTCCGACCCGCCCGTCGTTCACCGCCTCGAGGATCCGCCCACGGGCCCAGTCGGCATCGAAACCGAAGGCCCCGGTCCTGCTGAAGAACTGCGGCGTCCGGGTGACCGACAAGACCGACTTGACGCCCACGCCGAACCGGCCGATCTGGCCGCCTCGCTTGCGTGAGACACCCATGCGCAAGATGGTCTCCGCGCCCTCCGGTGTGATGGGTCGACCTTCGTTCGCGCAGTACAGGTGGTCATCAGTGAGCACGACCTGGACGCGTCCTCCGGCGCTCTCGGGTTCACGCATTTCGTCGGCGGCGTTCTGCACCAGTTCGAAGATCTGCCGGTCGCTGTATCCACCTTGGTGGATTCGACGCTCGCCATTGGCGTCCTCCTCTACACGGCCTTCGCTGAGCGCATACGTACTCAGCGCGAGGTCGGTGAGCTCGGTGATCCTTCCGAGCACGGTTCCATCGAACGTGTCCACCACCCGATTCGCTCCCAACGACGGCTGTGCGGCATTCGGAGAACGATCACCCCTGCAAACCGGACTCCGAAATTCTTCATGATCGATCACCGATTCACCACCATCGCCTCGCCCCGACGGCGTGTCAACCGGCTGTTGCTTTCGAATCGGACGTGCTGTATTCGCGCCAGCGAAGCTTCCTGACTCCCGACGCACCCACTTCGGCTGCGTCGGACCGGGATCCGACCTCACCGGAGTCGAGATCGACTTCCTACGATCGATGAGGTCGCCGACCGGCCTGCAAGTGTTACGACCATCGTCCCGGCGAGCAGCGCGACGGCAACGTGTCAACTATAATTTGACGTACCTCATCACGTCAAATAAAATCTGATACGCTGTAGGCATAGGCTCCCAACAGCGGATACAGGAGAAAGCCGATGCCGGACGGACGCCCTGAGAACGACTTCGGGCCCTGGCTCGCGCGCCAGTTGCGCCGTGCGGGGCTGAGTCAGGCCGAACTCGCGGACCGACTGGACCTCACTCGGGCCGCCGTGTCGGCGTGGATCACGGGACGGGCACAACCCCGCGAAGAGACGAAACGCGCCATCGCCGAAGTCTTCGGCACCGACGCGGCCGTCGTCTACAACCGCACCAGCGACCTGACGCCAATGCTCCCCCGCGAGTGGTACCACCGTCCCGCCCACGCCGACGGCGGCCGTGAATACGGGAACGCCGCCGCTTTCGCCTTCGACGCCGACCTCTCGGTGCTGGCCAAAGAGGCCACCCAGAACTCCCTGGACGAACGGCTCGACCGTGATTACGCCGTACGAGTCCGCTACATCCTGCACGAAATCACCGGAGAGCGGCTGGACGCTTTTCTGCACAACATCCAGTGGGATCGACTGCAGCCGCATTACGAGCAGGCAGCGAGCGCCGATCAGAAGGTTTCGAAGAGCTTGCGCTCCGCGCTCGACGATCTGGCGACCACGAGCACACTGCGCCTGTTGCGAATCGACGACTACAACGCCTCAGGCCTGATCGGGCCCGAATACACGGACGGTCAGTTCGCGGCGGTGGTCCGACGCCAACTCGACAGCTTCAAGCAACAAGCGAGCCGGGCCGGCGGCTCCTACGGTCTCGGCAAGGCCACGTTGTGGGGGACGAGCCGGTTCGGGTTGGTGCTGATCAATTCGACCCTCTCCGAACCGTTCGAGGGGAGGACCGCTCGCAGGGTGGTAGGCAGGTTGGACCTGCCCTGGCACACAATCGACGAGCAGGCCTTCGCAGGTCCCGCGTGGTTCGGCGAGCTCGACACCGAACCCGCCCACCACGGGACAGCCAGATCCTGGTGGGCGGATGACGAGACGGTTCGCGGTCTCCACCTCGATCGCCCCAATGAGGACCCGGGCACCTCATTCCTCATCGTCGGTGCCCACGATGCGTCGGGAACCGCGGATACCCTTGCCGAGATGCACGACAAGCTCGTGCGGTCGTTGGCCAAGGACTTCTGGGCCGCCATGGTGTCGGGCACCGGCCGAGAGCCCATGCTGGAGGCGAGCGTGACCGCGCTCCACAACGGACAGACGGTGATCCCGGAGAAGCGCATCGATCCCCACGAGCACCACCCGGCTCTCAGCCGGGCGCTCGAAGCGTACCTGGACGGGGAAACGGTCGAGGAACTCACGGAACGCGACCAGGTGGCACAGGCGTCGGTGCCGCTGACAGTGGTGGCCAGGAGGACGGACGCCCGACGCAGCGCCGCGAACGTCGAGCACGAGGCCGTCCTCCTCGTCACTCCCGCCGGCGAGACCGATCAACAACAACTGAACCAAGTCGTTCTCATGCGAGGGAATCGGATGGCCGTGCGCGACCACCGCCCCCGGGAGGTGGCGCTCGGAGCCATGGCGTTCCAGGCCGTCCTGCTCGCCGGTTACGCAACAGGACGCGAAGGCGAGGAAGTCGAACTGGCCGAACAGTTCTTGAGGGCTTCGGAGCCGCCCGAGCACAACCGCTGGGGCAAGACCGAAGAATTGACCGCGACGTACGCCAGGGGGGCGCTGAGCAGGTTGGCCGACTTCCACCGGGCCATCGACGAGGCGATCCGAAGCATGGTCGGGAAGAGGGAGAGCACGCATCAGGCCGGCCCCGCCCTCCTTCGAGAACTTTTGAAGTTCGGCAGTCCGGCAACAGGAACTCGTCGGAACCAGCCCATTCCGACGGTACGCGCCGTCACTGCCACGATCGGTGACGACGGCGCGTGGAACGTCGGCGTTTCGCTCAAACTCCCCGCCGTCGAAGATCCGTGGTCCTTGACCCCGGTCGCGAAGTTCGACGTCCGCTCGGGCAGCAAACCGGACGTGCCCTGGCGGCTCGTCTCCGCGGAGAACTGCCGGATCGAGGGTGCGAACCTGATGATCGAGCCGGGGGTGCGGTCGGCGGCGTTCACCGCCGTCACAGATCCGACCCGACACCCGGTTCCCAGCTCGATGTCCCGTCTGGTCGTGGACGTCCAGAGGACGCGAGGAGGTGCCGCGTGATCACCACCTTCCCCTATCGAACGGTGTTCGGCGACGTCGACATGGAGGTCTCGGCTGTCACGGTGGACGGCGCGTCGCTGCCCTACTCCCGGATATCGAAAACGGAACGGACCGTGGCGCTGCACCAATCGGGCAAGGAGCACTGGCACACAGCCACCTTGCGCCTCGACGCGAGATTGCCGGGCGAGGAGATCGCCGCCGGGCCGTGGGAGGACGTCCGGTGCATGGCGGTGGTGACCGAAAAGGCCACCAACACCAGGATCGTCACCCGCTTGACGGAACAGGGCACCGGTCTCTACCACGGATCCGTCGAGCTGGCCCGGTCCGCTCACCTGAACCGAGCGACAGTCGGTCTCGCGGTCGTCGGCACGGTCGACGGGATACCCGGTCGGCTCATCGGAAGTGCCGACCGGAACTGGTACGTCGATCTGCAGTCCGCCACCCCGGCCCGGCAACGTGAGATCGACATCGTCGAAATCGACTTCCGCGACGGTCCCGAGCCATGGCTGCGTCCGTTCAAGGATGCGCCTTGGCTGGTCGACACGTCCGGCGAGATTCCGACAGTCCTGATCAACACCTCGGCCATCGAAGGATTCACGGACATCCTCGGCAGCACCGGCGGAACGGCGGGAGAAAAGGCGCTGCGCGAGACGATGAGCAGCCAGATCGCCCAGGACGCTTGGACCGCGATGTTCCAAGCAGCCATCAGCGACCTGGAACTGGACGAGGACGGAACGCCTCAGCTTCCCGGCGGCTGGCGCGGATCCGTTCTCGCTTCGATGTTGCCCGACGTCTTCCCCACCCTCACACCGACGGACGCGCTCTACGAGATCGACCAACGTCGGAAGCTGGGGTTCAGCTGGTCGGAGATGCAGACTCGCATGCAGTACGCGGCCGGGAAGCGCAGCCAGGTCACCAAGCGGCTGACCACGGCCATTCGATCCGTCCGCCGCGCGACCGACATGGGAGAACGATGACCGGCCCCCTCACGTTCGAAGCACCGCCGGCACTCGGCTTGCTGTCGAACTCCGCTGTCGCGGCCCACCTCGGCCGTGGTGTCCAAGCCGGTGACGAGGTGCCCCCACAGATCGCACTGAGCAAGGCAGTGACTGCTCTGCCCGAGAGTGCCCGGTGGCGGACAGAACCCCTTCGCGAGCTCTTCGACGAAGCGATGCAGCGCTTCCAACACCGGAAGACAGCAGCCGACGGGTGGTTGGCTCCTCGGCTGCACGCCACTCTGCGGATGAGCCGGTCCGAGGCCGCCCGAGGCGAACTGTGGAACTTCATCGCTCTTCTGGTGGCTCCGGACTACGTGGTTTGGCGCCACCGGGGCACGGAGATCGCACCGGCATCCCGCTTCAGCGGCTTGCACTACAACCAAGCGTTCGCACGACTGTGGTGGGTGGCCGAGCTCTTCCGCAACGGCGAAGACTACCGCCCGGTCGAGACGGTGTGCCGCGTGCAGGAAATCTTCAACAGCACGATGAGGCTGGACGTCGTGGACCACCGACCGACTGCGCTGACCGTGGTCCGCATCCTGCAAAACATGGTCGAGACCGGTGCACCACGCCCAGGCGATCATCTGCACGCTCTTTCGTCCGCGATCAATCTCGCGGGAAGTACGCTCGTCTTCGAGGCGCTGGCCTCCGATCCCGGTCCTGACCCCGAAGGGATCCAGGCTTGGATCGAAGGAGCGGCAAGCGCAGCACAGGTTCCCTTGGATCGCCTGCCCGACGGCCCGGATGACGGGTCTGTGGCCGAGTCCGGCATTCAGGCCCTGCTGCCGCTGTTCGAGCAACTCCGAAAGGATGCGAACGTTCGCATCCGAACGAAGCACGAGGAAGAAGCGGTCTAGTCGACGTCCCGTCCCGTCGCGGCTTCGGCCATCGCCACCGGACGGGAGTCGTCGAAGTCCTGCCAAGTGCCGCGAACCGCATCGTCGAGACGTCGGGGATCGATCACGAGGCCGATCGCTGCCGCCAGGACGTGAGCAGCCAACCGCGGAGGAATGGCGTTGCCCACCTGTTGCGACACGTCCTTTCCGGACCACGGGTAATCACGGGGGAACGTCTGCAGTCGGCCTGCATCCCACAGATCGAAGCGCGTGAGGTCTTTTCCGTCGGGTGTCTCGAGACGGTTGCGGGAAACCTTCCCCGTCACGGTTGCCGCCGGCTCGTCGGAATAGCGGCGCCCACGAGCCTTCGGGTCACCTCCGGTTCCGTAGTTCGAGACCACCACGAAGTCGTCCGTGCGACCGAGCGCCTCCCCCATGGTCACCCAAAGTGGTAAGTCGTCCGCTCCCGTACGCGGCGCACTCCCCCTCCGAAAGCGACGGTGTGTCGCCTTCGGCAGCTGGGGCTTTTCGGTCGCGCCGAACCGGGCGATCAAAATCGCCCGACGCCGGGTCTGCGGAACGCCGTACGCCTCTGTGTGCAGGATGCCCGAAGTGGTTTTGTAACCGATCCCCTCGAGCGCTTCCTCGACCGCCTCCCAAACCGGCAACACAGCAGGTACCTGTTCGAGTACAACCGTCCGGTACGGACGTCCCAGGTGATTGGCCCGCAGCGCCCAACGCAGCGGCTCCAGCACCAGCGCAGTCCGCTCGTCGTCCAGCGTCTTCAGCTCCGGCCGGACATCCTCTCCGGCCGCCATCCTCTTGACGAACCCGAGCACCTGGTCGAGGGCGCGGCGGCCTGCGCCGCCGCCTGCGACGGTGTAGGTCTGGCACGGCGGACCGCCGGTGAGAATCGTCGCAGCGGGAAAGTCCTCCGGCCCCAGATCACGGACATCGGCTTGATGGGTTCTCAGACCGGCCGCACGGCGGGTCGCGCACGCTCCCGAGTCCCACTCGACACCGTCGGCGACGAGGCCCAACCAGTGGGCAGCGACGTCGAGGCCCCCCGGGCCAGCAAACAGGTCGACGAGGTGTGGGCGCTCGCCGAAGTCGAGTTCCTGTTGCCGGGAGGTCATGGCCGGTCAGTGTATAGAGTCACATCGGGAGTCGAGGCAAGGCGCTCCGATCACAGGAGAGCCTTCCGCAGCGCTCTTCCCAATGCTCGCGCAACTGCGGGCGGCGCAGCGTTCCCGACTTGCCGGTAGCGAGCCGTCTTCCGACCGGCGAACCGCCAATCCGGCGGGAAGCCTTGGAGACGCGCCGTCTGATCCACCGTCAGCCTGACAAGCTGCGATCGGTCGAGGTCAGGTCGCCACCGGTAGTCGGGGCCCGGTACCTCGTCGGCCAGGGAGCTGCCGTTGACACCCAACCGCTGCCAAGCTGTCTTCGTGCCCGAGGGGCCCAGATCACCGCCTCCGCGGTTCCATGATCCGCCCACCAGCGTCGGGGCGAGCCGGTTGGCATGAGCAGCCCACTCGGCCGCCTGGGGCCAGCCGCGCACCGCCATGGACTCACCGAGTGCGTCGCCGACCGTGATCGGAGGTTCCAGCACGCGGGCAGGCTCGTCGAAGGCGTCCATCCGGTCGCCCTTGAGCGCGATGAAGATGCCCTGACGCCGGTCCTGTGGGACACGGTGGTCCGCGGCATTCATGACGAACCATCGACCGTGGTACCCGAGATGCTTCAACTCCGTCGAGATGAAATCACGCGTCGGCTGGTACCTCTCTCGGTCGACCAGTTCTGCCATGTTCTCGAGGAGTAGCGCCTTCGGCTGCACGGCATGCATGAGCATGATCGTCGCTCGGATCAGAGCGATCTCGTCGTCGATGTCCGAAGGGCTGTTCACGGCCGCTGCCGCCGGCACCCGAGGCAGACCTGCCGACAGCAGGTCGACGTCGTATACCTGCTGATCGTCTACTGGATCGAAATCAAGAAGATCGACTTGGCGGACGTCCCAACCGGGCCGATTCAGTCTCAACGTGTCGCACGCTACCTCTCGGTTGTCGATCAGCAGCACAGGATCGAAGCCCGCCTGTTCGAGCCCCAGTGCCAGGCCACCTGCCCCTGCGCAGACATCGAGAAAGCCCAAGCGACTCTCCTCAAGCGGCACGCAAGCCTGATCACCTTCGGTTCCCACCATCACCCCTCGCTGATTCTTTCGCACGATCTGAAAGACAAACTACGCCTGGTCACCAACTCGCGGCCTCACACGTTGGCCGGTCTTCCAGGCGGCGTACCGGACGGAGCCTGCAGCAACCGATCGACCGGGCAAGACAGTGGAGTTCTTCACGACTGCTCATCCCAGCGGGCTCCATACGCCAGGCCCGGCATGAGGCCTCGGAATCGCAGGTGCAGCTCCCCCGACGAATCGACCGCATGAGGCCGACCGCGGTACCCCGGATCCGACACGTCCCGCTGGAACGCTCCCTCCAACGCCCAAACCTCCGGAGGACGCGAACCCTGACCGAACCGCACCCGCAGGTCGAACGAATCACACGGATGCCGAGGCACCGTCACCATGTACGGCCGCAACGACGGCGGCCGGAACAGGATCGCCGTCTCCCATGGCTCGCCGCGGGACAACGGGCGGGGCAGCTCCAGCCCATATCCCCAGCGCGAGGACGTCTCCATCCCCCGGTCCACCAAAGTCCCTCCATACAAAACCGTGACCGACGGGCGTCCATCCGGGAGCGAAACCGCCAAGTCGAGAGACCGAACCCCTTCCTGATCAGCCACGATCCGGCGCCGCTCGAGGACCAGGAGCTCGTCCAGCACCAAAGCGATCGACAACGACGACGTGTGCCAGTGCTCCCCCGCGGAAGCAGCCGGCGGCGGCGAAGACGATGCAGCCAGCTCCGCCAGCAAATCGATCGCCTCATCCACACGGCGCCGGACCGTGCGGGGGTCGCGGTCCAGTCGCTGGGCTGCCCAGCGGACCCTCTCCTGGTACAGCGGCTGGCGGGCCTCCGCGCAGATCGCGAAAGCCGCCAGTGCCGCCACCCGCAGGTCCTCCGGGAGGTCCGCCGCCAGGGCGGACAACCGGTCTGACACCTTCTCCCGGATCGCCACCATCCCGTCGCCGTCCGCCACCGAACACGCCGAGCGAAGCAGCGGCCCGACCCGGTCCTCGACCCGGCCCGCCAAGCCTCGGCCCTTGCGCAGCGTCTTCAGCTCCTGGACCAGCTCAGCAGGCTTCACGGTCCTTCTCCTTCAGTGCGTTTCCATGGTCAGCACCCCCTTCAGGACAGAGTGCGGCCCGGCGGTGGACCGGAAGTGGACAGAACGTGCATCACCGAGGCGATCAGCGCCGTCCCCAGGCGGACGCCGTCGCGGCTCAGGTACGTGCGGAACGTGCCGATGCGGCCCAATGCCTCTTCGTCCGCGTCGCCTACGCCGAACGCCACCACGCGAGGACGGCGCGGCCAGGCCGGGTCGCACAACGACGAGAACGCCGATGGCCAGGTCACCGGGTCCGTCGGCTGGCCGTCCGACAGGAAGAACACCAACGGCCGGTGCACCCGGACCCGGTGGGTCTCCAAAAGCCGGATGTCCATATCTATGGCCGAGCGCAGGAACGTGAACACCGGGCCGAAGTTGGTGCCCGCGCACGGCCCCAGCGGCGGCAGCTCGGCAACCTCACCCGCCAGGTACAGCCCGTGCACCGCCGCCGGTTCCTCCCCGAAGCCGATGACGCTGCAAAGCACGCGGTCGGCGACCGACGCGTCGCCGTGGACCGCCCCCCGGAACTCGCGTAGACCCCTGTTCAGCTCGTCGATGTGGTCAGCCATCGAAAGCGAGATGTCGCACGCCACGTAACACGGCAACACGTCGGACCCCATACCGGTTTCTCCTTCACCCCTGATACGACCGGCGGAGTCTGGCAACCCGGTGTGTATCGAACGTGCAAGAAATGCGGATTACCGAAACTCCAACGGCCGATTGCGCGACACCAACGGGGAACGCAAGCTGACGGCCGGGGAGGCTGTGTGGAGTTTCGGATGCTCGGCCCGCTCGAGGCGTGGCACGACGGTGTGCCGGTGCAGCTGGGTGACCAGCAGCAGCGGTTCGTCCTCGTCGTGCTGCTCCTGAACGCGAACAAGCCGGTGTCGACCGCCCGGCTCACCGAGATCGTCTGGGCCGGCCGGGAAACCAAGCCCACCCTGGTGCGCGGCTACATCAAGCGGCTGCGCGACATCGTCCAAGAGACGGACGGCGTCGGCATCGAGACGACTCCGACCGGCTACCTCCTGCGCGTCGGCGACGACCAGCTCGACACCGTCCGGTTCGACCGGCTGCGGGCCGAAGCCGGCCGGGCCGACGAGCCGCGGCGGAAGATCGAGCTCCTGCGGGAAGCCGTCGGGCTGTGGCGCGGGCGGTTCCTCGAGGACATCGACATCGACCGCGTCGGCGGGGCCGAGGTCGTGCTCCCGGAGGAAAGCCTGCCCGACGCCGTCGGCGACCTCGCCGAACTGGAGCTGGACGCCGGCGACCACCGCTCGGCGCGCGACCGGCTGCGGCCGCTCGTCCGGTCCGACCCGGCCGGCCAGAAGCACGCCCAGCTCCTCATGCGCGCCCTGCTCGCCGGCGGTGACGGCGTCGGCGCGCTGCGCGTCTTCACCAGCACCCGCGACGCCCTCGCCGAGCTGCGCATGGAGCCCGGTCCCGTGCTGCGCAACCTCGCCGCGCGGGCCGAACACGGCGAACCGCCCAGCTCGCTGCCGTCGCGGCCCGGTGGGTTCACCGGCCGTGCCGCCGAATTCGCCGCCCTCGAGACGGCCGCCCAAGCCGGGCGCCGCGCCGTCTGGGTGAGCGGTGCGCCGGGCGTCGGCAAGACCGGCCTCGCCATCGAAGCGGCGCACCGGCTGCGTGCCCGCTTCCCCGACGGCCAGCTCCTGGCCCGGCTGAACGGCTTCACCCCGGGCGTTCCCGAGACCACCGTCGGCGACGCGCTCACCGAGCTGCTGGTCGAGCTCGGGGTGCCGGCCGAGCAGATCCCGGCCACCGTGGGCCGGAAGGCGACCCTCTACCAAACGACGCTCTGGGGCACCCGCACCCTCGTCGTGCTGGACAACGCCGCGTCGCCGGAGCAGATCCGGCCGCTGCTGCCCGAGGCCGACGGCTGCCTCGCCGTCGTCACCAGCCGGCGGATGGGCGACGCGGACACCGGGGAGAACATCCGGCTTTCGCCGTTGCCGCCGGACGAAGCCGCCGAACTGTTCCACGCGCTGAGCGACCCGCCGCGCCTGCGCGGCCGGGCGGCCGAGGTCGCGTTGGTCGTCAAGCGGTGCGGGTTCCTGCCGATGCCGATCCGGGTGGCGGCCGCGCTGTTCCGGCGGCACGACCGGTGGCCGCTCGAGCACCTGCTCCGGCTGCTCGAAGAGAACGGCCCCTGGGGCACGGACGACGCCGACGGCATCGCCGCCGTCCGGGTCTCCTACCAGCAGCTCGGCGAACCGCAGCGCGCCATGTTCCGGCTGCTCGGCGGTCTGCCCGGGCCGGACGTCGACGTCGTCGGCGGCGCCGCGCTGGCCGGCTGCGACGTCGCCGAAGCCCGGCTGCTGCTCGACGACCTGCACGAGGTCAGCCTGCTGGAGGAAGCCGCGCCGGAGCGGTACCAGATGCTGGACCCGCTCAAGGAGTTCGCCGCCGGTGAGCCGGCGCCCCGGCCGGCGCTGGTGCGGCTGCTCGACTTCTACCTCGTGACGCTGGCGGCCGCCGTCCGTGCCGCGTACCCCTTCGACCGGGCGCAGCTGCCCGCGTCCGACCGGTCCTGCGCGGTGACGCCCGATTTCGCCGACGCCGACGCCGGATTGGGCTGGATCGCCGCCGAGCGCGACAACCTCGTGGCCGCGATCCGCTACGCCGCCCGGCACGACCTGCCCGAGCACACGTGGCGCCTCGCCGTGCTGCTGTGGCGCTACTTCAACACGACCAACCAGTTCGAGGACTGGATCGGCACCCTCGAGCTCGCGTGGGAGACCGTCGCGGCCGATCCGGGCAACGACTACGGCCAGGCGCACGTGCTGCTGCGGCTGGCCACCGCGCACGACCGGCGTGGGC
Organism: Amycolatopsis ponsaeliensis; assembly: GCF_030182635.1. Lineage (NCBI taxonomy): Bacteria > Bacillati > Actinomycetota > Actinomycetes > Pseudonocardiales > Pseudonocardiaceae > Amycolatopsis > Amycolatopsis ponsaeliensis. The sequence continues at coordinate 120,486 of NZ_JAPZLD010000009.1, forward strand.
AGCTCGCGGAGGCGCTGGAGCTCGCCGCCCGCGCGCTGCCGAAGTGGCGCCGCCTCGGCGACCCGCGGGGTGAAGCGGCGACGTTGTGCGCGCTCGCGATTCCCACTATGGAGCTGGGGAAGCACGAGCAGGCGATCGCCCACCTCGAGGCCGCGCTGGCGAAGTACGAGCAGACCGAAGACCGGCGGGGCGAGGCCCACGCGCTGAGCATGCTCGGCTACCTCAACGAGCTGCACGGCAACCTCGACGTCGCATTGGGCCAGCACGCGGCGGCCGCGCGGATGCTGCGCGAGATCGGCCACGTCCAGGGCGTGGCGCACGCGCTGAACAATCTCGGTTCCGTGCAAGAGAACCTGGGCCTGCTCTCGGAAGCGCTCGCCAGTTATACGGACGCGCACGGGCACGCCGCGCAGGTCGGGGACCACTGCGTCGAGGCCTACGCGCTGAACAACATCGGAAACGTGCACCGCAAGCAGGGCCGGTTCACCCAGGCGGTGCGCTACCACGACAAGGCTCGCGAGGTGGCGGCGAACGTGCCGGACGCCGATCTGCGCACCCAGCTCTACCTCGACCGCGGGGCGACCGCGCTCGCCCGGGGTGCCCGGCGGGACGCGCTCACGGCGTGCAAAGCGGCCTTGGACCTGGCCGACGGCAGCGGAAACCGCGCCTACCAGGCACGCGCTCATCGCGGTGTCGCCGAAACGCTCCACGCGCTGGGTGAGCACACGGGCGCGGGCGCGCACTGGACGGCCGCCGAAACCGGGTTCGACGCGCTCGATCTGCCGGAAGCCGGCGAAGTGCGGGACGAACGCGCGGCGCTGGACTGCGCCTGCGCCACGCGCTGACGCAGTCCGGGCCGGCCGGCTCCCGGCCGGCCCGGCGTACATCAACCGTGCCAGGGGTTGCCGTTGGTGCCCGCGGGCGGCGGGCCGCTGGTGGTGGGCGGCGGCGGGGTGCCGCCGTCGTCGTCCGCGAACGCCGAGGTGGACCCGATCAGCGGCACCGCCGCGATGATGCAGAGCGCCAGCACGGGGCCGCCGATTCTGGCCAGCTTCTTGGGCATGGACATGGCGAATCCTCCAAAGGAATGGTGGTTTTCAGGGATTCCGGAGGATTTCCGGGCCCTGCAACCAGGATTCGTCACGCGAGTTGGGCCAACAAGGCGTTTCCTGTTGCCTGCGGAAATAGGAAACAGGAAACGCTCAGGAAAACAGAAAGGCGCCGGTGAAGAGCACGGTGCCGGCGACGACGAGCGCGGTCGTCGCCGAGGTCGTGTTCAGGAGCGCGCCCAAGATCGCCACGCCGAGGACGGCGCCCGTCTGGCGGGACGCGTTCAACGCTCCGCCCGCCGTGCCCGCCAGTTCGGGCGGGGCCGAGCCCACCACCGCCGTCAGCAACGAGGGAATGGCCAGCGACACCCCGAATCCCAGCAGTGCCAGCGCCGGCACCGACAAGGACGTGAATGCCTGAATGAATACACCTGAGGACATCAGCACGAAACCCGATACCGCCGGAACGCGCGGGCCGATGCGGGCCACCAATCGGCCGGTGAAGATCGGGTTGAACGCCGTCGGGATCGTCAACGGCAAGAATGCCAGCCCGGTCGACGACGGCGAATAACCCCGCGTCTCCTGGAAATACAGCGACAGCACGAACAACACGCCCGACAAACCGAAGTTCACGATCGCACCCGCCAGGAGCTTTCCGGAGAGCGGGGAAAACGGCAGCATCGCGCCCGGACGGCGTTGGGACGCCACGAAGACCGCGGCCGCAGCCAAGGACAGCGGCAGCACCCAGAAGTCGGCCTCGACCAGGGCGTACGTCAATGTCGACAAAGCGACTACGATCGAGACCTGGCCGAGCACGTCGAACCGGCGCGGCTTGGGCGGCGTCGCGGGGGCCGAGCGGGACAGGGCCAGGGCGACCAGCGCCACCGGGACGTTCACCAGGAAGATCGCGCGCCAGCCGAACGCCTGCGTCAGGAGGCCGCCCAGGAGCGGGCCCGCCACCAGGCCCGTTCCGCTCACCGCTGCCCACACGCCCATCGCCTTCGCCCGCGCGGCGGCGGCCGGGTAGGCCGAAGCGATCAGGGACAGCGATGACGGCACCAGCAGCGCGCCCGCCACGCCGAGCAGCGCGCGGAGGACGATCAACGCGATCGGAGAGAAGGCGAACGCCGACAACAAGGACAGCACGGCGAACGACGTCAGGCCCGTGAAGAACACCCGGCGTGCGCCGAAGCGGTCCGACCACGCGCCGGCTGTCAGGAGGAACGCCGCGAACGTCAGCGTGTAGCCGTTCGAAATCCATTGCTGGTCCGGCAAAGACGGCGACAACGCGGGAAGCGCCACCGTCACGATCGTCGTGTCCAGCATGACCAGGAAGTAGCCCAGCGAAAGGCCGGAGAGGAGTCTTGCCACAACGAAAGCCTGGACTCTCCGTGACTTCGACGGAAGCAGGCAGTTACGATGGTGGGTATCGGGAACGCCGATGGGGGCCTTCATGGAACTGCGTCACCTGCGCACCTTCCGCGTCGTCGCGCGGACGCTCAACTTCACGCGCGCCGCCGCCGAGCTGCACTACGCGCAGTCCAGCGTCACCGAACAGATTCAGGCGCTCGAAGCCGAACTCGGGTCGCAGCTCTTCGACCGCGCCACCAGGAAGCTCACGTCCGCGGGGGAACGGCTGGTCGGGTACGCCGACCAGGTGCTCGAACTCGTCGAGGAAGCCAAGGCCGCCGTGGAGGAAGAGCGCGGTGAACCCGACGGCGAGCTGACCATCGGGGCGCTCGAAACCCTGTGCACGCACTGGGTTCCACCGATCCTCGGCGCGTACCGGACGCGGTGGCCGCGCGTCCGGATGTCCGTGAAGGAAGGCGGTCGCGGCGAGCTGTACCGAGGCGTCCGGGAGTCCGAAATGGACGTTTGTTTCACCTTCGGCACCCCGCCGGACGATCCCGCGTTCGCCAGCCGGACCCTCGGCGTGGTACCGCTCGTCGTCATCGCACCGCCGGGGCATCCGTTGGCGGACAAGGAAGAGATCCGGCCCGACGACCTTCGCGGCGTCGGATTCCTCGCCACGCCCCAGGGGTGCGGTTTCCGGGAGATGCTGGACCGGATCGACGGGCCCGTGGTCGACACCGAGGTTGGCAGCCTCGCCGCCCTCGGGCGCTGCGTGGCCGCCGGGCTGGGCTGCGGCATCGTGCCCGCGCTGGTCGACCACCCCGGCGCGGTCGCCGTCCCCCTGGCCGGGCAGGCGACCGACGTCACCCTGACGTGGCGGCGGCGCGACGAGCACAAACCGAGTGTCGCCGCGCTGCTCGCCACCGCCGGTGGCGACGTCAGGGTTTGACGACCTCGAGACCGTCGGCCACCACGACGCCGTCATGGAGCACCGTGCGGTCGCGACCGCGGTCCATCACCGCGCTCGTCGGCGTTTCGCCGTCCACCAGGACCAGGTCCGCGCGGTCGCCGACGGCCAGGCCCGGCCGGTCGTCGAGGCCGGCCGGCCGCGGGACGTCGTGGCTCATGATCGACGCGCCGCCCATCGTCGCGACCGCGAGCGCGAGCTCCACGTGCGCGTCACGGCGGAAGCCGCGGGTGAACGCCAGCTGCCACGTCCGGTCCAGCAGGTCGCAGTTGCCGTACGGGCTCCAGTAGTCGCGCTGGCCGTCCTCGCCGAGTCCGATTCGGACGCCGGAGGAAACCAAGTCCAATAAGGACAGCTGACCGGACGAAGACGGCGCCACCGTGGTCATCGCGATGTCCCATGAGGCGAAGTCGTCGATCACCCGGCGGCTCACCGACTCGGAGATCGAGCCCAGGTCGTACGCGTGGGACATCGTCACCTTGCCCCGCATGTCCAGCGCCCGGACGCGCTCGAGCACCAGGTCCGTCGAGAACAGGCCGAGGTGGCCCGGCTCGTGCAGGTGGATGTCGATCTCCGCCTGGTACTTCTCCGCCAGGCCGAACACGGCGTCCAGGTGCCCCTTGGGGTCCTTGTCCACAGTGCACGGATCGATGCCGCCGATCACCGTCGCGCCGGAGCGCATCGCCGCGTCGAGGACGTCCAGTGTGCCCGGTTCCCGCAGGATGCCCGCCTGCGGGAACGCCATGACGTGCACCTCGGCCTGCGCCGCGAACTTCTCGCGAGCGGCCAGCACGGCGTCGAGCTTCTCCAGCTTGCAGTCGACGTCGACCTGCGCGTAGCTGCGGACTCGCGTCGTGCCGTGCGCGATCATCCGCTCGAGGGTCCCCGCGACCCGCTCGGGCAGCGGGACCTCCGCCGTGCGCCAGTTCTCGCGGTCGTTCGTCATCATCGTCCACACGCCGGGGCCGCCGGTGTGCGGCCGGAACGGCAGCCCGACGCGCGTCGAGTCGAGGTGCACGTGGACGTCGCTGAACGCCGGGAACAGCAGCCGGCCGCGGCCTTCGACGGCGTCCGGAACCGGAGCCGGATCGTGCGGGCGGACCGCCGCGATCCGGTCACCGGCCAGCTCGACGTCACTTCGTGAGCCACCCCAGGGGCGGACATCTCTGATCAGCACAGGAGGCACGGTAGTCATTTGCCGAGCGCGTCCACACCGGCCTGCGCGAACGCCTCGTCCTGCGCACCGGACGGCGCTCCGGCGACGCCAACCGCGGCGATCGGCGCGGAGCCCGCGGTCACCGGAACCGCGCCGGCCAGGAACAGCGTGCCGTCGATGTCCTTCAACGTCGGGGTCTGCTGCAGGCGGCCCACCAGCTCGGACGTCTTGGCGTTCCACGACACCGCCGTGAACGCCTTCTCCTGCGCCGAGCTGTAGGACTGCGGGCCCGCCCCGTCGCCGCGCAGGGTCAGGATCGTGTTTCCGTCGCGGTCGACCACGGCGACCGACACGTGCTGGCCGGCCTTGCCGGCGGCGTCCAGCGCGGCCTGGGCGGCCTTCTGCGCGGAGGCGATCGACAGGTGTGACGTCTGGATGACGCCCTTGGGCGGGGCCGGGGCCGCGGTGGCCGACACGGCGCCGACGGTGGTGGCGCCGACAGCGGCGAGGCCGGCGACGGCGGCGGCGATCCGGGTGCGGGTCGAGATCATGGTGTGCTCCTCGGGTTCGGCAGTTCGATGACTCCAGCTTCAGCCCGGCGCGGGGTCGATCCGGTCGTCGTCCCGGCCGACAACCGGGTCATCCGATCGGCTGATGCGCGGTCGTCCGGCCCGGCTGACGCTGGTGTCGGACCCGAAGGGAGCGAGCATGGAGACCATGACGGCCGATTCCGACGCGCGGTGGCTCGCCGCGGTCATGCACTCGGCGTTCGTGCTGCTGGTGCTCGCTTCGGCGGTCCGCTTCCTGACGCGTCACGACGGGAACCCGCTCCAGCCCTGGGTGATCGTGTTCACCGTGGCGCTGGTCCTCGCGTATGGCGCGGGCCTGGTCTTCCGGCCGGGCACTCTGCTCTGGCTGACCGTCGTCCTGGCGCTCTGGATCGTCCTGGTGGTGCTCGCCCCCAGCTTCGCCTGGTCGGCCATCCCCCTGCTGGTCACCGGCCTGCGCACGCTGCCGGCCGGGCAGGCCCTCGCCCTGGTCGCCGTGATCACGGCGCTGGTGGTCGTCTCGCAGAACCGGCTGGCCGACGGCTTCGACCCGAACCTCACCATCGTGCCGATCGCCATCGCCGCGGTCACCACCGCCGTCATCACCTTCATGCGGCGGCAGGCCGAACGGCTGCGGGAGTCCGAGCGCCGCGCCGGCGTGCTGGCCGAGCGGCACCGGGTGTCCCGGGAGCTCCACGACGCCCTCGCGCAGGGCCTGTCCAGCCAGGCGATGCTGCTGCAGGCCGCCGACCAGGCCTGGGACCAGCCCGAACTGGCCCGCGAACACGTGCGCGCCGCGCAGCGCGTCGGCGCCGGGAACCTGTCGGAAGCACGCCGGCTCGTCCAGGACCTCGCGCCCGCCGACCTCGCCGGCGCCACGCTCGAAGAGGCGTTGCGCGCCGTGGCCGGCCGGGCCGGGCTGCCGGTCGACGTCCGCATCGACGGCGACGAGCGGCCGCTGCCGGAGCGCGTCCAGTCCACTGTGGTCCGGATCGCCCAGGGCGCGCTGGCCAACGCGCGCGAGCACGCCGACGCGGGCAGCGTGGTGCTCACCCTCACCTACCTCGACGATCAGGTCATGCTGGACGTCGCCGACGACGGGCGGGGCTTCCTCGAATCAGCTCCCGAGGGCGAACGCGGCCACGGGCTCCCGGCCATGCGCGTCCGGGCCCAGCAGCTCGGTGGCAGGCTGACCGTGGAGTCCGCGCCCGGCCAAGGCACCGTGATCTCCGCCGCGATCCCCCTGGAGGCCTTGTGAGCATTCGCGTACTGGTGTGCGACGACCACGCCGTCGTCCGCGCCGGCCTGCGGGCCCTGCTGGCGGGCGCGGACGGCATCGAGGTCGTCGCCGAGGCGGCGACCGGGGAGGAAGCCGTCGCGACCGCCACCGCCGTGCACCCGGACGTCGTCCTGATGGACATCCAGCTCGGCGACGGCATCGACGGGATCGAAGCGACGCGACGGATCCGGAGCACCCCCAGCGCGCCCCGGATCCTCGTCCTCACGACCTACGACACCGACGCGGACATCAGCCGCGCGATCGCCGCCGGTGCCACCGGCTACCTCCTGAAAGCCGGCTCCGCCACCGAGCTGTACGCGGCGATCGACGCGGCCGCGGCCGGGCGTACGGCGGTGTCCCCGCCGGTCGCCGACCGGATGATGGCCCAGCTGCGCGCCCCGCGGCCCACGCTCACCGGCCGCGAACTCGACATCCTCCGTCAGCTCGCCCAGGGACTGGGCAACAAGGAGATCGCCCGCGCGCTGTTCATCAGTGAGGCGACGGTCAAGACCCACCTGAGCCGGATCTACGGGAAGCTCGAGGTGGACACCCGATCCGGCGCCGTCGCGGTGGCGAAGGAACAACGGATACTGGACTAGACGTTGTCCAAAAGGGATAGATGTTCGTCCGACAGCGCCAAGGTGAACGCGGGCGCGATCGACTCGTAGTGTTCCCACGTCCGCGGGCCGATCAGCGGGATCACGCCCTGGTGCAGCAGCCACGCCAGCGCCACCTGGTTGCCGGACGCGCCCAGCGACGACGCCACCTTCGCCACCGCGGCCAGCCGTGCCTCCGAGTCCGGGCCCGCGTACGCGCGCCAGATCGGCGTGGACTCGCGGTAAGCCGCGTCGTCGTAAATCCCGCGCAGCAGTGAGGAATACGCCGCCAGGGAGACGTCCGGGTGTTCCGCCAGCCAGTCCAGCAGCTCGCCGCCCGCGATCGAGGGGACGTCGGCGCCGGTCGGGCGCAGGTACGAGTGCTGGACCTGGACCGCCACCGGGGACGCCCAGCCGTTCGCCAAGGCCAGCGAGCGGATGTGCTCGAGACGCCACGTGCGGACATTGCTCCAGCCGATGTACCGGACCTTGCCCGACCGCACCAGTCCGTCCAAAGCGGACAGTGTCTCCTCCGGCGGTTCGCGGCGGAGGTCGACGTGGACGTAGTACAGGTCGATGTGGTCCGTTCCCAAGCGCCGCAGGCTTTCCTCCACCTCGCGCCGGATCACCGCGGCGCTCGCGCCTTCGTAGGTGCGCTCCCTCGCCGCCCAGTCCGTCGTGCCGTCCGGGCGGGAAGCGGCGCGGGCCGCGGGGAAGTCCGTGATGCCCGCCGCCACCTTCGTCGCCAGGAACACCCGGTCGCGGCGGCCTTTCAAGAGGCGGCCGAGGAGCGCTTCGCTCTCGCCGCCGGCGTACGACGGGCCCGCCCACCACGCGTAGCAGTTCGCCGTGTCCAGGAAGTCGCCGCCCGCGTCGAGGTACGCGTCCAGGATGCGGGCCGACGTCGGCTCGTCCGTCGACGTGCCCATCGTCATGCAGCCCAAGGACACCTGGCTCACCCGCTGGCCGGTCCGGCCCAGTTCCACCTTCTTCATGCTCACGAACCTAAAGCCGGATCGGTCCGGTACTACAGTCCAATGGTGTGGCCAGATCACAGACCAATTGGGGCGTCCTGCTCGAGCTGAGCGGGCCGGGTCCGAAGCACGACCAGCTCGCGCGGGCCCTGCGCCGGGCGATCCGCGGGCTCGAAGACGGCGTCGCCGTGCCGCCGAGCCGGCAGCTCGCCGCCGACCTCGGGTGCTCGCGGTGGGTCGTCACGCAGGCCTACGCCCAGCTCGTCGCCGAGGGGTACCTCGCCGGGCGCACCGGATCGGCCACGCGCGTGCGCCGCGTCGCGAGCGAACCGGCGCCGAGAACGCGCGCGAGGCAGGCCGCCCCGCCGCGGTACGACCTCGCCCCCGGGCTGCCCGACCTGCGGCACTTCCCGCGGCAGCGGTGGGCGGACGCCGTGCGCGACGTGCTCACCACCGCGTCGCACGCCGACTTCGGGCTCCCCGATCGAGAGGGGCACCCGCGGCTGCGCGAGACCCTCGCCGGCTACCTGCGGCGGGTTCGCGGCGCCGAGACGGACGACGTCGTGATCTGCGGCAGCGTCACCGACGGCGTGACCCGCGCCTGCCGCGTCCTGCTCGAAAGAGGCGTCACGCGGCTGGCCGTCGAAGATCCCGGTTGGACGCGATTGCGGCGCGCCGCCGCGGCGACCGGGATGGCGATCGATCCGGTGCCGGTCGACGGAGAAGGCATCGACGTCGGCCGGATCCCGCGCGGGACGCGGGCCGTGCTCGTCACGCCGGCGCACCAGTTCCCCACCGGTGTCGTCCTCTCGCCCCGGAGGCGCACCGAGCTCCTCGACTGGGCGCGGGACGTCGACGGACTGATTCTCGAGGACGACTACGACGCCGAATTCCGGTACGACCGGCGGCCCGTCGGCACCGTCCAAGGCACCGATCCGGGCCGGGTCGCGCTCTTCGGATCCGTCAGCAAGACGCTCAGCCCGGCGCTCGGGCTCGGCTGGGCCGCACTCCCTCCACAGTGGACTCTGCCGGGGCACGCGCCACCCGTGGTCGACCAGCTCGCGCTCGCCCGGTTCGTCGAAAGCGGCGGCTACGACCGGCATCTCCGGGCCGCGCGGCTGCGGTACCGCGCCCGGCGCGACCGGCTCGTCGAGGCGCTCGGCCCCGCGCGGCTCTCCGGTGTGGCGGCCGGGCTGCACCTCGTCCTGCACCTCGACCGGGACGCGGCCGAAGTGACGAAGAGAGCGCGTGCCAAGGGCGTCAAAGTCGCCGATCTCGACGGCTACCGGGAAGCGCCCGGCGAGCCCGCGCTCGTCCTCGGCTACGGCAACCTGGCCGACAACGCTGTCGGTGACGCCGTCCGGTTACTGCGCGAAGCGGCCGGTTGAGGTCTTCTCAAACGCCCATCGAGGTGGAAAGCTGCTGACCGAACCGAGGGCCTGACCAAAGGTCCGCTTCTGACAACGTTGTCATCTCCGGGAGGTGCGCCCATGTGGTCGCAGAGCAGACGGCTGGCCGCCGCGGTGGCCGCGGGGGTGGTGGTCGTCGGCCTGGCGCCCGCCGTGGCGCAGGCCGCGCCCGCCCCGGCGGATCCGGTGAGCCTGGTCAATCCCTTCGTCGGCACGCAGAACTTCGGCAACACGTTCCCCGGCGCGAGCGCGCCGTTCGGAATGGTGCAGGTCAGCCCGGACACCGGCGGTCAGGGCGGCTACGACTACCTGCAGAACGCGATCTACGGCTTCAGCCAGACGCACCTGTCCGGTGTCGGCTGCGGCGTGATGGGCGAACTGCCGATCATGCCGACCACCGGCGCTGTCGACAACGTTGACAAAGACGCCTACAGGTCCGAGTACAGCCACGACGACGAGCACGCCGAGCCCGGCTATTACCGCGTCGGCCTCAAGAAGTACGGCGTGAACGCCGAGCTGACGGCCACCGCGCGCACCGGCTGGCAGCGCTACACCTTCCCCTCGACCGGGCAGGCGAACGTCCTGTTCAACACCGGCCAGGCCAACCAGTCGGTGAAGGACTCCGAGATCCACGTCGTCGGCGACCGGACGCTCGAAGGCCGCGTGCGCGCCGGCGGGTTCTGCGCCGGCCACGACGAGCACACCGTCTACTTCACGGCCACCTTCGACCGGCCGTTCAGCTCCTACGGCACCTGGCGCGGGTCGACACGCACCGACGGCAGCCGCGACGCCGCGGGCACCGGCGGCAACGGCGCCTGGGCGAGCTTCGACGCCACCACCGACCACGACGTCGTCCTCAAGGTCGGCCTGTCCTACACGGGTCTCGACGGCGCACGGAAGAACCTCGCCGCGGAAACGAAGGACTACGACTTCGACGCCACCCGCGCGGCGCTGCACCAGCAGTGGGTCGACAAGCTGGGCGCGATCAAGATCGGCGGCGGCACGACCGAGCGGCAGACGGCGTTCTACACCGCCCTGTACCACTCCCAGCTGCATCCGAACCTGGCCGGCGACACCGACGGCGCGTACACCGGCTTCGACGGCAAGGTGCACACGGCCGCCGGGTACACGCCGTACCAGAACTTCTCGCTCTGGGACACCTACCGCCCGCAGAACCAGCTGCTCGAAATGCTCGAACCGCAGGTCGCGCGGGACGTCGCACTGTCGGTCGTCGCCATCGGCCGTGATGGCGGGTGGCTGCCGCGGTGGGCCCTGGCCGAGAGCGAAACCAACATCATGACCGGCGACCCCGTGACGCCGTTCCTCGTCGAAGCGTGGTCGAAGGGGCTGCTCGCCGGGCACGAAGAAGAGGCGTACGGACTGCTCAAGAAGAACGCGACGAGCACGCCGCCCGCGGATTCGCCGTACAACGGGCGCTCCGGCGTCAACTACTACAACGACCGCGGGTACATCCCGAGCGGACTCACGCTGGGTAAGGACTGCGCGGCCAAGGGCGGCGACAACGACTGCGAGCACCCGGCGTCCGCGACCATGGAGTACTCGGCGGCCGACGCGGCGCTGGCGTTGATGGCTCGCGGTTTGAACCACCAGGCCGACGCGCGGATGTTCGCCGACCGCGGCCAGTGGTACAAGAATCTCTGGGACTCCTCGACTCAGCAGTTCCGGCCGCGCACGACCGAGGGCACCTTCCTCACCCCGTACAACCCGGTCGACGCCGACCACCAGTTCCACGAGGGCGGCGCCTACCAGTACCAGTGGCTCGTGCCGCAGGACCCGGCCGGGCTCGTGTCGCTGATGGGCGGCAAGCCCGCGACCCAGAAGCGGCTCGACTCGTTCTTCGCTTACGACAAGCTGCTCAAGGACCCGGCCGGCACCGCGCGCAACGACTGGATCTCCAGCCCGTACGACTACTACGGCAAGGCGACGTACAACCCGAACAACGAGCCCGACCTGCTCGCGCCGTACATGTACAACTGGGTCGGCGCGCCGTCGAAGACCGCGACGGTCGTCCGCGCGGCGATGACACTGTTCACCACCGGCCCGGACGGCATGACCGGCAACGACGACCTCGGCACGATGTCCGCGTGGTACGTCTTCTCGTCGCTCGGGCTGTACCCGACGATGAGCGGCGCGAACTTCCTCGCCGTCTCGAGCCCGCAGTTCGAGTCGGCGACCGTCCGGATCGGACAGTACGGGCGGTCGCAGGGCGGCACGCTGACGGTGAACGCGCCGGGGGCGAGCGACACCAACCGGTACGTCCAGAGCGTGTCGCTCAACGGCCGGGACATCCGGCAGACGTCCCTGGACTGGTCCGCGCTGTCACACGGCGGTGTTTTGAGCCACAAGCTCGGGTCGAAGCCGTCTTCGTGGGGTACTTCGGCCGCTGCCGAGCCGCCGTCGGTGAACAACGCCGCCGGTGACCTGCGGCGGCACGTCGACGCGTCGCTGCGTCAGACGTCCGTCGTGATCCCGGCCGGCGGGGCGCAGCAGGTGCACCTCGACCTGGACGTCCTCGCGCAGAACCCGGTGTTGCAGCCGGTGACGATTTCCGCGACCGCGCCGGCCGGGTGGAAGGTCAAGGTCCAGCCGGCCGACCTGATCTGGTCGGGACGGCTGCCGGTGCAGAAGACGGTGCCGATCACGGTGACCGTGCCGGCCGGGGTTGCCGCCGGGACGTATCCGGTGCAGGTCAAGGTCTCGGGGCTGGGCGCGAACAGCGTTTCGCGATCGGCGACGATCGAGGTCCGGACGCCGTCAGTGTGTGCTTCGTCCGGCACGTCGTGCGCGGTCGACCTGGGCCGCGACTACAACCACGACGGCACGGCGACGGTTTCGGCGTCTTCGGAGGGCAATTTCGACGGCGGCGGCTGGAGTTACGACGCGTCGCTGCTGCCCGCGGCCGGCCCGGTGACCTGGGACGGCGTCACGTACGCGGCACCGGACGCTGCGGGCACGGCGGCGAACTTCGTCGAGGCGCGGGGGCAGTCCCTGCTGCTCCCGGCAGGACAGCACGGCGCGCTGCGGCTGGTCGGGTCGTCGCACAACGGGCCGGTGTCGACGACGCTGACCGCGCACTACACCGACGGGACCAGCGCCGACCTGGCCGTGACGTTCGCGGACTGGGCGGGATCGGGGTCGTCGGTGGTGCTCGAAATGCCACACCGCATCAAGGCGGGCAGCGGAGTCGACGGGCCGCCGGTCCGGCTGTTCGGCATCTCGGCCGCGGTGGACGGCGGTAAGACGTTGCAGTCGGTGAGCTTGCCGAACGACCCGCGGGTCGAGATCTACGCGCTCACCCTGGCGTGATGGTCCGGTTCGCCGGGTCCGTCCCGGCGAACCGCTCCACCAGGCCAGGGAGACTGTCAGTAGTCGTTCGTCACCCCCGCGCATCTTGTTAATTAGCATGCGAACTAGCATGTCAACTAACATGACGGCCGGAGCGACGGGGCGGACGATGCAGGACGAAGAACTCGCCGAGATCGTCGACAACCTTCGCGCGCTCGGCAGTGACGTCTCCGACGTCGAGGTCAAGCGAGCGGAGGGCGGTCTGCCCCGGTCGGCTCGTGAGTCGCTGGTGGCGTTCTCCAACACGCGGGGCGGCACGCTGATCCTCGGCCTCGACGAGCAGGCCGGTTTCGCGACCACCGGCTTGTCCGCCCCGACGAAGATGTCGTCGGATCTGGCGGACATGTGCACCGCGGAGATCGAACCCTCACTGCGTCCGCACATCGGCATCCACGAGTTCGAGGGCGCTCGGATCCTCGTGGCCGAAATCCCGGAACTGGCGTCGAACCGCAAGCCCTGCTTCAGCCGGGGCGCCGGCATGAGCCAGGGCAGCTTCGTCCGAGTCGGCGACGGTGATCGAAAGCTCACCAGCTACGAGGTCCAGCTCCTGCTGGCGAACCGGGGCCAGCCACACGAAGACGAGGCTCCCGTCCCCGGTACCGGGCTCGCCGACTTGGACCCGGCACTCGTCGAAGCCCTTCTGACCCGCCTCCGCACCCGCCGTCCCTACGCGTTCAACGAACTCGACGACATCGCGGCCCTGCGCAGGGCGAAAGTCCTGGTCAACGGCACGAACGACAGCGTCGTCGTGAGCGTCGGCGGGCTGCTCGCGCTCGGCCGGTATCCGCAGGAGCACCTCCCGCAGGTGATGCTCACCTTCGTCCACTACCCGACCCCGGACGGCGCCGACCTCACGACCGGAGAGCGATTCGTCGACAACATGGTGGCGGAAGGACCGATACCGGTGATCGTCCGCGACGCGCTCATCGCGGTGCGAAAGAACATGACGCGACGGTCGGTGGTGCACGGAGCGGGCCGTGCGGACATCTGGCAGTACCCCGAAGCGGCCCTTCGGGAAGCCATCGTGAACGCGCTCGTGCACCGCGACCTCTCACCGGACGCGCGCGGCACCCAGGTACAGGTGGAGATGTATCCCGACCGGTTGACCATCCGGAATCCCGGCGGTCTCTTCGGCCCGGTGACCGAGGAACAGCTCGGCGAAGAAGGCGTCTCATCGGCGAGGAACGCGAGCCTCCTGCGAATCCTCGAAGACGTGCCGCTGCCCGGAGGCACGCACGCGATCTGTGAGAACCGCGGCTCGGGTATCCGGACCATGATCAACGCTCTTCGGGCCGCGCGGATGAGCCTGCCTGCGTTCAAGAGCCGGGTGAGCACCTTCACCGTCACCTTCCCCAACCACACCTTGCTGGGGGACGAGACCGTCGAGTGGATCAACTCCCTGGGGGAACACGGACTCTCCGAGAGCCAGTGTGTCGGACTCGCGATCCTGCGCGAAGGCGGGCATCTCGACAATCAGGCCTACCGGACGGAAACCCGCGTCGACTCCCGCGTGGCAACTCATGAACTGCGTGACCTCCTCGCGCGCGAACTGGTGGTGCAGACCGGCAACCGTCGCTGGACGAGATACCGGCTCGCTCCCGCACTCCGCCCTGACTCCGGCGCGACCGCAGGCTCCGCTCGGAAACGAGCAGATCGCCGAGGCGAAATCTTGGCCGCTCTCGGCGACGCCGAGAGGTCGAGGCTCGAGTTGGCGATGGCTACCGGCCTGACAGACCAGACGGTGGCCAGGTGGTTGCGCATCCTGCGGAGCGAAGGCGTGGTGGAGACGACCGAAGCGAACGTGCGAAACCCGGCAACGCGGTATCGCCGGACGGGGCAGATCGCGCTCGGCGAATAGGCGGCGATCAACTCGTCCCGGCGAACCGCTCCACCAAATCAGGGAAGCCGAAGACGGTGATCCGGGTGATGCCGCCCTTGCCGAGGGTCAGGACTGCCAAGCCGAACGGCTCGCCGCGGTACCAGGTGGCCGCCGCGAGCTGGCCGTTCGCGCGGGTCGGGGTCATGTGCCACTCGCCCGGCTCGCCCATTACGTGTCGCAAGAATGCGACACAAGTCCGCTTTCCGGCGAACCACGACCGCGACGGCAGCGGCTCGATCACCGCGTCGTCACGCAGGACGCTCTCCAGGGCCGCCAGGTCCGAGTTCATGAACGCGCTCATGTAGCGGTCGAGGAGTTCGCGCTGCTCGGGCTCGGTGAGAGGGTTGACCTCCGGGGCGTCCTGGAGGGTGGCGCGGGCGCGCTGGAGGGTGCTCTTCACCGCCGCGACGCTCGTGCCGAGCATCTCCGCGACCTCGGCCGCCGGGAACGCGAGCACCTCTCGCAGGATCAGCACGGCGCGCTGCCGCGGTGGGAGCAGCTGCAGCCCGGCGATCAACGCGAGCCGGACGCCGTCGCGGGCCACGGCGATCTCCGCCGGGTCGTCCGCGTCGGAGGTGATCAGGGACTCGGGGATCGGCCGCGGCCAGACGTCGGCGGGTTCGGCCGGGACGGGCGGGGCATCCGGATCGGCCGCGGGCGCACCCAGCCCGGACGGCATCGGCCGGCGTCCCCGCTGCTCCAGCGCGGTGAGGCAGGCGTTCGTCGCGATCCGGTAGAGCCACGAGCGGACGGAGGCCCGGCCTTCGAAGCGGTCGTAGGCCCGCCACGCGCGGAGGTAGGTCTCCTGGACGACGTCCTCGGCCTCGTCGGGGGTGCCGAGCATGCGGTAGCAGTGGGCCAGCAGCTCACGCCGGTAGGTCTCGAAATCCACGGTCACACTCTTGCTGACCGTCGCGAGCAGCGAAAGGAATCGGTCAGGGCGAAGGCCGGACTTCCGGCTGCGGCGCGCGGTCGTGTTTCCGGAACTCGGCCCAGCCCATGTCGGCCGAGGCCAGGTCACGGAAGCCGGGCGCCGACCGCTTGAAGGCATCGAGCCAGATTCCTCGGAGCCACCGCCTCCGCGGCAAGCGTCAGGCGACGATGCGGGGCTCGGAAGCCAACCTCGACAGCGCCTGAGTAAGCCGCCGGGCCGCGGCCTCCCACTCCTCCAACGCGCTGCCCCTGCCCAGCGCCGCCGTCCTCAACGATCGGCGCAGCTCCGGGTCCGCGTACCACCGGTGCAACGCGTCAGCCAGCGAAAACGGGTCGTCCGGCTCCACCAGCAAGCCCGGCATCTCGCCGTCGGCGTCCACACCGAGCGCGTCGTACACCCCACCGACCTCGGTAGCAATCACCGGGATCCCGCGAGCCAGCGCCTGCGCCACGAACATCCCGGACGTCGCCGCTCGGGAGGGGATCACCAGCAGATCCGCCGCGTTGTACGCCGCGCCCAAGTCGACCGCGTCGCCCGCCAACGTGATCCGGCCGCCGAGGCCGAGGCGCTCGATGGACCACCCCAGCTCGTCGACGTACCCGCGGTCCGCCTCCAGCGAACCGGCCATCACACACGACAGCGCCAGGTGGTCGACCTCGCCGAGGGCCTGGACCAGCACGTCCTGACCATTCCGACGGGTCACGTCGCCGACGCACAGCAGCCGGGAGACGCCGTCGGCGCCCGCGGCCAGCGGGGCCGCGTCCGTGCCCGGCTTGGCCACGTACACGCGGCCCGGGTCCAGGTCGTGGCGGTCGATCAGCATCCTGGCCAGCCACGGGCTCGTCGCGACGACCATCCCGGCCATCCGCAGCGTCTCGCGCTCGCACGCGTCCAGCTCCGCCGCGTGCGCCGGGTCGAGGCCGGGCTCGTCGGCCAGGGCCTGGTGCACCAGCACCGCCAGCCGCAGCCGGCGCGCGTGCGGGACGACGATCTCGGGCACTCCCGACGCGATTACGCCATCGAGCAGCACCACCGTCCGGTCCGGCAGGGCTGCCAAGGATCTGGCCAGGCGACGTCTCGACGTCGCGTCCGGCTCCGGCCAGTCGCCGGCGAGCGGCAGCTCCAGCACCGGCTGCCCGACGGCGGGCAGGTTCTGGCACATGCGCTTGTCGTACGTGTCACTCCCCGGCGGCGCGGCCGGGAGGATGAACACCATCGGGTCGGCGGGCCTCATCGCGAGCGCCGGAGCAGGGCGGCGGAAAGGGACACGGCTACCTCCAGCGCGGTCGACGACGGTGACGCCTCATCTGTCACACGCGGCCGGCGGCGAGTTGGTTCAGCCCTGCCTGTCAATCATCCACACGCCGTTGACCTGGACCATCGTGAAGGTGTCGTTCTCGGCCTTGCCGCCGTCGTAGAGGACGGTCGCGGTCACCTTGCTGGGGCCGACCTCCTTGACGTTGGTCGCCTGCACCGACTTGTACTGCGACCAGAAGCTCCGGTACGACTCGTACGTCTGGTGTCGTGACGCCTTGAAGTTGGCGGTGAGCAGGTTCCACGACTGCGCGGGGTTGCTCGGCAACAGCGCGTAGTAGGCGGAGAGCGCCTGGGCGGCTGATGTCGTCGACGACACCGGCGAGACGGGCGTCGAGGTGGGCGGCGGCGTGGTCGTCGGCGCCGAGGTGGGCGCCGGCGAAGGTGACGCCGACGCCGGAGGTGTCACGGAAGCCGAAGCCGACTGCGAAGAACTGGCCGGCGGGGCGGCGGTGTCCTGCGGCGCTTTCTGCCGCACGACCAGCAGGATCGCGACGACGACCGCGACGCACAGCAGCGCCGCACCCGCCCCGACGGCGATCATGCCCTTGCGCGCACCCGGCGACACCGCGGCGACCTCGCCGGGCGGTGGCACGGCGACCGTCGCCGGCACCGTCGGCACCGTCGGCACCGCCGCCACCGCGGCGACCTCGGCCTCCGGGACCGTCGCCGCGAGCACCGACTCGCCCGGCTCCGCGTCCGGCAGCAGCGCGCGCAGCTCCCGCTCGACCTCGTCCATCGACGGCCGGTCGGCCGGGTCGGTGGCGAGCATCCGCTCCAGCAGCGGGGTCAGCCGCTCCGCCTTGGTCGGCGGCTCGATCTCCCCGCTGGACGCCTTGTAGAGCAAGGCGATCGGGTTGTCCGAGGTGCCGTACGGCGTCGAGCCCTCGACGGCCGCGTACAGCGTGGCGCCGAGGGAGAAGACGTCGGCGGCGAAGTCGGCGTCCTCGCCGCGGGCGACCTCGGGCGCGAGGTACGCGGGCGTGCCGGCGATCTCGCCGGTGGCGGTGAGCTTGACGTCACCGATCGCGCGGGAGATGCCGAAGTCGGTGATCTTCGCCGTGCCGTCGTCGGAGACCAGGATGTTGGCCGGCTTCACGTCGCGGTGCACGATCCCGACGCGGTGCGCGCCGGCCAGCGCCGAGCTGATCTGCGCGCCGATGCGGATGGCGTCGTCGACGGAGACGGGCTCGTCCTGGATCAGGACGGCGAAACTCTTCGACGGCAGGTACTCCATGATCAACCACGGCCGGTCCTCCTCCTCGAGGACGGCGAACACGGTGATCGCGTGGGAATGCTGCAACCGGGCGGCGATCCGCGCCTCGCGCATCGCGCGGTTCTTCGCCTCTTCGGTGCGGTGCTCGTCGTGGTCGTGCGGCAGCAGGAGTTCCTTGATCGCCACAGTGCGGCCGAGCATTTCGTCCTGGGCCCGCCACACCGTGCCCATCGCGCCGCCGCCGATCGGCTCGAGCAGCCGGTACCGATCGCGGATCCGGCGACTTTCCACGAGCATCCACCATTCTTGACAAAGTGTGCCGACGAGATCCGGCCAGCATGCCAGGATCATCGGCCGGCCGGTACCAACGTAACCGAAAACCTCGGACGGACAGCGCAATCTGGCGCTGTGGCGCTGCCCACCGTGTACCCGCAAATCCTAACGAACAACCCCATGTGCCCGATCAAGTGCGTCCACGATCTCCTTGCGCAGCCCGGCACCGACGGCGATCGTCGACGACGAACCCACGGTGTGCTCGCTCCCGTCGCGGTCCACGACGACCCCGCCGGCCTCGCGCACGAGCAGCACACCGGCCATGGTGTCCCACGGGTTGTTGGACAGGATCAGTGCGGCATCGAGCTTTCCGTCCGCCACCCAGGCGAGGTCGATGGCCGCGGTGCCGAGCATCCGGATCTTCTGCGCCCGCGCGCCGAGGTCCGACAGTAGCCGCAAGCGCGCCGCGTTCTTCTCTTCCGCCAACCGGCCTATCGCGAAGTCGCCGACGGCGATCATGGCGTCCGACATCTCCGTCGCGACGGACGCGCCGACGCGCTCCCCGTTCGCGAAAGCACCTTCGCCGCGCGACGCGGTGTACGTGACGCCGAGGTACGGCAGGGCGATCGCGGCGACCGTGCTGTGCTCGCCGTCCACCAGCGCCAGGGAAATCCCGCAGAGCGGAATTCCGCGGGCGAAGTTCGCGGTGCCGTCGATCGGGTCGAGCGCCCACCAGCGGCCGCCGCCGTCGCCGGTGCGGCCGCGCTCCTCGCCGAGGACGCCGATCTCCGGCGTCTCGGCCGTGAGGAACTCCCGCAGCGCGTCCTCGACCGCGGTGTCGACGTCGGTCACCAGGTCGCGATCACCTTTCGCGGAAACGGAAAAAGTCGGGCGCGACCGGACGATCGCGGTCGCCTTCGCCACGGCTTCGCGCGCGACGTCGAGTAGTGCGGCATGCTCGCTCATGACTCCAATCTAATGAAGGGACGTGCTCATGACCGACCTCTTCCCGCTCGCCACCAGCGTCGACGAGCAGCGGCGGGGCGCGGGGGTCGCGGTGCTGCCGGTCGGCAGCTTCGAACAGCACGGCGCGCACCTGCCCCTGGCGACCGACACGGTCATCGCGGCGACCCTCGCGAAGGCCGTCGCCGACGCCTACCCCGTGCTCCACCTGCCGCCGATCACGATCTCGTGCTCCCACGAGCACGCGGCGTGGGCCGGCACCGTGAGCATCTCCGCCCGCACGCTGCACGCCGTGGTCACCGACGTCGCCGCCTCGCTGAGCGCGTCCGGCGTCGGACGGCTGGTGCTGGTCAACGGGCACGGCGGCAACTACGTACTGTCCAATGTGGTCCAGGAATCCGCCGGCGCGATGGCGCTGTTCCCCGGCGTCGCGGACTGGCAGGCGGCGCACACGGCGGCCGGCCTGCGCACGTCGCTGGACGACGACATGCACGCCGGCGAGCTGGAGACGTCGATCCTGCTGCACGCGCACCCGCACCTGGTGCGGCCCGGCCACGAGACGGCCGACCACGTCACCGACCGGGAGCACCTGCTGACGCTGGGCCTGCGGGCGTACACGGAGTCGGGGGTGGTCGGCCGTCCGTCGCTGGCGAGCGCGGCGAAGGGACACGTCGTCCTGGACACGCTCGTCCAGCGTTTCGCCGGCGTCCTCGAGGCCCTGGGAGGTCGTGAGTGAGAAACAGGGTTAGAACCCTGTTTCTCACTCACGAGCGTCAGTTGCCGGCGAGGGCCTGCCCCAGGTGCGGCAGCAGGTGGTCCATCCGCTCGGCCTTCGTCCGGAGGTACCGCAGGCTTTCCGGGTTCGGCGGAACCAGCAGCGGAACCTGCTCGCTGATCCGGATTCCGTAGCGGGTGAGCTGTTCGACCTTCTGCGGGTTGTTCGACAGCAGCCGCACCGACCGGACCCCCAGGTCCTGCAGGATACCGGCCGCCGCGTGGTAGTCGCGGGCGTCGACCGGCAGGCCGAGCGCCACATTGGCGTCGACCGTGTCGAGGCCCTCGTCCTGCAGCCGCATCGCCTTGAGCTTCGCGAGCAGGCCGATCCCGCGGCCCTCGTGGCCCTGGACGTAGACCAGCACGCCCGAGCCCTCCTCGACGATCCGGTCCAGCGCCGCCGCCAGCTGTTCGCCGCACTCGCAGTGCGTCGAGGCGAAGACGTCGCCGGTGAGGCATTCGCTGTGCACGCGGGTCAGGGTCCCCAGCTCGGCGATCTCGCCGTAGACCAGCGCGACCTGCTCGATGCCGGTGCGGTCGAGGTAGCCGACCGCGCGGAACGTCCCGTGCCGGGTCGGCAGCCGGGTGTCGACCACCCGCTCGACCACGGGCCGGTGCGGCAGGTCCCCGATCACGTCGCTTGCGGTCATGATCTCAACTCCACTTCCGATTCGATCCCGGTGTCCGCCGCGGTGCGCGGAGCAGGCAGGACACCGGTGTGCGGAGCGCGGGTCACGCGGAACCCGGCGACGCTCCGGACGAGCAGGACACCGGCGCCGGGCAGGCTCGCGACGAGCGTGAGCACGCCGTAGACCACAGCGACGGTGACACCTTGGGCGGCTCCCAGGCCGGCCGCGCCGAAGAGCAGGGCGCAGACGCCCTCGCGCGGGCCGAAGCCGCCGACGTTGAGCGGGAGACCCATCGCGAGCAGCGCGAGGATCATCAGCGGCACGAGCTGCCCGACCGGCGCGTCGACCCCGGCGACGCGGGCGGCGACGACGAACAGCGCCAGGTGCCCGGCCAGCGTCGCGACCGAAAGGAAGCCCACGCCGGGCCAGGTCTCGCGGGTGAACAGGCCCAGCCGCAGGTCGGCGAGGGTGACGGCGAAGCCGCGACGCCACTTCGACTCGCTGTGGATCCACTTCCCGCCGAACAGGCGGCCGGTCACGAGCGCGCCGACGGCGGCCAGCACGACGACCACCCCGGTGATCGTCACGACGTCGCGGAACGCGCCGGGCACGACGTCCGGCGCCACGAGCACGACGGTGACCGCGGACGCGATCAGCACGAGCTGGCCGGCGGTGCGCTCCAGGACGACGGCGCGCACGCCGCGCGGCACGTCGCCCGAGTCGCGGCCGTGCTGCACCGCGCGGTGGACGTCGCCGAGGACGCCCGCGGGCAGCACACCGTTGAGGAACAGCGCGCGGTAGTAGTCGCCGACCGCGGTGCGCAGCGAAAGCCGCAGGCCGAGCCGGGTGGCGACGAGCTGCCAGCGCCCCGCGCTGAACAGCGTCGTCGCGAAGCCGATGACCAGGGCGGCGAGCACGCCGGGCGTGCTGATCCGGCCGAGGCCGTCGAGGAAGGCGTCGCTGCCGAGCTGCCAGACGAGGACGCCGAGGATGGCGAAGGCACCGAGGATCCGCAGCCAGGCCAGCGCGCGCTTCACGCCGCCACCTCCAGGCTCGGCGGCAGGACCAGCAGGTCGCCGTGGTGGATGACCGCGTGCAGCTCGCCGGCGTCGGCCATCTCGAGCCGCCGCTGCAGGTAGACGTCGGCGGCCGGGCGCAGCTCCCACAGCTGCTCGACGGCGGCGCCGACCCACCCTTCGAGCCACTGCCGCTGCAGTTCGGCCTGGTCGGGGCCGAGCCGCCAGGCGCTCTCGGCGCGGACGACCGTGGCACCGAGCCGGCCGAACGCGGTCGCGGCGACGTCCACCGCGGTCGGGCCGAGCAGCCGCCGGCCCCCGGTGAGCCGCCGCTGGTGGGCATTGAATGCTGCGGAGAGGGCGGCGTCGAGCGGGTCGGCGGGCGACAGCTCCACCCGGCCGGTGACCGAGAGCATCAGCAGCGCCGCGCAGCCCGCTTCGACGATGGCCCTGGCCAGCGCCGTGACCTCGGCTTCGGTCAGCAGGTCGAGCAGCGCGGACGCGGTGACGAGCGACGTCCCGGCGAGGTCGGCGGCGCGCAGCGCGGTGACGTCCCGCTGCTCGGCGACCACGTCGACCGGGCTGCCGTCCAGCGCGGTGGACGGCAGCGAGGTGCGGGCGCGGGTGAGCAGCTCCGCGTCTTCGTCGTGCAGGATCCAGCGCTGGGTGCCGGGCAGCCGGGCGGCCAGCCAGCGGCCGAGCGAGCCGGTGCCGCAGCCCAGGTCGCGGATGACCAGGTCGCCGTCCGGCAGGTTCTCGCGCAGCGTGTCGACGAGGTCGGTGGCGCGGGCCGCGGCGTCGGCGGGCTCCCGCAGGTACAGCCAGTCCGGCGCGAACGCGGTCATGCCGCCGCCTCCTGCCGCTGCAGGACGTCGGCGATCCGGCGGGCCGTGTCGTCCCAGCCGGGCAGGGTCTCGCGGCGCAGCTTCGCCGAGGCGCGCAGCCGCGTCCGCAGCTCCGGCTCGGTGAGCCAGCGGCGCAGGGCGGCGCCGAGCGCTTCGACGTCGTCGCCGGGCACGAGCATCCCCGGGACCGAGCCGTCCGGCGCGAGGCCGACGGTGTCGGGCAGCGCATCGACGTCGGTGGTCAGCACCGGCACGCCGCGGGCGAGGGCCTCGGTGACGACCATGCCGAACGTCTCGCCGCGCGAGGGCAGCACGAGCAGGTCGGCGGAGTGGTAGGTCGCTTCCAGCGCCGCGCCGGTACGGGGACCGGTGAGGGTGAAGCGGGCGCCGAGCCGGTGCTCGCGCAGCCGCTCGACGTACTTCGTCTCGCGCCGGATCCCGCCGACGCACTCGCACGTCCAGCGCAGGTCGGCGACGGTTTCCAGGGCCTGGGCGAGCACGCCCTGGCCCTTGCGCGGGGTCACGTTGGCCACGCAGACCAGGCGGGACATGCCGTCGGTGCCGATGGCCGGCGGAGCCGGGTCGACGCCCGGCGGCACGGCGTGGACGCGGTGCGGCGCGAGACCGTGGTGGCGCACCAACCGGCCCGCGGCCCACTCGCTGGTCGCGATGACGGAGCTCGCGGCCCGCAGCGTCTCGCGCTCGAGCGCGTCGAGCTCGGCGGCCAGCGCGGGCGGCAGGCCGGTCTCGTCGGCCAGCGGCAGGTGCACCAGCACCGAGAGCGACAGCCGGCGTGCCTGCGGGACGACGACCTCGGGCACGCCACAGGCGACCAGGCCGTCCAGCAGCACCGCGGACCCGGTGGGCAGCGCGGACAGCAGGTGGCCGAGGACCGCGCGGGCCTCGGTGTCCGGGCGCGGCCAGCTGCCGGAGACGGCGATCTCGTGGACGTCGAGGCCGGCTTCGGTGAGCCGGTCGCACAGCCTGCGGTCGTAGGTGTTGCCGCCGCTCGGGACGGACGCGTCGTCGACGTCCCCGGGGAGGACCACGTACAAGCTGTTCACAGCGCACGCTCGTAACTCGCCCAGGCGACGTGCGATTCCTTCAGCGAGACGGCGATGCCTTCGAGGCCGCGCGCGCCTTCGCCGAGGCGTCCGGCGTGGACGGCGTCGGCGAGGCGGTCGGCGATGACCTTCGCGAGGTATTCGGTGGAGGTGTTGATGCCCTTGAACACCGGCTCGTCGTCGAGGTTGCGGTAGTTCAGGTCGCTCAGCACCGCCCCGAGCTCTTCCGTGGCCTTGCCGATGTCGACGACGATGTTGTCCTCGTCGAGGTCGGTGCGGCGGAAGGTGGCATCCACCACGAAGGTCGCGCCGTGCAGGCGTTGCGCGGGTCCGAAGACTTCCCCGCGGAAGCTGTGGGCGACCATCACGTGGTCACGGACGGTGATGCTGAACACCAAGACCTCCGATGCGTTCGGGTGGACGTGGTCACTGCGGCTGATACATGACACGGAGGCAGAGGGCGGAAAGTTCATTCGCGGCGAGCCGGGGTAGCACCGACGGAAGATCTTCAAACATGCACTCGTCGCTGACCAGTGCTTCGAACGCCGGATCGGCCAGCAGCTCGAGGGCGAGCCCGAGCCGCTGGGCGTAGTCGCGGTCGGGCCGCGCGACCGTCCCGACCTGGCTGCCGCGGATCGTCAGCCGCCGCGAATGGAAGTTCTCGCCGAGCGGCACGCTCACCCGGCGGTCGCCGTACCAGGACAGCTCGACGACCTCGCCTTCCGGCGCAAGAAGCTCCAAGGCCTTGGCGAGGCCGGCTTCGCTGGCGCTCGCGTGCACGACGAGGTCGCAGTCGCCCAGCGCCGCTTCCGGCGTCGAGAAGCCGACCCCGAGGGCGTCGGCGACCTCGGCGCGCGACGGGTCGACGTCGATCAGCTGCACGCGCGTGGCCGGGAAGCCCTGGAGCAGTTTCGCGACACTGCAGCCGACCATGCCGGCGCCGATCACGGCGATCCGGTCGCCGAGCTTCGGCTTCGCGTCCCAGACGGCGTTGACCGCGGTCTCGACGGTGCCGGCGAGGATCGCGCGGCCGGGCGGGACGGCGTCCGGCACCGGCGTCACGGCGCTCGCGGGGACGACGTACGCGGTCTGGTGCGGGTAGAGGCAGAAGACCGTCTTGCCCTTGAGCTCGTCCGGGCCCTGCTCGACGACGCCGACGTTGAGGTAGCCGTACTTCACCGGCCCGGGGAACTCGCCCTCCTGGAACGGCGCGCGCATGACGTCGTGCTGGCTCGCCGGGACACCGCCGCGGAAGACGAGGGTTTCGGTGCCGCGGGAGACGCCGGAGTAGAGCGTGCGGACGAGGACTTCGCCGTGTTCCGGCTCACGAAGGGTCACATCCCGGAGGGCGCCTTCGTCGGGGCTTTGAACCCAGAAAGCCTGTTCCACGTGTTCTCCTCTGCAGGCGACCGGAGGCTGGTGTCGCCGCCACCCTATGAGCACCCGTGCCGATTCGCGGAGTAAAAGATGATCAAGAACGGACTTCTCCTACGCTCGGCGGTCCCGGTGTGGGCACTCGTCGCCGGGGCCGGTTTCCTTTCCCCGATCGCCTGGGCGACCGGGGCCGCGTACGGCCTCGCGCTGGTACTGCTGACGGGCTGGGGCCTGCGGCAGAGCGGCCGCGGGAAGTTCGGGCCGGCGGACTGGATCACCTTCGCCCGCGCGGTCCTGGTCGGCGGTGCGGCCGAGCTGATCGCCGACGGCGGTCACCCGCTCTGGCTGCTGGTCGGGCTGGTCGCGGTGGCACTGGCGATGGACGGCTTCGACGGCCAGGTCGCCCGCCGCACGGGCACCGCGTCGGAGTTCGGCGCGCGGTTCGACATGGAGGTCGACGCGTTCCTGATCCTGCTGCTGTGCATCCAGGTGTCCCGCACGCTCGGGCTGTGGGTGCTGGCGATCGGCCTGATGCGCTACGCGTTCGTGGCCGCTTCCTGGGCGTTGCCGTGGCTGACGGCGCCGCTGTACCCGAGCATGGCCCGCAAGACGGTGGCCGCGGTGCAGGGCGTGGTCCTGGTCGTGGCGGTGTCCGGCCTGCTGCCGTGGGCCGTTTCGTTCGGCTTCGTGGTGGCGGCGCTGGTGTCGCTGGTGTGGTCGTTCGGCCGGGACACCGTGTGGCTCGCCCGCCACCGCGTGGCGACGTCCGAGCCGGCCCGGATCGTGGAGATCACCCGCGCGACGCTGCGGCGTCCGCACGGGACGGTCTGGCGGGGCCACAACCAGGCGGCTTGAGCTTTCCCCTTCAGCCCGACTCGCGGGCCGCCCGGGCCCGGCGCTTGCCCTCGTGCATCGCCAGGACCCGGGCGATCGGGATGGTGTGCCCCTCGGCCACCAGGTCCGCCGGCAGCACGAACGGCTCGGGCATCTCCTCGGTCCAGGCGTCGGCGCCGTCGCCGAGCTGCGCCGCGGCCGTCTGCACCGTGAAGTCGCCCGGCTTCACCCCGTCCAGGTCGGCCCACCGGACCGGGAACGACACCGGCGCGCCCGGCCGGTGGCGCGGGCTGTACACCGACACCACCGTCGCGCCGCCCGCCCGGGTCGAATCCAGGAACACCTTGCCCTCGCGGCGGTCCTTGACGAACTCGGTCGTCCCGAGCGACGGGTCGACGCGCTCGGCACGGGCCGCGACCGCCCGCGTCGCCGCCGCGATGTCCTCGGTCGACTGGCCCGGCGCCAGCGGCACGAAGACGTGGACGCCCTTGGAACCGCTCGTCTTCACCGCGCCGTCGAGGCCGTCCGCGCGCAGTGCTTCGCGCACCAGCCCCGCGGCCCCGATGGCCAGGGAGAACGGCCCGTCGGCGGGCGGGTCGAGGTCGAGGATCAGGTGCGTCGGGCCGTTTCCGGCTTCGCCGCGGTAGAGCGACGTGTGGAACTCGATCGCGCGCTGGTTGCCGAACCAGATCAGCGTGCGGAGGTCGTTGCACAGCGCGTACGAAACGTCCCGTTTGGACGCTTCGGCCCACACCGAGACCCGCTCGACCCAGTCCGGCGTGTACTTCGGCAGGTTCTTCTGCATGAACGGGCCCTGCCCGCGCAGCACCCGCAGCACGGTCAGCAGCCGGTCGCGCAGTTCGGGGAGCATCCGGT
This sequence comes from Amycolatopsis ponsaeliensis, assembly GCF_030182635.1. NCBI lineage: Bacteria > Bacillati > Actinomycetota > Actinomycetes > Pseudonocardiales > Pseudonocardiaceae > Amycolatopsis > Amycolatopsis ponsaeliensis. The sequence goes on from NZ_JAPZLD010000009.1 coordinate 147,174, forward strand.
CCGCGACGGCTTCGAGGTAGTCGAGCCACTCCCGCTTGGTCACCCCGGCACCGGAGAAGACCTCCTGGTCGAGACTGCTCAGCTTGACGCCATGGCGAACCTCGTCGCTGCTCATCGGCCCACCTTCGCGCCCGCGCGCGAAGCGGTCAACTCTCAAAATGGCAGCTGTGAGCGGAGCCGGTCGAGCCAGCGGTCGACGGTCGCTTCCGGCCGGTCCGGGTCGTTGACCTGCCGGGCGGCGTCGGCGCGCTGCCGGACGTGCTCGCCGACCGTCGCCGCGTACGGCGGCAGGACGAAGACGTCCTGCCAGTACCCGGCCCGCATCTCGACGGACGCGACCTGCTCGTAGCCGGCGGTGGCCCTGGCCGCGTCGAAGCCGTAGCGCTTGCCCACCGGCTGCGGGCCCACGGACGTCACGACGAGCACCGTCGGCCGCCTCCGCATCACTACCTCGGTCGGATCGGCGCCGTGGGCGATCTCCGGGTCGTTGAGGCCGATGTAGTCGATCGACGTCCAGCCGCTGTAATACGGGATCGCGCCGGCGTCGGTGACGGCGACGGTCCGGTCCGCCACCGGGACGTCGGACTCGGCCAGCGCCTTGCCGATCGGCACGTGGGCGCGCTGCAGGTCCATCCCGTAGTTCGAAATCAGTCCCAGCTCGGGAGAGCTCGTGCCGGCGACGGCCGACCAGCCGACGGCGACCAGCCCGAGTACCGCACCCACGACGCGCTGGGTCAGCGTCCCGGCGGCGATCCCGGCGCCGAGGCAGAGGACGGGGATCGCGTGGTCGGCGAAGCGGTCGAGGTAGTCCATCGTCGGGCCGGACACCGCGTACGTCACGTACGTGACCGCGACCGTGACGACCAGAAGCCCGCCCGCCGCCCGCGTCGCCCTGCGGAGCACGAGCGAGAGTGTCAGCAGCAGGAGCGGGAGGAGCAGCAGCGTCGTGTGCTTCGTCCAGACCCAGCCGGAGTCGAGGTTGCCGAACTTGACGTAGAAGGTGTTCGGGAGCAGCTGGCCGTAGAAGCGCCACCGCCACACGAAGTACGCGGCGCCGACGACCGCCGCACCCCCGGTCCACCACCAGCGGGCCGCACCGCGTTCGCGGATGAACCACAGGGCGACGACCGGCAGCGCGGCCAGCACGCCTTCCGGCCGGAGCATGCCGAGCAGGAGCAGCAGCACCGGCGGCTCCCACGTCCGCACCCGCTCGTTCGCGAGCACGCGCAGCCCGAGCACGACGACGCGCAGCAGCACCGCGGCGAACGCGGCCGTCTCGAGCCCGGCGGTGATGTGGAAGTACGTCGGCAGGAACACGACGTACGCGCCGGCGCCGACCAGGACGCCCGTCAGCCCGGCGCGGCGGTGGCCTTCGCGGACCAGCAGGTACAGCGTCCCCAGGCCGAGCAGCAGCGACGTCACCTTGGCGAACAGCGGCAATGCCAGTCCGAGCCACGCGCCGAGGCCCGACCAGACGACCCAGGCGAAGTTCGTGAAGCCCTCGACGCGCGGGCCGTCGACGTTCCACACCGGGCCGTGCCCGGCCGCGAGGTTCGCCGAGTAGCGGAAGCTGATGAACGCGTCGTCGATGGTGAGGGACCAGGCGGCCCAGGCGCCGGCGAGGAAGACGGCCAGGAGGACCACGGAGACCACGATCAGCGGGGCCCGGCGGGCGGTCCGGACCGGCGTGGTCTCGGCGGGCTCGACGTCGGTCTCGATCGCCGTCATGGGATCCCCTCGGGTGGCGGAGCCGACACTCTAACGGGGTAAGTCAGACGAGCGGACGTCCGGTGCGCAGGCGGCGGCGCAGGTCCCAGAGACAGAGGTTGAAGGGGAACCGCCGCACCGTCGCGGGCAGCAGGCGGGTGACCCGGCCGAGCGTGGCGAGGAGCGCGTCGAAGCGGCGCTGGTCGGCCGCGGTCCAGGGCAGGCGCATCTCGTCGCGGAAGCGCTGCGGGAGGAAGCCCGTCGTGACGAAGCGGTGGAACCGCCGCCCCGGCGCGGCGACGACCGGGTGCAGGAACCGCAGGTCGACGATGTCGGTGAGGTAGCGGCGGACGGTGTCGTCGACGCTGACCTCGTCGAGCCCGGCGGCCCAGTACTCCTCGAAGGCCGAGCGGTCCGCCGGCCACATCTCGGGCCGGACCTGCAACGTCGTGCCGAGCGCGGCGGCCTCGCCGTAGAAGTGCGCCGGCTCGCCGCCGACGAACGCGAGGTAGACGTCTTCGAAGCCCTTGTAGAGACAGGCCGCGACCCACAGCTGCAGGTCGGTGTCGAAGGCGTTGTAGGCGACGGGACTTTCGGCGCTCGAATGCACCTGGGCATGGGCCTCGTTGACGCCGCGCCGGTAGGCGGCGCGCTCGGCATCGGTCCCCATCGTGGCGACGGCGAGGTAGGTGAGGGTGGTCCGCGTCCGTTTCACGGGATGGCGGAAGAGGTTGCCGCTGTCGACCTTGCTTTCGAGCACGCCGTAGCCGACGGGCGCGCGGGAGAGCTGCATGATCACGTTCGCGCTGCCGGCGAGCAGCCCGGCCCCGACGACGGCGTCCTGGAGGGCGGTATCGGTCATCTTTGACGCCTCCTCGTCCTCCAGGGAACGACACTGTTGACGAGGTGTCAAGAGCGGTAGCTCGCCCGGGCGAACGCGATCAATGCGCGTGCCGCCGGGCTCAGCGGACCGTCCGTCCGCCACGCCAGCGCCAGCACACCCCGCAGCCCCGGCCCCGCGATGGTGATGACCCGCAGCTCGGCCTCGTGGTACCGGCCCAGCGACTCCGGCACCACCGCTACCCCCAGCCCCCGCGTCGCGAGCTGGACCAGGACGTTCGGGTCCGCCGCCTCGAACGCGATCCGCGGCGCCAGTCCCTCGCGCGCGAAGGCGGCGTCCAGCGCCGTGCGCAGACCCGTGCCCTTCGGCAGCGCCATCAGCGGGAGCCCGGCCAGGTCCGCGATCACGATCTCCGCGCGATCCGCCAGGAGGTTCGTCGTCACGGCCACGAACGGCTCGTCGATCAGCACCTGCGTCGCGATGCCGGGCGGCGGGTCCGTCGAGAGGCCGACCACCGCCAGGTCGAGCCGGCCTTCGCGCAGGGCCGTCAGCATCGTGTCCGAATTGGCCTCGGACAGCGTGATCTCGACCGCCGGGTAGCGCTCGTGGAAGCGGGCGAGCAGGTCCGGCAGCTTCACCGGGCCCGCCGACGTCACCGCGCCGATCGCGACCTGGCCGCGGACCAGCCCGGCCAGCTCGTCGACGGCTTCACGGACCCCCTTCACCGCCGCGAGCGCCGCTCGCGCGTGGGGCAGCGCCGCCGCGCCGACGTCGGTGAGCCGGACCGTGCGTCCCGACCGATCGAGGAGCTCCTGCCCCAGCTCGCGCTCCAGCCGCCGGACCTGCGCGCTCACCCCGGGCTGGGCGACGTGCAGCCGTTCCGCCGCGCGCGTGAAGTTGCCTTCCTCGGCGACGGCGACGAAGTACGCGAGCTGGTGCAGTTCCATAAGCGCTGATTCTAGTAGCCAGACGAACCAGATCTTGGACTTCTGATCGTCGCGGCGCGAGGCTGGAAGCAACGAAAGGAGCCCGGAAATGCACACCCTTCGCCCTGGTCAGGACGGGTACGCCGAAGAGGTCGCCGGCTTTCAGACGTCCGTCACCACGAAGCCCGCGGTGGTCGTCGCCGCCGAGTCCGCCGAAGACGTCGTCGCCGCGGTGCAGTACGCCGCCGAGCACGACCTGACCGTCTCCGTCCAGGCCACTGGACACGGCCTGACCGCCGGCACCGACGGCCTGCTGATCAGCACGCGCCGCATGACCGGTGTCGAGATCGACGGGCGGCAGAAGACCGCGCGGGTCGGCGCCGGCGTCCGCTGGGGCGCGGTGATCGAAGCCGCCGCGAAGCACGGGCTGGCCCCGCTGAGCGGCTCGTCGCCCGACGTCGGCGTCGTCGGCTACACGCTCAGCGGCGGCTTCGGCCTGATGGCGCGGCGGTTCGGCCGCGCGGCCGACCACGTGCGCGCGATCGACGTCGTCACCGCCGACGGCGAACTCCGCACCGTGACGCCGGGGGCCGAGCTGTTCTGGGCCCTGCTCGGCGGCCGCGCCGGTTTCGGTGTCGTGACCGCGCTGGAGTTCGGCCTGGTCCCGGTGACCGAGCTGTACGGCGGCGGGCTGTACTTCGACGCCGCGGACCTGCCGTCGGTGCTGCGCGCCTGGCGGACGTGGTCGATGACCGCACCCGACGACCTGACGACGTCGATCGCCGTGGTCCCGCTGCCGGACCTGCCGTTCCTGCCGGAGCCGATCCGCGGGAAGCACGTCGCGAACGTGCGGATCGCGTACCTCGGCGACGACGGCGAGAAGCTCGTCGCGCCGCTGCGGGCCGCCGCGCCGGTGCTGCTGGACACCCTGAAGCGGTTGCCGTACACGGATTCGGGGTCGATCGCGAGCGACCCGCCGCACCCGCACCCCTACCACGGGACGAACGCGACGGTGGAGGTGCTGAACGACGGGATGCTGACGTCGATCCTCGAGCACGCCGGCCCGGGCGCCCCGGTGGAGACGGTGCTGATCATCGACCGTCTCGGCGGCGAGCTCGCGCGCCGGAAGGGCGACGGCGCCGGCTGGGACTCGGCGGCGGAGTTCGTGGTGCGGGCGCTGTCGGTGGTCGAGGACGGCGTGGACCCGATCCGCCGCGCGCACGCGAAGCTGTTCGACGCGCTGGCGCCGTGGTCGACGGGCCGGCTGCTGCCGTTCCTCTACGGCGAGCACTCGGCCGCGGACCTGGCGACAGCCTTCCCCGCCGGGGACCGCGCCCGGCTGAAGCAGCTCAAGGCGAAGTACGACCCGGCGGGGAGGTTCGGCTGAGGCGTCAGCGCTCGAAGACGACGATCGGGATGAGCCGCGTGGTCTTCGTCTCGTACTCGGCGAAGCCCTCGGCGTGCGCGACCATGCCCGCGTAGAGGCGGTCGCGCTCGGCGCGGTCCTCGACCACGGTGGCGGTGGCCTCGAACGTCTCGGTGCCGACCTCGAGGGTGACCTTCGGGTTGGCGACGAGGTTGTGGAACCAGGCCGGGTTCTTCGGGGCGCCACCCATGGACGCGGCTACGACGAACTTGTCGCCGTCGCGGGTGTAGACGAGCGGCGACAGGCGCACCTGCCCGCTCTTCGCGCCGATCGTGGTGAGGAGCAGCACGTTCTTGCCGTCGAAGTAGTTGCCGACCTTGCCCTCGTTGGCCCGGAACTCCTCGACGACCTGGGTGTTGAAGTCGTTCATGTCGGCTGGCGTAGTCATGGGATCCCCTGTTTTCTGGCCGGTACGCTCGTGCCCCGAGGTACGCTCGGGAGACCGATAAGCGTTTGCTTTGCAAACAAAGCTACCGACGGGAGGCAGGCGGTGTCAACGCAGGGCGGGTTGAGCCTCGAAGACGGCGTGCGCAGGCTCCTGCTGCTGATGCCACGTCTGGTCGGCCGCGCGAAGCGGACCCCGGTCCCCGACGAGCTGGACGGCTGCGCGCTCGCGCCGCGGCACCTGTCGCTGCTGTCGATCCTGCTGTTCGACGGCCCGATGACGGTCACCGAGCTGGCGGGGCGCCTGGAGGTCGCCCCGACGACGGCGAGCCTGATGGTCGGCGACCTGAGCCGTCAGGGCGTGCTGAACCGCGACGAAGACCCGGCGGATCGCCGCCGCACGATCGTGAGCATCACCCCGGAGCGGCGTCCGGCGGTGGACGCGTGGCTGGCGCGCGGCGCGCAGGCGTGGAGCAACGCGCTGGCGCCGTTGACGCCGGCCGAGCGCCAGCTGGTGATCTCGACGCTGGAGGCCTACGAGCACGGCACCTGCGAGGGCCCTGCCTGTTAGCGGCTCAGTCGTCGGAGTTCTTTTCCCGGGCCAGCTTCCGCTGCGCCTCCGCGCGCTCACGGCACTTGCGGAGGAACTCGTCGTCGTCATCCGGGCTGCCGGCCGCGAACCGGCCCGGGCGGTCGTACTCCGGGTACGCCGGCGCGTTCCGCTCGTACGGGCCGCGCGCCCGCGTCACCTGCTGCGGCCGCCCCGCGACCAGCCAGATGATCGACCCCACCAGCGGCAGTACCAGCACGACGAGCAGCCACAGCCCCTTCGGCAGGTTGCGGCAGGACGACTCGTCCGTCGTGATCACGTCGACCAGGCAGAAGATCCACAGCCCGAGCGTGACGACGCCGAGCAGACCATCGAAATACAGCATTTCCCGCGCCTTCCCCCAAGAAGATGAACGCGGTAAGTAGTAGCAGAACCCAGCACGGGTTCAGCCGCGGGTCACCCGCAGCCCCGCGAGTACGCCGGTCGCGAGCGCGATCGCGTGTGCCGGCCCCGGGCACTCGCGCGGGCCCGCGCCGAACGGCGTCCCGGCCAGCGGCACCAGGACGTCCTCGCCGGCCACCCGGCGCCGCGTGTGCGACACCGGCGGGTCCGCGCGCAGCACTTCCGCCACCGCTTCCTCGGGCGGCTTTCCCGCCCGCACCAACGGAACCGCGTTGCCGATCAGCCCGGCGGTGGCTTCGCAGGCCTGGATCAGCAGGCCGATCCGCGCGGCGACGAGTTCGTCGGTGGTCCCACCGCACGCCGCGACCAGCCGTCCCAGCGCGGCTTCGGCTTCGGTGGTGTCTTCGGACGGCGTCACGTGCGGGTGGTAGGCGGCCGCGACCGCCGCGACGTCCGACGCCACCACCGGCAGGCCCAACTCCCCCGCCAGCACTCCGACGACGACCAGGCGAGGGTCGCCACCGGCCGCCTCGGAAGCCTTGCGCCGCAACACCTCCGGCTCGACCTCCGCGAGGAGGTCCACGGCCAGCGAGCGCCGCCGGGCGTGGTCGGCGCCATTGCTGAAGCGGGCGACGGAAGCCCGCAACCAGGCGACGCTTCCCAGGGGGACGTCAGTGGGCACCGGAGGAACCGGAGAGGCAAGCGAAGTCATGCCGTGAAGGTAGCCACGGGAAACGTCGGCGGCGGCCGAAGTGATCAGAGCAGCGACGCCGGGAACCACGTCGCCTGCGGCCCGCCGCAGCGGGTGGTCCGCGGGACGGCGTGCTGGAACCACCACGCCTCGGTGACGCGGCCGTCCGGCAGCCGGTACGTCGGCGGCCCGGCGACGCGGGCGAGGCCGGCGGCCAGCAGCGACCGCGCGCTCGCGACGTTGCCGACCTCGGCGCCGGCCCGCACGCCCGGCAGGCCCAGGTGCTCGTGCGCCAGCGTCAGCCCGGCCGCGAACAGCACCCGGCCGTTGCCGCGGCCGCGGTAGTCCGGCGCGAGGTAGCCGCCGGTCTCCGGGCCGCCGTCCTCGCCGGTGTGCACGCTCACCAGGCCGACGCACCGGTTGGCCTCGACGTCGATCATCACCAGGTCGATCGACTGCGGGTCGGGCGACACCCAGTCCGGTCCGGTGCCGGGCACGACGCGCAGCGCGTCCGCCCGCGCGGACTTGGCCACGATCGAGTCCGGCTGCCAGCCGAGCCAGCGCTGGGCGGCCGGGTCACTGCCGCAGGCGACCGCGGCGGCGTACTCCCACGCGGTCGGCGTCCGGAAGAGGAAACGCCCCGCACGCAGCACGTGGCCCTGCCGGTCGCAGGTCCGTTTGGTCATCAGACGGCCGCGGCGGGTGAGCCGGTCGAAGATCCCCTTGGTGGCTGGCAGCATCGCGGCGAAATCGTAGCGGAGCGATCGGCGCGGGAGGCGTTATTGTGGCCCGATGACGGCCGTACCCGAGGCAACCGAACTGGACGGCTCCGGCCGGGCGGCCCAGCCTCGCCAGCTGATCGTGACGGTGTACGGCCTCTATTCGCGCACCGAGGGCGGCTGGCTCTCGGTCGCTTCGCTGATCGACCTGCTGGCCGCCGTCGGCGTCGACGAGCCCGCGGTGCGCTCGTCGATCTCCCGGCTGAAGCGGCGCGGGATCCTCGAAGCGGTGCGCCGCGGCGCGACGGCCGGCTACGAGCTGTCCGACGACGCGCGCGAGATCCTGCGCGAGGGCGACGAGCGGATCTTCCGCCGCGGGCGCGCGACCGCGGCCGACGGCTGGCTGCTCGCGGTGTTCTCGGTCCCGGAGACCGAGCGGCACAAACGCCACCTCCTGCGCACCCAGCTCGCCCGGATGGGCTTCGGCACGGCCGCGTCCGGCGTCTGGATCGCCCCGGCCCACCTGCACGCGGCGACCGCGGAGGCACTGACCCGCCTCGGCCTGGCCGGGTACGCCGACCTGTTCCGCGCCGACCACCTGGCCTTCGGCGACGTCCGCGCGAAGGTCCGCGACTGGTGGGACCTCGACCGCCTCGACGAGCTGTACACGACGTTCCTCGACGAGCACGGCCCGGCGCTGCGCCGCTGGCAGCGCCGCAAGTCCGTGGCCGACGAAGAGGCCTTCGCCGACTACGTCCGCGTGCTGACCGGCTGGCGGCGGATGCCGTACCTCGACCCGGGCCTGCCCGCGGAGTTCCTGCCGCACGACTGGTCGGGGATTCGCGCGGCGGAGCTGTTCTTCGAGCTGCACGCGCAGCTGGAGGACCCGGCCCGGGCGTACGTCACGAAGTCGATCAACTTCGGCTGACGACCGCGAAGCCCTGCACCTCGACCAGAGCCTCTTCGTCCCAGAGCCGGTCGACGCCGATGCCGGCCATCGCCGGGTACTCCGTGCCCGCGAGGCGGCGCCAGACCGCGCCGATCTCTCGCGCGTGCGTCCGGTAGTCCGCCATGTCGACGATGTAGATCGTCACGCTGCAGAGGTCCTCCGGGGAACCGCCCGCCGCGCGCAGGGACGTCAGCAGGTTGCCCAGCGCGCGCTCGAACTGCTCGACCACGCCGTCGCCGACGATCTTGTTCGACGCGTCCAGCGCCGTCTGCCCGGCGAGGAAGACCACGCGCCCTTCGGCCACCACCGCGTGCGAGAACCCGGACGGCTTGCCCAGCTCCGGCGGGTTGATGCGTTCCATGCGGGACACCGTACGCCATCTATCGCGTTATTGACGGTCGTACCGCTGACGACATACTCTGGACGGCGTGCGTATCGCGGTCATCGGTGGCGGCCCGGCGGGTCTGTACTTCGCCGCGCTGGCGAAACAGCTCGGCCCCGGACACGAAATCACCGTCTGGGAGCGCAACGCGCCGGACGACACCTTCGGCTTCGGCGTCGTGTTCTCCGACGAGACGCTCGGCGGCATCGAGCACGCCGACGCGGCCGTGCACGAAGCGATGCGCGCCGAGTTCGCCCGCTGGGACGACATCGACGTCCACTACCGCGGCACGGTCACCACCTCGGGCGGCCACGGCTTCGCCGCGATGAGCCGCAAACGCTTGCTCGGCATCCTCCAGAGCCGCTGCGCCGAACTGGGCGTCGGCCTCCACTTCCGCGAAGAGGCCCCGGCGGACCTTTCGGGCTACGACCTGGTCATCGCCGCCGACGGCGTCAACTCCGCGGTCCGCGCGAAACACGCCGAGACGTTCCGGCCGAGCGTCGAGACGCGCCGGTGCCGCTACATCTGGCTCGGCACGGACCTGGTGTTCGACGCCTTCAAGTTCTACGTCCTCGAGACGCCGGCCGGGATCATGCAGATCCACGGCTACCCCTACGGCCGCGACGGCAGCACGTTCATCCTCGAAGTGCAGGAAGACGTCTGGCAGCGGACGTTCGGGCCGATCGCGGCGACCGCGCTCAAGCCGGGCGAGAGCGACGAGAAGTCCATCGCGCTGATCCGCGAGCTGTGTTCCGACGTCCTGGGCGACCACAAGATCATGGCGAACAACTCCAAGTGGGTCTCGTTCGGCACCGTCCGCTGCGAGACGTGGGTGCACGGCAACGTCGTCCTCCTCGGCGACGCCGCGCACACCGCGCACTTCTCGATCGGCTCCGGAACGAAGCTGGCGATGGAGGACGCGCTCGCGCTGGCCGCCTGCCTGCACGAAAACGAAGGCGTCGCCGAGGCGCTCAAGGCGTACGAACTGGAACGGCGGCCGGTCGTCCAGTCGACGCAGCGCGCCGCGCAGGCGAGCCTGGAGTGGTTCGAGAACATCGCGCAGTACGCCCACCAGGAGCCGCCGCAGTTCGCGTTCAACATCCTCACGCGCAGCCGCCGCGTCACCTACGACAACCTCCGCCTGCGCGACCCGGAGTTCGCGACCGAGCTGGACCACTGGTTCGCCCAGTCGCTCGACACGACGTCGCGGCCGCCGATGTTCCAGCCGTTCAAGCTCGGCGAGCTGGAGCTGGCCAACCGGATCGTCGTCTCGCCGATGGACATGTACTCCGCGGTGGACGGCGTGCCCGGCGACTTCCACCTGGTGCACCTGGGCAGCAAGGCCCTCGGCGGCGCCGGGCTGGTGATGACCGAGATGGTCTGCGTCTCCCCCGAAGGCCGGATCACGCCCGGCTGCGGCGGTCTCTACACGACTGAACAGGAAGCGGGCTGGAAGCGGGTCGTCGACTTCGTGCACACGCAGTCCCCCGCGCGCATCGGTGTCCAATTGGGACACTCCGGCCGCAAGGGCTCGACGAAGCTCATGTGGGACGGCATCGACGACCCCCTGCCCGAGGACAACTGGGAAGTCTGCGCTCCGTCCGCGCTGGCGTACTCCGACCGCAACCAGATCCCACGCGAGCTGTCCACTTCGGACATGGCCGCGATTCGTGACGAGTTCGTCGCGTGCGCACACGCGGCGGCACGCGCCGGTTTCGACGTCCTCGAACTGCACTGCGCGCACGGCTATCTGCTGTCCTCGTTCCTCTCGCCCCTGACCAACCAGCGAAGTGACGAATACGGCGGCTCACTCGAGAACCGGCTGCGGTTCCCCCTTGAAGTCTTCGACGCGGTGCGCGCGGCCTGGCCCGCCGAGCGGCCGATGACCGTCCGGATCTCGGCGACCGACTGGGCGGACGGCGGCATCGACGCCGACGACGCCGTCGAGATCGCCCGCGCCTTCGCCGTGCACGGCGCGGCGGGCATCGACGTCTCGACCGGCCAGGTCGTCTGCGACGAGAAGCCGCAGTACGGCCGCAGCTACCAGACCCCGTACGCGGACCGGATCCGCAACGAGATCGGCGAGGAGTACGGCATCGCGGTGATCGCCGTAGGCGCGATTTCCTCCTACGACGACGTCAACTCGCTGATCCTGGCCGGCCGCGCGGACCTCTGCGCCCTGGGCCGCACGCACCTCTACGATCCACAGTGGACGCTGCACGCGGCGGCCGAGCAAGGCTACGCGATGCCGTGGCCGAAGCCGTTCGCCGCGGGCAGCCGGAAGCCGCAGTCCGGCCGCACCGACGGCCCCGAACCGCGGCTCGACCTCGTCCGGTCAGGGCCGGCCGGCACCGCCCATGCCCGCTGGCGACCGGGAGCCTCCTCGTGACCTTCGCCCTCGACCCCGCTCAGCAGGCCTTCGCCGTCGAAGTCCGGCGGCTGGCCGAAGACCGGCTGCGCCCGCTCGCCGAGTCCGGTGTGGAGGGTGCGGTGAACCGGCCGCTGCTCAAGGAGATGGGCGCGCTCGGCCTGCTCTCCCGGCTCTTCCCCGGTGTCGCCGAAGGAAAGCCGTCGCGCCAGGCGGCCGCGACGGACCTGTGCATCCTGCGCGAGAACCTCGCCACGGTGAACACCGAGGCCGAGACGGCACTGGCGTTGCAGGGCCTGGGAAGTTACCCGATCCTCCAGTCCGGACAGGACGAACAGGTCGCGAAGTGGCTGCCGGCCGTGGCGGCCGGGGACGCGGTGGCGGCGTTCGCGCTGACCGAGCCGGACGCCGGTTCGGACGCGGCGGCACTGTCCCTGGCGGCGGAGCCCGACGGCGACGGCTGGCGTCTCACCGGCGAGAAGATGTGGATCTCGAACGCACCGGAGGCCGACTTCTACACGGTGTTCGCGCGCACCACGCAAGGCGCGGGCTCGCGCGGCGTCAGCGCGTTCGTCGTCCCCGCCGACCGGCCGGGCCTGGGCGGCGAGCACCTGGACCTGGTGAGCCCGCACCCGATCGGCACGGTCACGTTCGACGGCGTCGAGGTCCGCCGCGAGGAGCTGCTCGGCGAGGAGAACCGCGGCTTCGCGGTGGCGATGCGGACGCTCGACCTGTTCCGCCCGAGCGTCGGGGCGTTCGCCGTCGGAATGGCTCAGGCCGCGCTCGACGCCACTGTGGACTACACCGGGCAGCGGGAAGCCTTTGGTGGCCCGCTGATCAAGCAGCAGGCAGTGGCCCACGCGCTCGCCGAGATGGCCACCCGCACGGAAGCCGCCCGGCTGCTGGTCTACGCGGCCGCGGGTGCGTACGACGCGGGTGAGCAGAACCTCGGCGGCCGCGCGGCGATGGCGAAGCTGTTCGCCACGGAAGCCGCGCAGTTCGTCGTCGACTCCGCGGTCCAGCTGCACGGTGCCCGCGCCTTGCGCCGCGGGCACCTGCTCGAACACCTCTACCGCGAAGTCCGCGCCCCGCGCATCTACGAAGGCGCGTCGGAGATCCAGCGGACGATCATCGCGCGATGGCTGGCTTCGGCTTCCGGTCCAGCCACCACTGGCTGAGCAGCAGCAGGGTGAGCACGCTCATCGTGCCCGTCAGCGTCGAGGCGGCCTGGAAGAGCGCGGCCTGGTCGGGGTAGTACGGGCCGAGGGCGATGAACGCGATCGGCGCGTAAACCCGGCTGAGCAACGTGTTCATGGTCATCGCGAAACTGCGGATCATCCACCGCCGGTGATCGGCGTACCGGCGCTGCCGGGTCGCGCGGAAGCCGGCGATGGTGAACCCGAGCCACAGCAGCGCCGCGACGACGTTCAGCACCCCGGCCGCCGGCCCGAACGGGCTGAACAGGGCGATCGTCAGCGCCATGAGCGCGGACGGGATCGCGCCGCCGAAGACGTAGACGCGGCCGATGCGGCGGTGGGCGACCGGGTGCGTGCGCCGCAGCCACGGCCAGATCTGCAGGATGACGCCGACGATGGCGATCGTGCCGAAGAGGATGTGCCCGACGAGGAACCAGTAGTGCGCGGCGAACCCCGGCGGCGCGGGGACGCGGGACTGCGCGGGGTCCAGCGTGAGGTAGGGCGGCACCGAGTAGGCGAGGAAGACGGCGACCAGCAGGGCCAACGGCGCCATCCACGGCCGCCGCCACCACGTCTTGCCCGGTCTCGCGGCCGGCAGGGTGGTCGTCATCGCACACCCACCGGCTTCTTCGCGGGACGGCGTTCCAGGATCAGCTGGCTGACGACCAGCGCGAAGAACAGCCCACCCCACGAAGAAAGGGCGCCGACGCTCTGGCCGTAGGCGAGCTCGCTGCCGCCGAAGGTGGTCGGGATCTGCGGTTCCAGCACGATCATCGCGATCGGCGAGATCACCCGGTTGACGATGATCGAGAAGGTCAGCGTCACACTGCGGATCATCCACTTGCGGTGGTCGCCGAAGCGGCGCTCGCGCACGGCCCGCCAGCCGGCGATGGTGCACCCGATCCACAGGACCGCGGCGAGGACGTCGCTGACGCGCGTCACCGGGCCGAACGGGCTCTGCGACCCGATGGTCAGGGCCATCAGCCCGGAGGGCAGCACGCCGGCGAAGACGTACGCGCGGCCGGCGTAGCGGTGGACCACGGGGTACGTCCGGCGCAGCCACGGCCAGATCTGCAGGACGGCGCCGATCATCGCGACCGAGCCGAAGATGACGTGCCCGACGAGGAACCAGTAGTGCGCCGGGAACCCCTCGGGCGCCGGCACCCGCGACTGGGCCGGGTCGAGCGCCAGATAGGGCGGGAGCGAGAAGGAGAGGAAGGCGAGCACGACGAGGGCCAGCGGGCCGATCCACGGCCGTCGCCACCAGGCCTTTTCGGCCTTCGTCGTGATGCGCGGGATGGGCCTGGCCTCGGTCCGGACCGCCATGGTTCCCCCTGTCAGTCGTTCGGGATCTTGCCCGTCCGACGTTAGGGGTGGTCAGGGGTTGCCGACCATGGTGCGCACCACCGGCGTGGGGGTGGGGTGTACCCCACCCCCAGCCGGGTGACGGACTTCAGCTGCCGCGAACCCGCCTGAGGGTGTCGCGGTAGAAGTAGCCGCTCTGCTTGATCGTGCGTGCTTGCGTCTCGTAGTCCACCCGGATCAGGCCGAACCGCTTCGCGTACCCGTACGCCCACTCGAAGTTGTCCAAAAGGGACCATGCGAAGTACCCGCGCACATCAGCACCCGCGTTGCGCGCCGCCGCCACGGCGGCGATGTGCGAAGCCAGGTAAGCCGTCCGCTGCTCGTCGCGGACGAAACCCGACGAGTCCGGGTCGTCGTCGAACGCCGAACCGTTCTCCGTGATGTACATCGGCAGGCCCGGGTAGTCACGCCCGAGCCGGGTCAGCAGCTCCGTGAACTTGTCCGGCAGGATCTCCCAGCCCATCGCCGTCGTCGGCTCGCCGAACGGGATCGTCCGGGACGTCGGGACGCCGTCGTCGTCGACCGCGCGGCCGGTCTCGTCCACGCCCGAGAACTGCTGGCCGAAGTAGTAGTTCACGCCGAGGAAGTCCAGCGGGGTCGAGATCACCGACAGGTCGCCGTCCTGGATCGGGAGCTTGACGCCCCGCGCGGCCAGGTCCTCGACCACGTCGGCCGGGTATTCGCCGCGCACCAGCGGGTCCAGGTAGATCCGGACGCCGAGGCCGTCGGCCTGCCGCGCCGCGCGGACGTCCTCTTCCGAGTCCGTCGCCGGGTCGGCCGTGCACATGTTGAGCGTGATGCCGAACTCCGTGTCCGGCGGGGCCGCCTCGCGCATCCGCTGCGTCGCGAGACCGTGGCCCAGCAGCAGGTGGTGCACCGCGTGCAGCCCGGCCGTGTAGTCCCGCCGCCCCGGAGCCATCACGCCGTGGACGTACCCGTGCATCGCCGAGCACCACGGCTCGTTCAACGTCGTCCAGTGCCGGACGCGGTCCTTGAGCCGGTCGAACACCAGCATCGCGTAGTCCGCGAACCGGTACGCCGTGTCGCGCGCCGGCCAGCCGCCCGCGTCCTCCAGCTCCTGCGGCAGGTCCCAGTGGTACAGCGTCAGCCACGGCGCGATGCCCTTGCCGAGCGTCTCGTCGACCAATCGGTCGTAGAACCCGATGCCCGCCTCGTTGACGCCGCCACGCCCGCGCGGCTGGACCCGGGGCCACGCCACGGAAAACCGGTAGGTGTCCGCGCCGAGCTCGTTCACCAGCTCGATGTCCGCCGGCATCCGGTGGTAGTGGTCGCACGCCACTTCACCGGTGTCGTTGTTGTCGATCGCCCACGGGACCTGGCAGAAAGTGTCCCAAATGGACGGAGTGCGCCCGTCTTCCGCGATCGCGCCTTCGATCTGGTACGCGGCGGTCGCCACGCCCCAGCGGAAGTCCGGCGGCAGCGTGTCGATCAGCGCCTGCTGTTCGGCGGTCGCGGCTGTGGTCTCGGTCAAGGCGGGTCTCCTCCAGGTGGACCGGATAGGACAGACGGCGTTCAGGGAGCTGCGACAGGGTGCAGGAAGCACGCCACCTCGCGCGACGGATCTCCGCCGGGCAGGCCCAGCTCGGGCACCTTCGAGTCGCACGGCTCGAAGGCCTTGGGACACCGCGGGTGGAACGCGCAGCCGGCCGGCATGCCACGCGTGTCCGGCGGCGACCCCGGGATCCCGGCCAGCTCGCGGCGCGGACCGCGCAGGGCCGGGAACGAGTTCAGCAAGCCGTGGCTGTACGGGTGCAGTGCGTCCCGGTAGAGCTCGGCCGCCGGCGCCTGCTCGACGATCCGGCCGCCGTACATGATCGCGATCCGGTCCGAGAACTCCACCAGCAGCGAAAGGTCGTGCGTGATGAACAGGACCGAGAAGCCCAGCCGCTCGCGCAGTTCCACGAGCTGGCCCAGGATCTGGCGCTGCATCACAACGTCCAGCGCGGTGGTCGGCTCGTCCATGATGACGACCCGCGGCTCGAGCGCGAGCGCCATCGCGATCATCACGCGCTGGCGCATGCCGCCGGAAAGCTGGTGCGGGAACGCCTCCAGCCGGTCGGCCGAAATCCCGACCAGCTTGAGCAGGTCTTTCGCCCGCGCGTAGCGGCCGGCTTTCGTCGACCGCGGCTCGTGCGCCTTGATGACGTCGACGAGCTGCGTCACGACCTTGTGCACCGGGTTCAGCGAGTTCATCGCACCCTGGAACACGATGGACGTCTCCGCCCACCGGAAGTCCCGCAGCTGCTTGTCCGTCAGCTTCAGGACGTCGTAGGGCTCGCCGTCGGCCGGGTGGTAGAGCACCTGGCCGCCACGGATCACGCCCGGCGGCGCGAGCAGCCGCGTCAGCCCGTAGGCCAAAGTGGACTTGCCGCTGCCGCTTTCCCCGGCCAGGCCGAGGACTTCGCCGCGGTGCAGCGTCAGGTGCACGTCCCGGACCGCGCGCACGGCCTCGTCGCCGACGCCGTAGTCGACGTCCAGGCCCTTGATCTCCAGGACCGGGTCCATCATGACTGTTCCTCCCGCCCGAGCACGGGCGTGAAGCCCACGCGCATGCGATGCGTCCGTCCGTCGGCGCCCTTGACGCGAGACTTGCCGCTGCCGCGCAGGCGCGGGCTGACGAACTCGTCGATGCCGAAGTTGAGCAGGGACAGCGCGGTGCCGAGGATCGCGATCGCCAGCCCGGCCGGCACGAACCACCACCACGCGCCCTGCGCGAGGGCCTGCTGGCTCTGCGCCCAGAACAGGATCGTGCCCCAGTTCCAGTTGGACAGTCCCGAGACGCCGACGAACGCGAGCGTGATCTCCGACATGACAGCGAAGATCACCGTGCCGACGAAGCTGGACGCGATCACCGCGGTCAGGTTCGGCAGGATCTCGAAGAAGATGATCCGCCACGTCGACTCGCCGGTCGCCCGGGCCGCTTCGACGTATTCCCGGCCGCGCAACGACAGCGTCTGCGCGCGCAGGACTCGCGCGCCCCACGCCCACGACGTGAACCCGATGATGACCGCCACCAGGTAGTCGCCGCCGGTGGGCACCGCGCTGCCGATGATGATGATCAGCGGCAGCGCCGGGATCACCAGGAACACATTGGACAGTGCGGACAGGCCTTCACCCGGTGTCCCGCCGAGGTAGCCGGACGTCACGCCGACGATCACGGCGAGGATCGTCGCCACGATCCCGGCGGTCAGCCCGACGAGCATGACGCTGCGCGTGCCGACCACCACCTGGCTGAAGATGTCCTGGCCGAGGTGGGTGGTGCCGAACCAGTGCCGGCCCGACGGCCCCTCCAGCAGGTCGTTGCTGCGCGCCGACGGGTCGTACGGCGCGATCCACTCGCCGATGACCGCGATCACGACGAAGAACACGAGCACGCTCAGCCCGGTGATCGTCTTGCCGCCGGCGAGGAACCGGAACCGGCGCCGCTTCGACCGGCCGGCGATCGCGTCGACGGGGAGAGCTTGGGCGGCTTTGACGTCCGCCGCGGGTACGGCCATGTCAGCTCTCCTTCCGGGTGCGGGGGTCGAGCGCGAGGTAGGCGACGTCGGCGAACAGATTCGCCACCAGCACCGACAGCGTGATGATCAGGAAGATGCCCTGCATCAGCGGGTAGTCCTGCGAGCCGACCGCCTGGAACAGCTGGTAACCGACGCCGGGGTAGGAGAAGACGATCTCCACCAGCAGCGTGCCACCGACGATGAACCCGAGCGCCAGCGCGAAGCCGGACACGCTCGGCAGCAGCGCGTTGCGGGCGGCGTACCCGACCATCACCCGGCGCTCGGGCAGGCCCTTGGCGTGCGCGACGGTGACGTAGTCCTCCGACGCGACGGTGACCATCATGTTGCGCATGCCCAGGATCCAGCTGCCCATCGAGCTGATCAGGATGGTGATCGCGGGCAGCAGGCTGTGCTGGATCGCGCTGCCGATGAACCCGCCGTCCCAGCCGGGCACCACGCCCGGGTCGTAGCCGCCGGACGACGGGAAGAAGCTGCCCGGACCGGCCAGCAGCGCAAGCGCGATCAGGCCGAGCCAGAAGTACGGGATCGACGAGAGGAACGTCGTCACCGGCAGCAGGCCGTCGACCCACGAGCCGCGCTTCCAGCCGGCCACCACGCCGAGCCCGGTGCCGAGCGCGAAGCCGACGATCGTGGTGATGCCGACCAGGATGATCGTCCACGGCAGGCTGTCGCCGATCAGCTCCGACACCGGCGACGGGAAGAACGTGAACGAGATCCCGAGGTCACCGCGGAAGAGCTGGCCCCAGTAGTCGAAGTACTGGGAGATCAGGCTTTCGTTCTTGTCCAGTCCGAAGAGGGTGTACAGCGACTGCATCGCTTCCGCGCTGATCATGCCCTGGTTCTTCGCGATCAGCGACTGCACCGGGTCACCCGGGATCATCCGCGGGATGAAGAAGTTGATGGTGACGGCGGCCCACGCGGTGAAGACGTAGAAGGCCAGCCGTTGCAGCAGGAACCTCATCGGGCGGCTCCGTCGTACAGCCAGCACGCGGCCCAGTGGCCGGGCGCGTCGTCGACCTCGAACCGCGGCGGCAGGTCGGTCTTGCACCGCTCCATCGCGACCGGGCAGCGCGGGTGGAACCGGCAGCCGGACGGCGGGTCGATCAGGCTCGGCGGCTCGCCGGCCCCGCGCTCGGCGGGTACCTCGCCCGGGTCGAGCTCGTCGCTCCCGCCGGTCAGCCGGTCGGGGTCGGGCGCGGAGTCGATGAGCAGGCGCGTGTACGGGTGCGCCGGGTTCTGCGTGATGGTCTCGCTGTCGCCGCCCTCGACCATCCGGCCCGCGTACATCACCATCGTCTCGTCGGCGAAGTAGCGCGCCGACGCGATGTCGTGCGTGATGTACAGGATCGCGAGGTGCAGGCGTTCCTTGAGGTCGCGCAGCAGGTTCAGCACGCCGAGCCGGATGGAGACGTCCAACATGGACACCGGCTCGTCGGCCAGCAGCGCCTCCGGGTCGGCGCCGAGCGCCCGCGCGATCGCGACGCGCTGGCGCTGCCCGCCGGACAGCTCGTGCGGGAACTTGTCGATGTACCGTTCCGGCGGCGTCATCTGGACGCGGGAAAGCAGGTCGTGCAACGACTTCTCGAGGTCGTCACCCGCCCGGCCGTGGATCTTCAGCGCCCGCGTCAGGTGGTAGCGCACGGTGTGCACCGGGTTCAGCGACGCGAACGGGTCCTGGAAGATCATCTGGACCCGCCGGGCGTAGGCCCGGAACGTCCGGCCGCGGTGGATGTTCACGGTCTCGCCGTGCAGCCGGATTTCGCCGCCGGTGCGCGGGTAGAGGCCCGCGAGCAGGCGGGCGACCGTCGACTTGCCCGAGCCGGACTCGCCGACCAGCGCGGTGACCCGGCCCCGCCGCAGCGTGAGGGTCACGTCGTCGACGGCCTGGACGGCGCGCCGCGGACCGGTGAGGGCCGCGCGCCCGCGTCGCCGCACGGGGAAGTGCTTCGTGAGCCCGGCCGCCTCCAGAACGACGGGGAGATCCCCCTCCGACCCGACGGCGATGGGGTCGGAGGGGGCGGGGGCGGCCGCGTCGCCGCGGCCGTCCCCGTGTTCCGTCATGACCGAATCCGCCATCAGACCGCGGGCTTCAGGTGCAGGACGATGTCGAGCGCGTTGCGCAGGGTGGGCTGCGCCGGGCCGTAGGGGTTGGCCTCGTCCGGCCAGCCGACCCAGTTCTTCGTGCTGTACTCGCCGCCGGAGTTGGCCGCCGAGGTCGGGACCATCGGCTGCTGGTCGATCATGATCTTCTGCAGCGTCGCCATGGCGGCGGTGCGGGAAGCGTCGTCCTCGGCGTTGGCGTAGGTCGCGAGCGCGTTGGTCGCTTCGTCGTTCTTGAAGCGGCCGTAGTTGCCGTTGATGCCACCCTGGCCGGTCGGCTTGTAGCGGGTGCCGTCCATGACGTCGCGGTACATGTCGTACGGCGTCGCACCGTCGTTGGTCCAGTGCATCAGGCCTTCGAAGTCACCGGTGTCGACCGACTTGATCCACGCGTCCTGGTTCATCTTCTCGACCGTCGCGGTGATGCCGATCTGCGACAGGTTGTCCTTGATGATCTCGAGGTCGGTGATGTAGTCCGACCAGCCCGACGGCACGGTGAGCTTGAGGGTGACCGGCTTGCCGCTCGGGTCCGTCAGCTTGTCGCCGTTGAACTTGTAGCCGGCGCCGGTGAGCTGCGCCTTGGCGCCCGGGACGTCGACCTTGACCGTCTGGCCCTTGTACTGCGGCGCGATGAACGAGTCGCCCGCCGGCGTCGGGATGCCGGTGACCTGGTCGTTCTTCGGGTAGAAGTAGCCCGCCTCGCCCTGGTTGAAGATGTCGTCGCGGTTGATCACCTTGCTGACCGCCTGACGCAGCTTGGCGTCGTTCCAGGGGGCCTTCTCGGTGTTGAACCACAGGCCGTGGACGGCCAGCTGCGCGGGGAACCACAGCTTGTAGTGCTGCGGGTCCTTGTTCGTGTAGACGGCCTTGTAGTTCGGGATGAAGACGAAGCTCCACTCCGATGCGCCGCTGACCAGCGCCGCGACCTGCGCGTTGTTGTCGGTGTAGGAGGTGTAGCGGATCTCCTTGACCTTCGGCGTTTCCTGCCAGTAGCCGCTGTCGCGCCGGGTGACGATCATCGTCTGCGGCGTGGCCGACTTGAGCGTGTACGGCCCGGTGCCGATCGGGTTCTTCACGGTGTCGAGCGCCGGGTCCTTGATGCCCTGCCAGACGTGCTTCGGCACGACGAGGGTCTGCAGGATCTTGAGCTGGTTGACGAACTGGGAGGTCTCGAAGCCCAGCGTCACCTGGCTGCCGGCCGCGGTGATGTCCTTGTACGGGACGGCGTCGACGTTCAGCGCCTTGTTGTCGCGCAGCAGCTGGAACGTGTAGGCGACGTCCTCGGCGGTCATCGGCTGGTTGTCGGAGAACTTGACCCCGTCACGGACGGTCAGGACCAGCTTCTTGTAGTTGTCCGACCAGTCCCACTTCGTCGCCAGCCAGGGCTTGCCGGGCTCCTGCGGCTTGACGCGGTTGTGCATGACCAGGGGCTCGTAGATCATCCACCGGTAGCCCATGTTGGACAGGGCGGACGTCTCGAGGAACGGGTTGTTGTTCTCCGACTGCGGGCCGTCCGGCTTGCCGACGTTGAGCACGGCGTCCGGGTTGCTCTGACCTGCGTCGGAGCTGCTGCTCCCGCACGCGGTCAGGCCACCCAGGGCCATCACTGCCACTAGCGCTGCGACGATGGAGCGCTTGACTCGCATCGGTTCCTCCTGGTCATCGACGACGTGCCTGGTGTCGACTGGTAGCGAGCCCCGACCGCCGGCGACCGAACGACGCCCAGAAGTCAACCCGGGTGACTCGGGTCACGTCAATAACACGGCGGTAACGTTTTGTGCCTAAGTTTAAGTAATAAAAGAACTGGCGGTCTGGACCTGTCGGGGGCACTACTCCTTGCGACGCAAGGGTTTCAGCCGGTCCGGCCACCGTTTGCGAGCAACTGCGCGATGGGCAGGGTGGCCGCGCCGAGCGCGACCGCCTCCGGCCCGAGCCGGCCGAGGACGACCTCGGTGCGCCCGGCCAGGTAGTCGAGCGCGTGCCGGCTCACCGCGTCGCGCACGGCGGGCAGGATCGCCGGTCCCATGATCGCCCCCGCGGAGCCGGAAAGCACCACCCGATCCGGGCTGAGCAGGTTGATCAGGTTCGCGATGCCGATCCCGAGGTACTCGGCGGCCTCGGCGAGCACGTCGGCAGCCGGGCCTTCGACCGCCGCCTCGGCGACGATGCGAGCCAGCTCGGCGTCGCTTTCATCCCCGATGACCGGTTCCTTGCCGACGCGCTCGGCGTAGCGGCGGACGACCGCTTCGATGCCGACGTAGGCCTCCAGGCAGCCGTGCGAGCCGCAGCGGCAGGCCGCCCCGGCCGCCTTGACGACGGTGTGGCCCCACTCGCTGGTCGTGATGTCCGGGTGCGAGCGCCCGGCCGTCGCGACGGCGGCCCCGACCCCGACGCCGAGCAGGGCGACGATGGCGCGGTCGGCACCCCGGCCGGCCCCGCGCCAGGTTTCGACCTGGCCGAGCGTGCGGGCTCGGTTGTCGAGGTGGAGGGGCGCCTCGATGTGCGGGCGGATTAGGTCGGCGAAGGCCACACCGCGCCAGCCGAGGGTGGGCGCGTGGACGATCCCGCCGTCGCGGACCGCGCCGGGCACGCCGATGCCGACGCCGAACACCGAGTGCGGTTCGCCGCCTTCGAGCACTTCCGCGATGCCGGTTCGCACCAAACCGGCGACTTCGTCCGGATCCAGTCGGGTGCCGACGAGCGGGTGACGCACGGTGCCGAGCGTCCCGAGCGCGCAGTCGAACAGGCCGACTTCGACGTGCGTTTCGCTGACGTCGACCCCCACGACGTGCCCGAAGTCCGGCCGGACGGCCAGCAGCGTCCGGGGCCGTCCGCCGTCGGATTCGACCGAGCCGGCCTCCGCGACGACGCCGTCGGCGATGAGCTCCGAGACGACGTTCGTAACGGTGGCGGCCGATAGTCCCGATTCAGCTACTAGTTCCAGCCTGCTGACGGGGCCGCGGAGGTAGAGGGAGGAAAGAAGCGCCGCGCGGTTGTGCCGTCGGAGGTCTCTCGTTGTCTGGCGTACCACCTGGGTCACCGGGGGGATTGTGCCAGACACCGGCCGTGCGACCATCAGTTCGGGACTTAGTTCACCACTTAATACATAGCCACAACTTACGGTGATCAGGCATTCTGTCAGTGAGCCGGTAAGAGTTCAGATGGGTTGCCCATGGCGAGCAAGCGCACCACCGTCCGTGACCTGCGGAGGCACAACCGTTCCCTGCTGCTGTCGAAACTGTACTTCGACGGCCCGCTGTCGCGGCACGAACTCAGCCAGCTCACCGGATTGAGCGCGGCGACGGTCAGCAACGTGACCGCCGAACTGGGCGAAGAACGGCTCATCACGGAAGCGGGCCAGGTCGAGTCGGACGGCGGCCGGCCGCGCGTGCTGCTGCGCGTCGACCCGGCGTACGGGCACGTCGCGGGCGTCGACATCGGGGAAACGGGCGTCAAGGTCGAGCTGTTCGACCTGGCGATGAACCGCCTCGCGACGGTCGAGCACCCGCTGCCGAAGGCCCCGGACCCGGCGACGGCGGTCGAGCAGGTGACGTCCGGGCTGCGGGAGGTGTTCGCGAGCGCGGGCATCGACGACTCGGCGGTGCTGGGCGTCGGCATCGGCGTGCCGGGCATGGTCGAGCAGGGGTCGCGGGTGCTGGTGCACGCGCCGACGGTCGGCTGGGAGGCGGTGCCCCTGGTTTCGCTACTGCGCGACGCCGGCGTGGGGCTGCCGCTGTTCGTCGACAACGGCGCGAAGACGCAGGGCCAGGCGGAGATGTGGTTCGGCGCCGGCCGCGGGGCGCGCCACGCGGTGATCGCGCTGATCGGTTCGGGCGTGGGCGCGGCGGTGGTGACGGACGGGACGACGTACCGCGGGTCGACGAGCAGCGCGGGCGAGTGGGGCCACACGACGATCGCGTACGGCGGCAACGACTGCCGCTGCGGCGCGCGCGGGTGCTTGGAGGCGTACATCGGCGCGGGCGGGGTGTTGGCCCGGTACCGGCGGGTGCGCGGTAAGGAGGTCCCGGGCGAGGACGAGCAGGCCCAGTTCGCGGCCTTGCTGGAGGCGGCACCCAAGTCCAAGACGGCGGCGCGCGTCCTCGACGAAACGGCCGGCTACCTCGGCGCGGGCATCGCGAACCTGATCAACTTGTTCAACCCGGAGCGCATCGTGATCGGCGGCTGGGCAGGGCTGGCCCTGGGCGAGCTACTGCTACCGAGAATCCGCGAGGCGGCGGGCGAGCACGCTCTGAGGCACCCGTTCAGCCAGACATCGATCCAGCTGGGCTCACTGGGCCTGGACGCGGTGGCGACAGGGGCGGCAACGCTACCGGTAGCGGACCTGCTCGACCAGGGAGCGACATCGAGGGCCGTGAAGCCGGGGGCCTCGGACTCCGACGCGGCCTGAGGCGGTTCGCAGCTCCGCGGCCCCCAAGCAGGGCCCGCCCTCCCAGGGGGTCCATCCCCGCTCCAGCGTATCGGCGGCGCCCGACAGAGCCCCGGCAAAGCCCGCGCCGACTGCTCACCTGTCCACAACTCGCCAACCCTGTGGACAGACCCCGTGCCCCACTGAGCGGGAACCGGCTCACCAGCCAAGCCGCCCGCGAAAGCAGCGAGAGCCCGTCACCCACCCACCCTTAATTCGGGTTGAAAAAAAATGACCGCCCGACGGTTGCCCGGCTTGTCTGGACCATGCATACTTTGTTGCCAGGCACAACAAAGGTCTGAACCAACTGGCGACCCATCCCCCCGCCCCGGGTCGCGAAGCCCGGTCGCGCCTGCCGCCGCCCCGGCATGCGAGGCCACCTCCCCCTCCCGCGTTTCGTGCTGCGCGCGGAACGCCGGTCCCCCTGGTGAGAGAGGCGACAAAGATGTCCACCTCGTTCCGCAAATTCCGAAGAGCAGCAGCCCTCTTCGCCGCTGCCTCCCTGCTGTTCGTCGGGCAGCAAGCACTGAGCGCACCCACCGCCGAGGCCGCGGCCACCTTCACCGACGACTTCAACGGGCCCGCCGGGTCCGCCGTCGACGGGTCGAAGTGGCAGCTCGAAACCGGCGACAACGTCAACAACCACGAGCGGCAGTACTACACGTCGGGCACCAACAACGCCCAGCTCGACGGCCAGGGCCACCTCGTCATCACCGCCAAGAAGGAAAACCCCGGCAACTACAACTGCTGGTACGGCCGCTGCGAGTACACCTCCGCGCGGATGAACACCGCCGGCAAGTTCAGCCAGGCCTACGGCCACTTCGAGACGCGCATGAAGCTCCCGCGCGGGCAGGGCATGTGGCCGGCGTTCTGGATGCTCGGCGGCGGCAACTGGCCCACCGACGGCGAGATCGACATCATGGAGAACGTCGGGTTCGAGCCGAACACCGTGCACGGCACCATCCACGGCCCCGGCTACTCCGGCTCCGGCGGCATCGGCGCGGCCTACAACGGCCCGAACTTCTCCGACGACTTCCACACCTACGCCGTCGACTGGTCGCCCAACCAGATCAAGTGGTACGTCGACGGCAACCTCTACCAGACGCGCACGCCGTCCGACCTGAACGGCAACCGCTGGGTCTACGACCACAACTTCTTCATCATCCTCAACCTCGCCGTCGGCGGGTACTGGCCCGGCGACCCCAACAGCAGCACGCAGTTCCCGCAGCAGCTGGTCGTCGACTACGTCCACGTCACCAACGACACCGGCGGCGGCACCCCGCCGTCCGGGCGCACCGGGCGGATCACCGGCATCGGCGGCAAGTGCGTCGACGTCGCGGGGGCCAGCACCGCCAACCTCACGCCGATCCAGATCACCGACTGCAACAACAACGCGGCGCAGAACTGGACCATCGGCACCGACGGCACGATCCGCGCGCTCGGCAAGTGCATGGACGTCAACGCCGCCGCAACCGCCGACGGGACACCGGTGCAGCTCTACGACTGCAACGGAACCGCCGCCCAGCAATGGGTCGTGACCGGGGCGAAGGACATCGTGAACCCCAACGCGAACAAGTGCCTCGACGCCACCGGCAACTCCAGTGCGAACGGCACCCGCCTGCAGATCTGGACCTGCGGCGGCGGCGCCAACCAGAAGTGGACCACTCCCTGATCCACCACCTCGGGTAGGCGGGCCCCGCCCGGTCCGCCTGCCCGGCACTATTTCCTTCCCCCACAAGGAGAATTCAAGTGCGGCGATTCCTCGTCGCGCTAATGGGGTGTGCCCTGTTAGCGCTTTCCTTCCTGACCACCGGCTCCGCCCAAGCCGCCGTCGAGGCGGGACCGTCCGCGAGCCAGCTGCTCGCGAAGACGACATCCTGCCAGCAGATCTCGAACGGCAAGTACTCCTTCGACGAAGGCGGCGCGGCGACCGTGCCCGTCTGCCAGGCCAACGGCGCGGTGTTCTTCAAAGCCGACATGGACATCGACTGCGACGGCGTCCGTACTTCCCAGTGCAACGAGCAGACCGACTGCTGCTTCTACCCGGACACCGCGTTCCACACCTCGACCGACCAGCCGCTCAACGCGGCCCAGCTGCCCTACATCGTGCTGCCGCAGCCGACGTCCACATGGGACTACCGCAACTACGGCATCGACGGCGGTTCGGTCGTGGCGGTGATCTACAACAACCAGGTCACCTACGCCGTGGTCGGCGACACCGGGCCGACGAGCATCATCGGTGAGGCCTCCTACGCCACCGCGGTCAACCTCGGCATCAACCCCGACCCGAGCAACGGCGGCACCGAAGGCCCGGTGACGTACATCGTGTTCCCGAACACGCACGTCAACCCGATCGAGAACCACAACAACGCCACCAGTCTCGGCGAGCAGGTCGCGACGCAGTTCGCCGGCGGCACCACCACCCCGCCGCCCGCCGGTGGCGGGCAGATCACCGGCGTCGGCGGCAAGTGCGTCGACGTCAACGCGGCGAGCAGCGCCAACGGCGCCGCCGTCCAGCTCTACGACTGCAACGGCACCACCGCTCAACAGTGGACAGTCGGCAGCGACGGCACGATCCGCGCGCTCGGCAAGTGCCTCGACGTCACCAGCGCGGGCACGGCCAACGGCACCACCGTCCAGCTGTGGGACTGCAACGGCAGCAACGCCCAGAAGTGGTCGGCGAACGGCTCGCAGAACCTCGTCAACGCGGGCTCCGGCAAGTGTCTCGACGCCACCGGCAACAGCTCCGCCAACGGCACCCGGCTCCAGATCTGGACCTGCGGGTCCGGCGCGAACCAGAAGTGGACGCTCCCATGAGAAAACGCTCTCTCTTTTCCCTGCTGGGCGTGACCGCGCTCGCCGCGGCCGCCTTCGCGGTTCCCGCGCAGGCCGCGGGCGAAGCCGTGAACGTCTGGCTCACCACGACCGACGACGCCAAGGGCGTCAACGTCACCCGTGGCCTGCAGCAGCAGACGCCGATCAGCTTCACCGCGGGCACCGGCACCGGCGGCCAGACCATCAACGTCAACGAAAACACCACCTACCAGCAGTTCGAGGGCGCCGGCGCGTCGTTCACCGACTCCGCCGCGTGGCTGCTCAACTCGAGCAACCTGCTCAGCGCCAGCACCCGCAACTCGGTGATGCAGAAGCTGTTCGACCCCAACGCGGGCATCGGCATCAGCTTCCTGCGCAACCCGATCGGCGCGTCGGACATCGCGCGCAACAGCTACACGTTCGACGACGTGCCCGCCGGGCAGACCGACCCGAACCTGGCGAAGTTCTCCATCGCGCACGACCAGGCGGACGTGCTGCCGCTGACCAAGCAGGCGCTGCAGCTCAACCCGCAGATCAAGGTCATGGCCTCGCCGTGGAGCGCGCCGCCGTGGATGAAGGACAACGACAGCTACCTGCTCGGCTGGGTCGAGTCGCAGTTCTACCCGGCCTACGCGCAGTACTTCGTCAAGTACGTCCAGGCCTACCAGGCCGCCGGCGTGCCGATCAACTACCTGACCGTCCAAAATGAACCGACGTGCTGCGCGAGCTACCCGTCGACCAACTGGAACGGCGCGGGCCTGGCGTACTTCACCAAGACCAACCTGCTGCCCGCGCTGCACAGCGCCGGACTGTCCACAAAGGTCCTCGCGCTGGACTGGAACTGGGACCAGTACCAGTCCTTCGCGGCGCCCACAATGGACGACGCCGCCATCCGCAACGACCCGAACTTCGGCGGCATGGCGTGGCACGGTTACGGCGGCAACGTCTCGCAGCAGACGACCGTGCACAACCAGTACCCGAGCGTCAACGCGTACTCGACCGAGCACTCGGGCGGCACCTGGGTGTCGAACCAGCAGGCCGAGGACATGACGAACATCGTCGACTACACGCGCAACTGGAGCCGCACGGTCACCAAGTGGAGCCTGGCGATGGACCAGGCGCACAACCCGCACAACGGCGGTTGTGACACCTGCACCGGCCTGGTGACCGTCCACAACGGAGACGGGCGCAACGGCCAGGTCGACTACACCGTCGAGTACTACACGATGGGTCACCTCACGAAGTTCGTGAAGCCGGGCGCGTACCGGATCGACTCGAACGACAACTCGACCGTACGCAACGTCGCCTGGAAGAACCCGGACGGTTCGAAGGCACTCATCGCGTACAACACCAGCACCGGCAACCAGAGCGTGCGGGTGAACTGGGGCAACTCCTCGTTCACCTACACCCTGCCCGGCCACACGTCGGCGACGTTCACCTGGGCCGGCAACCAGGGCAGCGGCGGCGGCACCGGCAAGACCGGCCCGATCACCGGCCTCGGCGGCAAGTGCGTCGACGTCGCCGGCGCGAGCAGCGCCAACGGCACCGCGGTCCAGCTCTACGACTGCAACGGTTCGACCGCGCAGCAGTGGACGGTCGGCACCGACGGCACGATCCGCGCGCTGGGCAAGTGCCTCGACGTCACCGGGCAGTCCACAGCGGACGGTGCGCAGCTGCAGCTGTGGGACTGCGGCGGGACGGCCAACCAGAGATGGGCGGCGACCGCGGCCAAGGACCTCGTCGGCTCGGCGTCGAACAAGTGCGTCGACGCGAGCGGCAATTCGAGTGCGAACGGCACCCGGCTGCAGATCTGGACCTGCACCGGCGCGGCCAACCAGAAGTGGAGTGTGCCCGCATGAGGAACCGAGTATTGGCGGCGGTGGGCGGCCTGATCGCCGCGTCCGCCGTGGTCCTCCTCCCCGGCGCGGCGCAGGCGGCGACCGGGCCCATCACCGGCCTCGGCGGCAAGTGCGTCGACGTCAACGCGGCCAGCAGCACCAACGGCACGGCGATCCAGCTCTACGACTGCAACGGCTCGAACGCTCAACAGTGGACGGTCGGGTCCGACGGATCCCTGCAGGCGCTGGGCAAGTGCCTCGACGTCACCAGCGCCGGCACGGCCAACGGCACGCCGATCCAGCTCTGGGACTGCAACGGCTCCAACGCCCAGAAGTGGACGGCGAACGCGGCGAAGAACCTGGTCAACACCGGGTCGGGCAAGTGCCTCGACGCCACCGGCAACTCCAGTGCGAACGGCACGCGGCTGCAGATCTGGACGTGCGCCACCAGCGCCAACCAGCAGTGGACGCTCCCGAGCGGCGGCACCACCCCGCCGACCGGCCCGGGCGTGATGGCCGTCGCGCCGTACCTCTACAACGGCTGGGGCAACCCGCCGAGCCCGCAGACGATCCAGAACGCCACCGGCGTCAAGTGGTTCACGCTGGCGTTCATCCTGTCCAACGGCTACTGCAACCCGATGTGGGACGGCGGGCGCGCGCTCACCGGCGGCGTCGACCAGAACACGATCAACGCGGTGCGCGCGGGCGGCGGCGACGTCATCCCGTCGTTCGGCGGCTACTCCGGCAACAAGCTGGAGTCGTCGTGCGGCAGCGCGGGTGAGCTGGCGGCGGGCTACCAGAAGGTGATCAACGCCTACGGCCTCAAGGCGATCGACATCGACATCGAGGCCGACGCCTACAGCAACCCGACGGTGCAGCAGCGCACGGTCGACGCGCTGAAGACGATCCGGGCGAACAACGCGGGCATCAAGCTGTACGTCACGTTCGGCACCGGTCAGTCCGGTCCGGACAACAGCCTGGTGAACCGCGCGGCGCAGTCCGGGCTCACGGTCGACGGCTGGGTCATCATGCCGTTCGACTTCGGCGGCGCCGGCCAGAACATGGGCACGCTCACGCAGCGCGCGGCGGAAGGCCTCAAGAACGTCGTCAAGTCGGCCTACGGCTACGACGACGACACGGCCTACCGGCACATGGGCATCTCGTCGATGAACGGCATCACGGACAACAGCGAGACGGTCACGCTAGCCGACTTCAACACGATCCTGGCCTACGCGAACACGCACCACCTGGCCCGGCTGACGTTCTGGTCCGCGAACCGTGACCGGCCCTGCCCGGGCGCCTACCCGAACGACGACACGTGTTCGGGCGTTTCCCAGCAGGCGTGGGACTTCACGAGGATCTTCGCCCGCTACGCCGGCTGACCCCGGTACCGAAAATGCCGTTAAGGCCACCTTACGGGCGTCAGACGCCCGTAAGGTGGCCTTAACGGCATCGGGGCTCGGGCTGCCGGACCGTGACACTGGGGAGGCCCCGGCCCGGCAGCGGTGTGGTTCCGCCGGCCGCTGGGGGTCTCCGGCGGCGAAACCGCTCAGAGGTTATCCACCCGGAGCCGGTTTTGGTGCATCCGGATGGCAGAGATGCCCGAACGGGCACCCTAGACTGGCCGCCGTGGCCGAACCGACAGTGGACGACGTGCTGGCCGAGCTGGCGCGGCTCGAGGACCCCAAGGTCCGTGCCGTGAACGAAAAGCACGGCGACGACCACGGCGTGAACCTGAGCAAGCTGCGCGCGGTCGCGAAACAGCTGAAAACGCAGCAGGACCTCGCCCGCGAGCTGTGGGCCACCGACGTCACGGCGGCGAAGCTCCTCGCGACGCTGATCTGCCGCCCGAAGGCGTTCGAGCGCGACGAGCTGGACGCCATGCTGCGGACCGCGCGCACCCCCAAGGTGCACGACTGGCTCGTCGGCTACGTCGTGAAGAAGAGCCCGCACGCCGACGAACTCCGCCAGAAGTGGTTCGCCGACCCGGACCCCGTGGTCGCGAGCGCCGGCTGGGCGCTGACCACCGAGCGCGTCGCGAAACACCCCGAGGACCTCGATGGCCTGCTCGACGTCATCGAGAAGGAGATGAAGGACGCCCCCGGCCGCCTGCAGTGGGCGATGAACCACTGCCTGGCCCAGATCGGGATCGAACACGTCGAACACCGCGCCCGCGCGATCGGAATCGGCGAACGCCTGGAAGTCCTCAAGGACTACCCGACGCCGCCGAACTGCACGTCGCCGTTCGCGCCGATCTGGATCAGCGAGATCGTGCGCCGCCGGGCGTAGTCACTCCGCCGCGACGGCCGCCCGGGCCGCGTCGGCGCGGTCGGCGTACGCCTCGACCAGCTGCTCCTCGGCGTCTTCGAGGTACTTCATCAGCAGCTGCTCCGCGCCGGGCCCGTCGCCGGCCTCGATGCGGTCGAGGATCTCGTGGTTGCGCGGCAGGTAGCGCTCGTGGAAGCGCCGCGGCTCGGCCATGATGTGGAAGACCAGCCGCAGCTCGGCGGTCAGCCTGCCGACCAGCTCGTTGACGCGCTCGCTGCCGGACAGCCCGGCCAGCTCCTGGTGGAACCACACGTTCGCGGTGCCGAGGTCCTTCCAGTTGCCGGTGCGCGCGGCCTCGTCGCCGATGTCGACCTTCTCCTTGATCCGCGGGAACGTGGCCGGTTTGGCCGTCACCCCGCGGACCGCGGCGCACTCGATGATCTTGCGGACGCGGTAGATGTCGACGACGTCCTCGACGCTCGGGATCCGGACGAAGACCCCGCGGTTGAGCTCGTGGGCGAGCAGCCGCTCGTGCGTGAGCAGCCGGAACGCCTCGCGCAGCGTGTTGCGCGAGACGCCGAGGGCGTTGCCGATGTCCTGCTCCGAGAGCCGGCCGCCGGGCAGGAAGAAGCCCTCCGCGATGCGCTTGCGCAGGACGCCGGCCACCCGCTCGGCCGTGCTCTTGCGGCTGACCAGGCCGCGGTCGGCCTCCAGGCCCGGGACGTCACTGTCTTCGATGACCACGCCACGGATGGTACCCGTCACACTGAGGACGATCCAATTGATGTCTTGTGGAATTGTTCAACAATCCCTACTGTGTGAGGCACGCCACGATGAGACACTGGCCAGGAGGTGCCCATGACTGCGACAACTGCTACCGAGGCCCGGCCGTTCGACTGGTTCCGCACGCTCGGCAAACGCGGGCGGCGCGCCTTCGTGGGCGCGTTCGGCGGCTACGGCCTGGACTCGTTCGACTACCAGACCCTGCCGCTCGGCCTGGCCGCGATCACCGCGTACTTCGGCATTTCGAGCGGTGAAGCCGGCCTGCTCGGCACGACGACGCTGGTCGTGTCGGCCGTCGGCGGGGTCGGGGCCGGGATGCTGGCCGACCGGATCGG
Organism: Amycolatopsis ponsaeliensis; assembly: GCF_030182635.1. Taxonomy (NCBI): domain Bacteria; kingdom Bacillati; phylum Actinomycetota; class Actinomycetes; order Pseudonocardiales; family Pseudonocardiaceae; genus Amycolatopsis; species Amycolatopsis ponsaeliensis. Next base: position 179,183 of record NZ_JAPZLD010000009.1, read on the forward strand.
CCGCGTCCGCACGCTCCAGATCACCATCGCGATGTACACGATCTTCACCGTGCTCTGCGGGTTCGCCCCGAACTTCGAGACGCTGCTGATCTTCCGCGCCCTGCAGGGCCTGGGCTTCGGCGGCGAGTGGGCGGCCGGCGCCGCGCTGGTCGCGGAGTACTCCTCGGCCCGCTACCGCGGCCGGACCGTGGCGTTCGTGCAGAGCGCGTGGGCGGTCGGCTGGGGCCTGTCGGTGATCGTCTACACCGTCGTGTTCAGCGTGGCGAGCCCCGATCTGGCCTGGCGCATCATGTTCTGGACCGGCGTCATCCCGGCGCTGTTCGTGCTGTGGGTCCGCAAGAGCGTCAAGGACGCCCCGCGCGCCGAGGAACGCCTGAAGGCCGAACGCCCGAAGGGCACGCTCGTCAAGATCTTCAAGACCGACCTGCTGCGCACGACGTTCTTCGCCGCGCTGCTCGCCACCGGTGTCCAGGGCGGGTACTACACGATCTCGACGTGGCTGCCGTCCTACCTGAAGAAGACGCGCGAGCTGACCGTGATCGGCACCGGCGGGTACCTCGCGTTCCTCATCACCGGCGCCTTCGTCGGGTACATCTGCGGCGGCTACCTCACGGACCTGATGGGGCGCAAGAAAACCTTTCTGACGTTCGCGGTGCTGTCGGCCGCGCTGATCGTCGCGTACACGCAGATCCCCAAGGGCGCCAACGGGCTCGTGCTGGTGCTGGGCTTCCCGCTCGGCTTCTCGATGTCCGCGATCTTCAGCGGTTTCGGCGCCTACCTGGCCGAGCTGTACCCGACGTCGCTGCGCGGGACGGGACAGGGCTTCACGTACAACTTCGGCCGCGCGGTCGGCGCGATCTTCCCGACCGTGGTCGGTTTCCTGGGCGCGGGCGGCGCGATCGCGTTCGGCGCGCTGGGGTACGGCATCGCCGCACTGGCCCTGCTGGGGCTTCCGGAAACCCGGGGTATCGAACTCGTCGACTGAGGGGGAACTCATGACGACCTTTGACGAACCCGCGACGTTCACCCCCGCGCAAGCGCGCGAGGCGTTCCGCCGCGGCACCGCCCGCCCCACCACGGGCTGGGCGAACGGCTTCACCCAGACCAACCTGATCGCCGTACCCGAAGACTGGGCCTACGACGTCCTGCTGTTCTGCACCCGCAACCCGCAGCCGTGCCCGCTGCTCGACGTCACCGACCCCGGCGACCCGGCCACCCGGCTCGCCGCGGGCGCGGACCTGCGCACCGACCTGCCGCGCTACCGGATCTGGCAGAACGGCGTGCTGGCCGGCGAGGTGTCCGACGCGACGGGCCTGTGGCGCAGCGACATGGTCGCCTTCTCCATCGGCTGCAGCTTCACGTTCGAGACGGCGCTGGCCGCCGAGGGCGTCCCGCTGCGGCACGTCGACCAGGGCCGCAACGTCGCGATGTACGTGACGGACCGGAAGTGCGAGCCCGCCGGACGGCTCTTCGGGCCGATGGTCGTCTCGATGCGGCAGGTCCCGGAGGACCGCGTCGACGACGCCATCCGGATCACCCGCTCGATGCCGGCTGTGCACGGCGCGCCGGTGCACGTCGGCGATCCGCGGGCGCTGGGGATCGAGGACCTTTCCCGGCCGGACTTCGGGGATCCCGTCGACGCGCAGCCGGGTGACGTCCCGGTGTTCTGGGCCTGCGGGGTCACGCCGCAGGCGGCGCTGATGGCGTCGCGGCCTCCCTTTGCGATCACCCACGCGCCGGGGTACATGTTCATCACGGACCGGCACGACAGCGAATACCGGGTGGGCTGAAATGGATCTGAACAGCGATCTCGGCGAGGGCTTCGGCGCCTGGAAGATGGGCGACGACGAAGCCATGCTCGACATCGTGACCAGTGCGAACATCGCGTGCGGCTTCCACGCCGGCGACCCGTCGGTGATGCGGCGGGTGTGCGACTTGGCGGCCGGACGCGGGGTCGCGATCGGCGCGCACGTCGGGTACCACGACCTGGCCGGGTTCGGCAGGCGTGCGCTCGACATCGCGCCGGACGAACTGGCGGACGAGGTGCTCTACCAGATCGGCGCGCTGGACGCGTTCGCCCGCGCGGCGGGCAGCCGCGTGACGTACGTGAAGCCGCACGGCGCGCTGTACAACACCGCGGCGGTGGACGTCGAGCAGGCCGCGGCGATCGTCGACGGACTGCGCCGGTACGACCCCGCGCTCGCGCTGCTCTGCCTGCCGGACTCGGAAATGCAGCGGCAGGCGGAAAAAGCGGGCGTGGTGACGTACGCGGAGGCGTTCGCCGACCGGGCCTACACCGCCGACGGCAAGCTCGTGTCGCGCAAGAAACCGGGCGCGGTGCTGCACGACGCAGACTTGGTGGCCAAGCGCGCGGTCGGCATGGCGACCGGCGGCGTCGTCACCGCCGACGGCACCAAGCTCGAGCTGCGGCCGGACTCCCTGTGCGTGCACGGGGACACGCCGGGTGCGGTGGAGCTGGCCCGGCGGATCGAGGCGGCGCTGACCGAGGCGGGCGTGCAGCTGGGCGCGTTCACCGGATGACCGTCCGGTTGCTGCCGTGCGGCCGGCGCGCGGTGCTGGTGGAGCTGGACGACGTGCTCGGTTTCCAGGCCGCTCTGACGGCGCTGGAGCCGGACGGCGTCGAGGAGCTGGTCCCGGCGGCGCGGACGCTGCTGGTCCGCTTCGACCCGGCGGTGACGGACGCCGACCGCGTGGGCGCGCTGTTGCGCGAAGTGTCCCCTGTGGACAGTGCAGTGTCCGCTTCGGCCGAGGTGGTGATCCCGGTGCGGTACGACGGCGAGGACCTGGCCGACGTCGCGGCCGAGGCGGGCTTGAGCGTCTCCGAGGTGATCTCCCGGCACAGCGGGGGTTCGTACGTCTCGGCGTTCTGCGGGTTCGCGCCGGGGTTCGCGTACCTGTCCGGTTCGGACCCGGCACTGCACGTTTCGCGCCGGTCGACGCCCCGCACGCGCATTCCCGCGGGTTCGGTGGCGATCGCCGGGGAGTACAGCGCGGTGTACCCGAGCGCGTCGCCGGGCGGCTGGCGGCTGCTCGGCCGGACGGAGGTGCCGGTGTGGGACGTCGACCGCGACCCGCCGAACCTGCTGCCGCCGGGCACGCGAGTGCGGTTCGAGGCGGTGACGGCGTGAAGCTCGAAGTCGTCCGGCCGGGGTTCACGACGACGGTGCAGGACCTCGGCCGGCCCGGGCACGCGGCGCTCGGCGTCGGCCGGTCCGGCGCCGCGGACCGCGGGTCGTACCGGCTGGCCAACCGGCTCGTCGGGAATTCTCCCGGCGCCGCGGCCTTGGAAGTGACGCTCGGCGGCTTGGTGCTGCGCGCTTCGGCCGTGACGACGGTGGCGGTGACCGGCGCGCTGTGCCCGGTGTCGCCGGGCGGCATGAACGCGCCGATGACGTTGTGGCCGGGCGACGAGCTCGTGCTGGGCACGGCTTCCGCCGGCTTGCGCTGCTACGTCGCGGTGCGCGGCGGGATCGACGTGACGCCGGTGCTCGGCTCGCGGTCGACCGACACGCTCGGGAAGCTGGGACCGCCGCCGCTCGCCGCCGGGATGCTGCTGCCGGTGGGCACCCCCGGCGCTTTCCCGGCGGCCGACCTGGCCCCGCGCGCGGCTTTGCCCGCCGCGCCGGTCCTGCGCGTCACGCCGGGACCGCGTCGCGACTGGTTCGCTGCGCCGGAGCGGCTGTTGTCCACTGTGTACACGGTTTCGCCGGACTCGGACCGCGTCGGCATCCGGCTGACCGGCCCCGCGCTCGAGCGGATCCGCCACGACGAGCTGCCGTCCGAGGCGTGCGTGCCCGGGTCGGTGCAGGTGCCACCCTCGGGCCGGCCGATCCTGTTCCACGCGGACTCCCCGACGACCGGCGGCTACCCGGTGCTCGCGGTCGTCGAGGAGGACGACCTGGACCTGGCGGCCCAGCTGCGTCCGGGTCAGACCGTGAGCTTCCGTCCCGCGTAGGCCCGGGAGTCCGGCACTCCGGCGTAGCCGGGCAGCTCGGCGCCGTTGACCGCGCGCTCGATCAGGTCGGTGAGCGCCACCATGTCGGGCTCCTCGGCCGGCCCGGCGTCCGGTCCGGCGTCCCGGCTGAGTGCGTGCAACCGGCCGATCTCCTGGTTGGCCTCGACGAACGAGCGCATCCGCCGTTCGTAGCCGTCGAACCCGGCCGCCGGGTCCCAGCCGGCGGCGGCCAGCTCACCGGCCAGCAGGTACGCGCCGACGAGGGCCAGCCCGGTGCCGCCGCCGGACAGCGGCGACGAGCTGAACGCCGCGTCCCCGAGCAGCGCCACCCGGCCGTCCGACCAGCGGTCCATCACCACCTGGGCGATCTGGTCCAGGTAGAAGTCCGGGGTGTCGTCGAGGTGGGCGAGGATGCGCGGGGTCAGCCAGCCGAAGCCGGCCATCCGCTCGCGCAGCAGGCGCTTCTGGGCCTCGATGTCGCGGTGGTCGACGTCGAAGTCCGCCGCGGAGAAGGACATCATGGCCATCGCCCGGGTGGCGTCCGGGAGGGGCCGCAACCCGGCGGAGCGCCCGGCCTCCTGGTAGTCGAGCATCCAGCGTTCCAGCCCGAATTCGTTGGGGACGCTGTAGAAGGCCAGCACGGAACCCAGGTGGCGGATGAACCGCTCGCGCGGCCCGAAGACCATCGCCCGCAGCGACGAGTGCAGCCCGTCCGCCCCGACCACCAGGTCGAAGCGCCGCCGGTCACCGCTCGCGAAGACGACGTCGACCCCGTCGACGTCCTGGGTGAGCTCGGCGATCCGGTCGCCGAAGACGTACTCGACGCCGTCGCGGGTGTCGTCGTACAGCACCTGGGACAGGTCACCCCGCAGGATCTCGATCTCCGCGATGTACCCGTCGCCGCCGTCGTCGTCCGCGCGGTAGGTCTCCAGCACGTTGCCGTCCACGTCCACGGTGTGCGCGCCGGCGGTCTCGGTGCGGGCCGCGCGCACCGCCGCGTCCAGCCCCATCAGCCGGATGACCTCCCTGGCCACCCCGCGCGCGTCCACCGCCTGCCCGCCGGGACGTAGCCCGGGAGCCCGCTCGACCACGGTCACCTCGGCTCCCCGCCGGTGCAGCCAATGGGCCAGCGCGGGCCCCGCGATGCTCGCCCCCGCCACCAACACCCTGGTATCGCTCACCGTGCCACCCTGTTCGCCGTCCGGGTCAGGGTCCGCATCTTACGGCGGGAGCCGGGGACCGGTCCCCACGATCCGGCCCGGCTCACCCACGCGCGGCCACCGACCAGCCGACGTTGGTGGCCGCGATCGCGAGCCACGCCGCCCAGGCCGCTTGCGGGGCGAGCCAGGTGGTGACGACCCCCAGTACGACCGTCGCCACCACCGGCCACGCCCGCCGCACCCGGCGCGGTGCCCGCTCGGCCAGGTAGGCGTCGAGCGCCTCGGCGACCTGGTCGTCGATCTCGTCGCGCAGCCGCGGGCTCAGCTCAGACATGCGCCGGCATCCGCTGTGGAACCGCCACCGACAGGCACGCCAGCGCCAGCGGCACCTCCAGACCGGCCATGAGCAGCGAAAACACGACATCATCGCCGGCCGTCACGACGTCGAACCAGGCGTCGGCCAGCAGCAGCGTCGCCGTGCCGATCGCCGCGAACGGCGTCCGCGGGTCGTCGCGGCCGAGCAGCCACGCCGTGGCGAGCAGGCCGAACGCCTCCGCCGCGTCGAAGCCCGTCCAGGCCAGCCGCCAGTGCTGGGCCGGATAGCCGTCCGGCAGCGTCGTCCCCAGGACCACGATCCACGGCAGCAGGCACAACCCGGCCGCCCAGAAGAGTCTTTTCATGCGAACCCCCGTTCGCCGACCACGGTAGCCGATTGCAGAGATTCTTTGCAAACATTCTCTGTAGTAGGCTCCGGCCATGGTCGAACGTCCCGAACGGCGCGTCCTCACCGGCGCGGATCTCAAGGCCTTCTACAAGGCCCTGGCCAACCCGGTGCGCCGCGACATCCTGTCCTACCTGGGCAAACACGGCGAAGCGAACTCGACGAGCGTCGCGAAGGCCCTCGGCGAGAGCACCGGGACGACCAGCTACCACCTCCGCAGGCTCGCCGACCTCGAGCTGATCGCGGAGATCGAGGAGCGCTCCACCGGCCGCGAACGCTGGTGGAAGTCGCTGATGAAGGACATCTACACCCCGCCCGGCCTGGAGATGACGCCGGACGAGCGCGACGCCGCGCGCAAGCTCGGCGCGCTCAAGATGAGCCACGACCTCGGCCTGGTCACGCGGGCGTACGCGGGCTACGACAGCGGCGAGGGCTGGAACCAGATCTTCCGCGCCGGCCTGACCCTGACGAAAGAACAGATCACGTCGTTCGTCGAGGAGTACCAGAGCCTGCTCTGGAAGTACGTCACCGAGCCGGGCCACCACGCGCCGGGCTCGCGCGCGCTCGCCGTCCGGCTGATCGTGGTGCCGGAAGAGGAATCCACAGAGGACTAGCGACCTGAGACCCTCAGCGTGATGTTCAGCCGTCCGGTCAGGCCCAGCGCCGGATCCGCCGTGCCCGCCAATGTCCGGGGCACGCCGTGGTAGGCGAACCGGGACGGGCCGCCGAACACGAAGAGGTCGCCCGAGTGCAGTTCGACGTCCGTATACGGCTTGTTGCGCGACTCGGTGTTGCCGAAGCGGAACACGCACGTGTCGCCGAGGCTGAGCGACACCACGGGGGCCGTGCTCCGCTCGTCCTTGTCCTGGTGCTGCCCCATCTTCGTCTTCGCGGCGTAGAAGTTGACCAGTGCGGTGTCGGGCTCGTAGCCGTCGGCCGGTTCGCCGTACGCGTCCGCGAGCGCGCGGCGGCCCAGGTCGCCGAGCCAGTCCGGGAACGGCAGCACCGGCTTGCCCTCGTCGGTCGTCCGCGAGTAGCCGTTCGGGTACCAGTGCCAGCCGAGGCAGACGGTCTTGACCGACATGACGCCGCCGTTGGGATAAGTCGTGTGGCGGTAGCCGGGCCAGCCACGGCACACCTCGACGAGCTCGCGCTGTTCGTCGAAGCCGAGCCAGTCGGGCACGTGGACGGCACCGGGCGCGAGTTCGGCGCGCGGGCGCGGGAGGAGGGCGTCCATCACCTCGATTGTGCCGGAGACTCCTGCCGCACACGGTCGGTGCTCGTCGACGGGACGACGTGGTGGCCGCGGAACGTGACACCGGCGACGGTGAACAGCCGCAGGAGACGTCCCAATGGACCAACGGGACGCTCCTGCGGCCGGATCCCCTCGCTTTGGGCCACCATCGCTAGACAGTCGCACACGTGAATGTCACATAGCCAGCGTGGATCAGCTACGAACGGGTCACTTGACCTCGCCGGTGCGGATCAGTCACGAAACGTCACAACGGTGACGCCGGGCTGGGCCGGCACCGGGTCGTTCATCGCGGCCAGGGCGGCCGGGACGTCGTCGAGGCCGATCCGGCGCCCGATCAGCCCGGCGAGGTCGATCCCCGCCGTCTCGACGACGCGCAGCAGCTCCGGGTACTCGTGGGCCTGCAGCCCGTGGATGCCGACGAGCTCCAGCTCGCCGCCGATGACCCGGTGCATCGGGATCGGCGCGACGCCCTGCGCGGGCGGCATCAGGCCGGCCTGGACGTGCCGGCCGCGCTTGCGGAGGCTGCCCACCGACGCCGCGCAGGTCGACGGCGCGCCGAGGCAGTCGAGCGAGACGTGCGTGCCACCGCCGGTCAGCTCGCGCACGTGCGCGGCGACGGCTTCCGGGCCGTCGAAGGCCGACGAATCGACGGTGAGGGCGGCACCGGACTTCGCGGCCAATGTCAGAGCGAGCGACGAGACGTCGACCGCGACGACCTTCGCCCCCGCCGCGACGGCCAGCAGCACCGCGGAAATCCCGACGCCACCGCAGCCGTACACCGAAACCCACTGCCCCGCGGTGACGCGCCCCTGCCGCAGCACCGCGCGGAACGCCGTGCCGAACCGGCAGCCGAGCGCGGCGGCTTCGGCGGCGCCGAGCGAGTCCGGCAGCGCCACGAGGTTCGTCTCGGCGTGCTCGATGGCGACGCGCTCGGCGAAGGAACCCCAGTGGGTGGCGCCGGGCTGGAACTCGCGGTCGCAGATCTGCTGGTCGCCGCGGGCGCACTGGGGGCAGGTGCCGCAGGCGCAGACGAACGGCACGGTGACGCGCGCGCCGAGCTCCCACCCGCGCACGCCGTCGCCGAGCGCGACGACGCGGCCGGCGAGCTCGTGGCCGGCGACGTGCGGCAGCCGCACCGCGGCGTCGTGGCCCTGCCACGTGTGCCAGTCGCTGCGGCAGACGCCGGTGGCGTCGACCTCGATCACCGCGCCGCCGGGCGGCGCCACCGGTTCCGGCACGTCCCGCACGACGGGTGGGACGCGGAATTCTTCCATCACCACAGCACGCATGGCACGAGCCTACGTGCTCAGGTGAGCGGTTTTCCCTTGGTACCGCTCAATTGAGCGGCGGCGGCTGAGCGTGGAAGCGCGTTCTTGCCCGCGGCGGCCCGAGGAGCTTGCTGAGCGAGCCGTCCGGCACGTTCAGGATGTCCTCGAGATTCCGCAGGGCCTCCAACGATTCCGCGCGTTCGGGCCGGCACCGCCCCGACTGCCAGTGGCTGAGGGTGGCCAGGCTGACCGTGGTTCCCCTGCCGCGCAAGCGATAGCGGATCCGGTCGAGCCCGAGCCCGCGGGCCCGGATCGCCGCCCGCAGGGCCACGTCGAACGGCCCGGCGGAGAGCAGCTGGCTCAGCTCCGCCTGTTCCCCCCGGTCGATGGTGCGTGTTCGCTGACCGGTCATCACAACGCTCCGAAGCACTCCCGAGACGAAAATTGGAGCGTAGGCCCAGCTTCGCAAGATCGGAAGGGCCCTCACCCACCTGCGAGCCGCACCTCTTCGGCGATGGCAGCGAACGGTTCCGCGTAGCCGGAGTTGATCGTGACGTAGGAAATCCCCCACCGCTCCCGCCAGCGAAGAAGTCTTTCCGCCGCTTGACCTGGATCAGCGGGCAGCACGGTGACGGCACCGGCGGCGGCGAGCTCCGGGACGTCGACCCCGGCCCACCGCGCGATTCCCGGCGACGGCTCGTCCCCGACGGCCATCAGGTTCAGCCCGAGTTCGATGTCCGGCAGCCGTTCGTCAGCCAGCTTACGGAATCGATCCACAATGGACTCGGCTTCGGCTTCGGTCGTCTTAGGCATCCAGGTGAAGGTGAGGGTGTCGGCTTCTTGCGCGGCGAGCGCCAGCATTTTCGGCCCACCGCCGGCGAGCACCAGCCGCGGCCGGTCGATCGATCGCTTGAGGTGGGCGATCGTCTCCGCCATCCGTGTGATGCGCTCACCCGGTTCGCCGAATTCCCGTCCGAGGCTTTCGGTGTGCGCCTTGGCCCCGGGCCGCCCGACACCGAGCCCGAGCTCGAACCGGCCACCGGTCTGCTGGTGCAGGGTCTGGGCCTGCCAGCCGAGGGCCCGCGCGTCCCGGAAGGGGTCGGCGAGCACGAAGGTGCCGATGGTGAGATCCAGGGTGACCGCGGCGGCGGCCCCGAGCAGGACGAAGGGATCGGCGGTGCCGACGGGATCGGTCGCGAGGAGGGTGTCGAAGCCGAGCTTCTCGACGCGTTCGGCCTGGGCGGTCCACGAGGTGAGGTCCGGCGAGTAGCCGGCGACGATGCCGAAACGGAAGGGTTTCATGCGGTCATGGTCGAGGTCGCGGGCGTGTCACCACATCCGCTTCACGACGTCACTCGCGCGTACGCCTCTCAGCGCAGGGTGACCGACAAGGCCTGCGCGATCTCCTTGCCGATGGCATGGGTAGCCACCTCCGGCGGCGAGCCCACCTTCACCACCATCGGTCCCCCGAACGGCTGACGCTCGACGACCTCGATGCGTTCGCCCAGGTTGATCGCGTGCTCCGTCAGGTAGCGCAGCAGCTCGGGGTCGGTGTCCCAGACCCGGACGATCTCGCCCACCGCGCCCGGCTCGAGGTCGTCCAGGATGCGGACCGAGAGCTCCTCGACGCTGCCGTCCGCGGCCGGGATCGGGTCGCCGTGAGGGTCGCGGACCGGGTTGCCCAGCTTGGCCGCGATGCGCTCGATCAGCCGGTCCGACACCGCGTGCTCCAGCGCGTCCGCCTCCGCGTGGACCTCGTCCCACGTGTAGCCGAGCTCGGACACCAGGTACGTCTCGATCAGGCGGTGCCGCCGCAGGACCGAGCGCGCGAGCAGCCTGCCGTCGGCGGTGAGCTCGATCCCGCGGTAGGGCACGTGCGTGACCAGCCCGAGCTGGGACAGCTTCGTGACCATCCCCGACGCCGAGGACGGGCTGACCTCCAGCCGGCCGGCGAGCGAGGTGTTCGTGACCGCCTCCCCGCGCTCGACCAGGCCGTAGATCACCCGGACGTAGTCCTCGACCGACGAGGACCTCCGGACCGAACCATCTCCCATGCCGCATACGATACGGGGCCGGGATCTTTCACGTGAAAGTTCACGGCCGCCAGCGGTAGCGGATCCAGCCGGGGACGGGTTCGGCGCCGAGCTGGGCGTAGAACGCCTCACCTTTCTCGTTGCCCGCCTGCATGTCCCATTCGACGCGCCCGGTGGTGCGGGTGCGGAGCTCGTCGAGCAGCTCGCTGCCGAGCCCGTAGCGCCGGTGGGCGGGGCGGACGAACAGGTCGTCCAGCCAGATTCCGGGGCGGGCCTCCCAGGTGGAGAAGTTCCAGCTGCAGAAGGCGAAGCCGGCGACCGTGCCGGGCTCCCCGGGCGGGGTCGCGATCAGCACCCACGCCTTCGGGTCCGGCCCGAAGAGGTGCCCGCTCATCTCGGCGCGGTCGAGCTTGAGGTCGTGGTTGTCCTCGTAGACGGCGTGCTCTTCGATGAGCGTGCAGATTTCTTCGATGTCCTCGAAGACGGCGTCGCGGACGGGCATCTCGCCTCCCGTTTCTGTCGGTGGTGGTCGTTACTGTCGGGCTTGAAGGATGCGGAGGTGGTCGATGTCACCGGAGGAGAAGTTCGAAGCGCTGGTCGACGAGTTCACCGGACAGCCGGGCATCACGCCACCCGGCGCGACCGGTGGCTTCGGGCGCACGGCGCTGCGCGTGAACGGCCGGATCTTCTGCATGTTCGTGCGCGGGCAGCTCGTGCTCAAGCTCCCGAAAGCGCAGGTGGACGAGCTGGTCGAGCGCGGCGAAGGCGTCCGGTTCGACGCCAACAAGGGCACGCCGATGAAGGAGTGGCTGGCTTTGGACACGGGGTCGACGCAGCCCTGGTCCGCGCTGGTGGAAGAAGCACTCGAGTTCGTGGGAAGGAGGTGAATCATCACGCTTGATAACGCAGTTCGCCGCCGACGGCGGTGCCTTGCACGCTGAGGTCGTCCAAAGCGGACTCGTCCAGGGGTGAGCCGGACAGCACGGCGAAGTCGGCGAGCTTCCCGGGTTCGAGCGTGCCCAGGTCGCGCTCGGCGAAGGTCGCGTACGCCGAGCCGTACGTGTACGCGCGCAACGCCTGCTCCGGCGTCAACGCCTCTTCGGGAGCGAAGGGGGCTCCGGACGCCGTGCGCCGACGCACCATGTCGGCCAGGGCGAGCAGCGGCGCGCCGTTCACGACGGGACGATCCGAAGACGCGGGAAGCACGCAACCCGCGTCGAGGACGCTTCGCAGCCGGTAGCACCACGGGACGCGGGACTCACCGAGCGCGGCGCGCATGCCGTCGCCGAGCTCGTTGACGAACCGTCCCTGGGGCGACGCGAGCAAGCCGAGCGACGCGAGCCGGGACAGCTCCGCGGGCTGAAGCACCGCGCAGTGCTCGATGCGGTGACGGTGGTCCGTACGCGGCGAAGCGGCCAACGCGGCTTCGTACGCGTCGAGCACGACCGTGATCGCGCGGTCGCCGATCGCGTGCGTCGCGATCTGCCAGCCGGCCTCGTGCGCGCGGCGGATCGTGTCGGCCAAGGCGTCCTCGGGCACCTGGAAGTACCCGCGGTTGTCCGGCTCGCCGTCGAACGGCTCGTGCATCGCGCACGTCCGGCCGACCAGGGAGCCGTCGGCGAACAACTTCATCGGGCCGACGCGCAGCCACTCGTCGCCGAGACCGGTGCGCAGGCCGAGGTCGAGGCCGAAGCCGGCGTCGTCGGGCAGGTCGTGCAGCACGCTCGCGGCGACCATCACCGTGCTGCGCACGCGCAGGACGCCGCGGTCGCGCGCCTCTTGGTAAGCGGCCAGCTCGGCGGGTGTCTCGCCGACCAGGCCACCGCCGATCCCGGCTTCCTGGACGCTGGTGATGCCCTCCGAGAGGTACTGCTCGGACGCCCGGTCGAGCCCGCGGACGACGCGCGAAACCGGCGTCGGGTACGTCAGCGGCCGCAGCAGCAGCTGGGCCTGCTCGCGCAGCAGCCCGGTCGGTGAGCCGTCCGCGTCGAGCACGACGTCGCCGCCGACCGGCACGTTGGCCAGGTCGAGCTGGTCGAGTACGGCCGAGTTCACCACGGTCATGTGCCCGGACGTGTGCTTGAGCCGCACGAGCATCCCCGGCGCGGCGCGGTCGAGGCCGTGCCGGTCCGGGTGCCCGCCGGCGAGCTTGTTCTGGTCGTACCCGCTCCCGACGACCCAGCTCCCGGCCGGCAGCGTCGCGGCCCGCGCGGCGACGGCGTCGTAGACCTCTTCGACGCTGCGGCAGCCACCCAGCGCGACGTCGTCGAGGCCCATCCCGAACCACGCCATGTGGTTGTGCGCGTCGTGGAACCCGGGCACGACGAACCCGCCGCCGAGGTCGACCCGCGAGCGCGCGGACAGCTCGCGAGCGTCGTCTCCAAGCGCGACGACCCGGCCGTGCAGCACGGCGAGCGCGCTGGTCATGCCCGTGCCCGTCCACACTGTGGCGTTCTCGTAGACCGCATCCACCCGCATGTCGACAGAGACTATCGATCGATCGATCGACCGTCTAGCATCGGCCGCATGCCCACCGTGGAGTTCGCCGTCGAGGACGGCATCGCGCAGATCCGGCTGAACCGGCCCGAGCGGCTGAACGCGGTCGCCGCCGTCCTGGTCGACGACTTCCTGGCCGCCCTCGACGCCGCCGCGCGCAGCGACGCCCGCGTCGTCGTGCTGTCCGGCACCGGCCGCGCCTTCTGCGCCGGCCACGACCTCAAGGAACCCACCCCCGCGGGGGACTCCCGGGCGCGGCTCGACCGGCTCCAGGACGTCACGCGACGCCTGCGCGCGCTGCGTCAGCCGGTGATCGCCGCGGTGCACGGCTACGCGATCGGTGCCGGCGCCGAGTTCGCGCTCGGCTGCGACCTGATCCTGGCCGCCGAGGACGCCGTCTTCGCGTTCCCCGAGGTCTCGCTGGGCCTGAGCGTCACCGGCGCGGCGTCGCGGCTGCTCCCGCTGCTCGTCGGCCCACTCAAGGCGAAGGAGCTCCTGCTGCTCGGCGAGCGCTTCGACGGCCGGAAGGCCGCGGAGCTGGGCATGGTCAACGCCGCCGTGCCGGCCGAGCAGCTCCAGGCCGAGGCGCTCAGCTGGGCGAAGCGGATCGCCGAGCACCCGCCGGCGGCCGCCGCGATGGCGAAGCGCGTCCTCGACGCGACCACGGACCTCGAGCCCGCGCTCGAGCTCGAGGTCAGCCACGCCCTCATCACCGAAACCTCGGCCGCGGTCGCCGCGTCCACGGAGGCCTTCCGGAGCCGGACGTGACGCCGCTGGCCGAAATCGGCACCCTGGGCCGGCTCGTCACGCGCGCCGCCGAGCTGTGGCCGCTGCGCACCGCCTGGATCTTCGACGAGACCGGCGAGCGGTTCACCTTCACCGACGTCGACCGCCTCAGCGACGGGTTCGCCGCGGCGCTGACCGAACGCGGCATCGGCCCCGGCGACCGGGTCGCGGTGATGCTGCGCAACCAGCCCGAGTTCCCGCTGATCTGGCTGGCGCTGGCCAAGATCGGCGCGCGGCTGGTGCCGGTCAACACGAACTACCGCGAGTTCGACGGCGCCCACGTCCTCCGCCACTCCGGCGCGAAACTGGCTGTCGCCGCACCGGAGTTCACCGACCTCCTCGGCCGCATCGGGCTGACCGAGGTCGTCACCCCGGACCGGCTCCGCACCGACGCCGCGCCGCCGGAGTTCACGCCGGTGCCCGAACTCCCGGTGAACATCCAGTACACCTCCGGCACCACCGGCGCGCCCAAGGGCTGCGTCCTGCCGAACCGGTACTGGACGACCCTGGCCGTCGGCCTCGCCACCGACTTCCCGGCCGTCGGCGAGGACGACGTGCTGCTGACCGCGCAGCCGTTCCACTACATCGATCCACAGTGGAACGTCGCGCTGGGCCTCGCCGCCGGCGCCACGCTCGTCGTGCTGGACCGCTTCCACCCCAGCACGTTCTGGGCGAGGGTCCGCGAACACGGCGTCACCTGGTTCTACTGCCTGGGCCTGATGCCGACGCTGCTGCTGCGGCAGGAGCCGTCGGAGGCCGACCGCGATCATCGCGTCCGCGCGATCTGCGCGTCCGCGATCCCGCACGAGCTGCACGCCGAACTGGAGGCGCGCTGGGGCGTGCCGTGGTACGAGGCGTTCGGGATGACCGAGACCGGCGGCGACATCCGGATGGCGGCGGCCGACCACGACGAGACCGTCGGCACCGGCTGCATCGGCCGGCCGAGCCGCGACCGCGAGGCGATGATCGCCGGAGAAGACGGGAAACCGTTGCCACGCGGGGAAACCGGCGAGCTGCTGATCCGCGGGATCGGGCTGATGCACGGCTACCACGACGACCCCGAAGCGACGGCGAAGGCGTTCCGCGACGGCTGGTTCCACACCGGCGACCTCGCCCGCATGGACGACGCCGGCCGCGTGTACTACATCGGGCGCACGAAGGACATGATCCGCCGCAGCGGCGAGAACGTCTCCGCCGACGAGGTCGAACGCGCGCTGCTGCTGCACCCGGCGGTGCGGCTGGCGGCCGTCGTCGCGGTGCCCGACGAACTGCGCGGCGAGGAGATCAAGGCGTACGTCGTGTGCGACGGCGAGCGTCCGGAACCGGCGTCCCTGGTCGAGTTCTGCTCGGAAAAGCTGGCCTACTTCAAGGTTCCGCGCTTCTGGGCGTTCGCCGACGGGCTGCCGATGACGCCGTCCGAGCGCGTCGCCAAGGGCGAGCTGCGGAAGGTGGCCGACCCGCGTGCCGGGTCGTGGGACGCGAAGGCGGAAGCATGGCTGTGACGAGCCGGGAGCGCGTCCGCGCGGCGGCGGTGAAACTGTTCGCCACCAAGGGGTTCCACGGCACCGGCATCCGGGATCTGGCGCAGGAGGCGGAACTCTCCTCGGCGAGCCTGTACCACTACATGGGCACCAAGGAGGATCTGCTCGCGGAGATCATGCACACGGCGCTGAACCGCCTCCTGGACGCGGCCCGCGAAGCGACGGCCGGCAGCGCGGACCCGGTGCACCGGCTGCGCACGCTGGTCGCGCTGCACGTGCTCGCGCACGCGGTCGGCCCGGCGGAAACCCGCGTGGTGGACAACGAAGTCGACGTGCTGTCGCCGGCCGCGCGCGAACCGGTGGTGGCGTTGCGGGACGCCTACGAACACCTGTGGGCGGCGGCGATCGACGAAGGCGTCGCGGCCGGGGTGTTCCACACCGAACACCCGGCGGTGACCCGGCTGGCGCTGCTGGAGATGTGCAGCGGTGTCGCGAGGTGGTATTCACCGCGCGGTCCGCTGGCTCTCGATCAGCTCGCCGAGCACTACGCGGAGCTGGCGTCGAGGGCCCTGGGCTGCACGTCTTCGCCGGGCGTAGCCGACTTGCGACGCTGCCGGGAAATCGTCGCGAAAGAGTGGGGCATGTCCGTTTAGCGGCGCTTTTACCTGTGTACGCCTTGCCCAGACGGCGCGCGTGGGGGACGCTCGAAGGGTGACTGAGGAAACGATCCAACTGGAACTGGACGACTCGGGTCTCGCGCCGGGCCTCCCGGCGCCGGCACACCCCCGCGATCAGGTGCAGGATGTCCCCTACCGCCCGGTCGAGTTCCGCGATGACGATCTCCCCACCGCCCTGGAGCGGTGCTCCAAGTGGCTACGGCAGGCGCAGGAATGGCTGGGCGAGCCGCTCGACGTCCTCGCCATCCACCTCGACTACGACGACCGCCAGGGTTCGCCGTACTACGACGTGAAGCTCCTGTGCAACGAAGAGGACCTGGCCGGCGTCCCGATCGCCATCCGCAACAAGCAGTAACCCGAAGCGCTGCCGAGGCCACCTCCCGGACGTCCGGGAGGTGGCCTCGTTCGCTTTCCGGGGACCTCAGCCGAGCACGCCGCCGACCTTCACGTGCCCCTTGAGCAGGTTGCGCGCGATGGTGCGGCGCTGGATCTCGTCGGTGCCTTCGTAGATGCGCAGCAGCCGCAGCTCGCGGTACCACCGCTCGACCGGCAGCTCCCGCGTGTACCCCATGCCACCGTGGATCTGCAGGACGCGGTCGACGATTTCGTTGGCCTTCTGGCCGCCGTACAGCTTCGCCATCGACTGCGCGTGCCGCGAGTCGACGCCCTGGTCGACCTGCCAGGCGGCGTTGAGCACCAGCCAGCGCAGCGCTTCCAGCTCGACGCCGGAGTCGGCGATCATCCACTGGATGGCCTGGCGCTCGGCGATCTTCTGCCCGAACGTCTCGCGGGTGTTGGCGTGCTCGATGGCCATCGAGATCAGCCGCTCGCACGAACCGATCGCGCGCGCCGGCAGGAGGTAGCGGCCCTGGCCGATCCACTGCATGGCGAGCTCGAAGCCGCGGCCTTCCTCGCCGAGGATCTGCGTCTCGGGGACGCGGACGTCCTGGAAGATCAGCGAAGCCGGGCCCCACTCGCCCATGGTGTCGATGTACTCGGACTTCCAGCCGGCCTCGCGGTCGACGAGGAAGCACGTGACGCCGCCGTTCGCGCCCTTCTCCGGGTCGGTGATCGCGAAGACCATCGTGAAGTCGGCTTCGTTGCCACCGGTGATGAAGGTCTTCTCGCCGTTGATGATCCAGTCGGTGCCGTCCTTGCGGGCGGTGGTCCGGATGGCCTTGGCGTCCGACCCGGCGCCCGGCTCGGTGATCGCGAAGCACGACTTGCGCTCGCCCGAGATGGTCGGCAGCAGGTAGGTCTGCTTCTGCTCCTCGTTGGCGTGGAACAGGATGTTGTCCGCGGCGCCACCGAAGCGGAACGGCACGAAGGTCCGGCCGAGCTCGGCTTCGAGCAGCGCGGCCATGACGGCGGACAGGCCCATGCCGCCGTACTCCTCCGGCGTGAAGACGCCCCAGAAGCCGGACTCCTTGGCCTTCAGCTGGAGGTCCTTCAGCTCCTCGCCGGTCAGCCCGGGCTGGTGGGCGCGCTCGCGCCGGAGGACTTCCTGCTCGAGCGGGATCAGCTCCCGCTGGACGAACGTGCGGACCCAGTCGCGCACTTCACGTTCTTCGGTGCTGAGAGAGAAATCCATCCGAGCTGCT
Organism: Amycolatopsis ponsaeliensis; assembly: GCF_030182635.1. Classification (NCBI taxonomy): domain Bacteria; kingdom Bacillati; phylum Actinomycetota; class Actinomycetes; order Pseudonocardiales; family Pseudonocardiaceae; genus Amycolatopsis; species Amycolatopsis ponsaeliensis. Next base: position 196,637 of record NZ_JAPZLD010000009.1, read on the forward strand.
CCTCCGACACTGGCTAAGCGCTTGCTTAGTACGAGGGTACCTCCTGGGAGCGGGATTACCCCAGACCTGTCCCCGAATTCGTGACAACCGCTTCGCCGCCCGGAAGGATCGGAGGGGTGATGGAGATCGTGGTCCGCTGGTCGTCCCCGCTGCCCGCCGAAGAGCGTTTCCTGCGCCTGCTGGACGACGTCGAACAAGGCCGCTTCGAGGCGTACCGCCAGGACGCGGACAAGCGGCGCTTCCTCACCGGCCGCGTGCTGGCGAAGACGGTGGCGGCGGAGCGGCTGGGGTCGACCCCCGAGGCCGTGAAGTTCGACGCGACCTGCGAAGACTGCGGCAAACCGCACGGCAGGCCCCGGGTCCCGGGCGCGGACCTGACGCTGTCGATCTCCCACTCGGGCGACCTGATCGGCGTGGCGGCGACCCCATCGGTCCCGGTGGGCCTGGACGTCGAGACGGCCGGCCGCAAGGCCGACGACGGCTTGATCGAGTACGCGCTGAGCCCGGCCGAGACGGCGCACCTGGCGGGCCTCGGCCCGGAGGAGAAGGCGGCGGCGTTCTTCGTCTACTGGACGCGCAAGGAAGCCGTGATGAAGGCCACGGGCAAGGGCCTGCGCATCCCACTGAAGAGCATCACGTTCTCCCGCTTCGACGAACCGGCCCGGCTACTGGAGTCGGGCGACCCGGCGCTGGATCCGGCGACCACGCGACTGGTGGACCTGAAGGCCTCGGACGGCTATCGCGCGGCCATCGCGGTGCTCACCACCGACGAGCTGTCGGTGACCGAGGAACACTGGGTTCCGCGGCCATGATCGGCGACATGTCCACACCGGCGAGCACGAGTGAGCCGAGGTATCCCACCGGCGCTTCGCCGGCGGCCATCCGGGCTGCTCTGCTGCCCGAGGACGTGCCCCGGTTCGACCAGGACTACCGCCACGCCCTCGACGTCGCTCGGGAGGCGTTGAGCCTCACGGACCTCGTCGAAACGCTGGAGTCGTGGCGCCGGATCGCGTGGAGCACCCAGGACGACCCCGCCGCGCACCGGCGCATGGCGCAGGCGGCCGAGCACGCCCAGCGCTCCGGGGAGCCGCCCGCCGGCAGCCGATCGTGGAACTCCCTCAAGTCGGAGCTCGGCCTCTAGCTCGCCTTCGGGCCGCATGGCGAAGGACTGATCACTTACCTGATCCTGGAGGAGCAGAACCGCGTCGACCTGCTTCGCGTCCTCTGGCCCCCTAGACCGGCAAGTCCGCCAGACCCATCGCGCCCAGCAGCGTCCGGAACTTCGCCGTCGTCTCGTCCAGTTCCGCCTGCGAGTCCGAGGCCGGCACAATCCCGCCCCCCGCATACAGCCGCATCGACGTCGACGCGATCTCCGCGCAGCGGATCGCCACCGCCCACTCTCCGTCGCCCGTGGCGTCCACCCAGCCGACCGCTCCCGCGTAGTAGTCGCGGTCGAACGGCTCCAGCTCCTGGACCAGCTCGCGCGCTCCTTCGGTCGGGGTGCCGCAGATCGCCGGGGTCGGGTGCAGCGCCGCCGCCAGGTCGAGGGCCGTGATGTCCGGGTCGGCCAGCTCGCCCGTGATCGGGGTGCGCAGGTGCCAGATCGCCGGGGTCGTGACCAGCTCCGGCTCCGCCGGGACCTCGAGCGTCCGGCAGAACGGCCGCAGCGCCTCGACCAGGTAGTCGATCACCACGGCGTGCTCCAGCTGGTCCTTGCGCGACGTCCGCAGCGCCTCGCCGTTGGCCCGGTCGGTCGCCGGGTCGGCCGAGCGCGGCATCGAGCCCGCGTGGGGCGACGAAAAAACCGTGCGGCCGGTGCGGCGCAGCAGCAGCTCGGGCGTGGCGCCGACCAGCGCCCGGCCGCCCGGCAGCTCGGCCGCGTACGTGAAGTGCCGGGGGTTGCCGACCGCCAGGTTGCGCACGATGCTCTCCGCCGACACCGGCGCGGCGAACTCGAGGTCCAGGGCCCGGGCCAGCACGGCTTTGCGCAGATCACGCGAAGCCAGCGCCTCGACGGCCGCCGAGACGGCCGCCATGTGCTGAGCGGGAGAAGGCACCGCACGCACCCGCACGGGCGCCGGCAGGACCTCACGCGGCAGCGAAGGCGCCCCTTCGGAACGGTGGACGGTCCGGGGCACGACGAGGTGGCCCGGCACCTTCGTGTCGGGCCCGGTGTCGAACGGGAGGACACCGACGGCCAGCGGGGCACCCGTGGCGGCCAGGACGCCGGGGATCACCGAGGCGAGCCGGCGGGGGTCCGTCTCGGTGACGGTCCGGATGGTGCCCTGCGCGAGGAGCGCGCGCTCGGCCGTCGTGAACAGGAAGTCGCCTCGCTGATAGCGGGCGGCGAGGTCGCTAGCCGGGATCACCGGGTCTGTGTCACTCACAGACTCCAGCGTCCCAGGCTTCGGGAGATCCGCGAGGGGAGTGTCACGAGCGACACTCCCCTCGCGGGAGCTCCGGTGACGGCTACTTCAGCGCGTCGATGAGCGCCTCGCGCTGGCGCTCGCCCAGGCCGGCGGCGCGCCGGTCCGGGTCGATACCGGCCTGCTCGAGCAGGGCGGCGACCTTCACCGCGCCGAGGCCGGGGACGGCCTTCAGCAGCTGGGTGACCTTCGTCTTCCCGATCGTCTTGTTCTCCTTGGCCTGCTTGAGCACCTTTTCGATGCTCTCCTTGCCGGACTTGATCGACGCGAGCAGCTCCGAACGCGCCTTGCGAGCCTCGGCCGCCTTGGCGAGTGCATCGGCGCGCTGCTCCGGAGTCAACGTAGGCAGAGCCAACGTAGTAGTCCTTTCCTCTCAGGTCTCCGCTTTCGCGGCCGACGGCTTTTCGGTGCGCTTGCTCCTGCAAGCGCTGGCCAGCCGTCTCTTACCACGGCCCCAGTAAACGCCACCGGGTTCTCGGCCGTGCAACCGACACGCACTTAATACCCTCGGAGGTGATGCCGGGCAACCCGCTCCGGCCTGCGGAAACGCTCCCAAGAACCGTCCCGAGTGGCCATCCTCACCCGGAAGTGAAGCCTCCACTACACCGGGTTTCGGCGCATATTTCGTTGCTCACAACGAAAAGCGCAAAAATAGTCGATCTTGATCACCGTTCGGTCGTCGCCCGATCGCGGGACGACCGTGACCGAACGGAGCCGTTGTCGACCATGCCCGCTTCACCCGATCCGCACTAGAGTCGGCCCAACCCCCGTTCACCGGCGAACACCCCCGGGAGTGACCATGTTGAGCACCATGCAGGACGGCCAGCTGTCGCTGGCGAACCTGCTCCGCCACGGCACGTCGGTGCACTCGGCGAGCGAAGTCGTCACCTGGACCGGTTCAGAAGCCCGTCGCGAGACCTACGGCGAACTCGGCCGCAACGCCGCCCGCCTCGCGAACGCGCTCCGGAGCCTCGGCATCACCGGCGACCAGCGCGTCGGCACGTTCATGTGGAACAACGCCGAGCACCTCGCGGCCTACCTCGCCGTCCCGGCGATGGGCGCCGTGCTCCACACCCTGAACATCCGGCTGTTCCCCGAGCAGCTGGTCTTCGTGGCCAACCACGCCGAGGACCAGGTCGTCATCGTCGACGGCACCCTCGTCCCGCTGCTGGCCAAGCAGCTGCCGGAGTTCAAGACGGTCCGGCACGTCATCGTGGCCAACGGCGACGCGGCGTCGCTGCAGGCACCCGACGGCATCCAGGTCCACTCCTACGCCGAGCTGCTGGCCGGCCAGCCGGACACCTTCGACTGGCCGGAGATCGACGAACGCTCCGCGGCCGCGATGTGTTACACCTCGGGCACGACGGGTGACCCCAAGGGCGTCGCCTACTCGCACCGGTCGATCTGGCTGCACTCGATGCAGGTCTGCATGAGCGACAGCATGAACCTCGCCCAGCACGACAAGGCGCTGGCCATCGTGCCGATGTTCCACGCGATGGCGTGGGGCCTGCCCTACGCGGCGCTGATGGTCGGCGCGACGCTGGTGATGCCGGACCGGTTCCTCCAGCCCGCCCCGCTGGCCGCGCTGCTGGCCGACGTCAAGCCGACGTTCGCCGGCGCGGTCCCGACCGTCTGGCAGGGCTTGCTCGCCCACCTCGAAGCCAACCCGCAGGACATCTCGCACCTGCGCGAGGTCGTCGTCGGCGGGTCGGCGGTGCCGCCGTCGCTGATGCACGCGTTCGAGGAGCGGCACCACGTCCGGATCCTGCACGCCTGGGGCATGACGGAGACGTCACCGCTGGGCAGCGTCGCGCGCCCGCCGGCGTCCGCGACCGGCGACGAGGCCTGGCGCTACCGCTACACGCAGGGCCGCTTCCCGGCGGCGGTGACGGCCCGGCTGATCGGCGACTCGGGAGAAGAGCTGCCCTGGGACAACGAGGCCGTCGGCGAGCTGGAGGTCCGCGGCCCGTGGATCGCCGGGGCCTACTACGGCGGCGCCGATATCGACCCGGACAAGTTCCACGACGGCTGGCTGCGCACCGGCGACGTCGGCAAGGTCAGCGCGGACGGCTACCTGACGCTGACCGACCGCGCCAAGGACGTCATCAAGTCCGGCGGCGAGTGGATCTCCTCGGTCGACCTGGAGAACCAGGTCATGGGGCACCCGGCGGTGGCCGAGGCCGCGGTCGTCGGCATCCCGGACGAGAAGTGGGACGAGCGGCCGCTGGTCGCCGTCGTGCTCAAGGAGGGCCAGACGGCCACGCCCGAGGAGCTGCGCGAGTTCCTCAGCGACAAGGTCGCGAAGTGGCAGCTGCCGGAGAACTGGACGTTCGTGGACGAAGTGCCCAAGACGAGCGTCGGCAAGTTCGACAAGAAGCGGATCCGCGCGTCCTACTCCGAGGGAAAGCTCGACATCGCACAGCTCTAACGGGTAAATCTCCGGCGTGCCTAAGGTTCCGTGAATGCCACTTTGGGGGACTCTGTGTCCCTCGATGTGGCATTCACGGACGTACGCGGAGGAGTACTGGGGATGCAGCGAAACAGGCGGAGCTTTCTCGCGCTCGCGGGAGCGGGCGCGGTCGGCGCGGTGGCGGCCGCGTGCGGGTCGAACACCGGGCGGCAGGGCACCCCGCCGCCGTCGACGGCGTACTCGGCGGGCCCACCGCCGTCGGACGCGCCCAAGGTCACGCTCCAGCAGTGGTACCACGCGTACGGCGAAGACGGCGTCCAGGAAGCGGTCAAGCGCTACGCCGCGACGTACCCGGGTGCGACGGTCAACGTCCAGTGGAACCCGGGTGACTACGACTCGAAGATCGTCACCGCGCTGCAGAACAGCAAGGTGCCGGACGTCTTCGAGGCGCAGGTCAAGATCGACTGGGTGCGGCAGAACCAGGTCGTGTCGCTCGACGACGTCATCGCCCCGGTCAAGGGCGACTTCAGCCCGGCCGTGCTCGCCGCGCAGACCGTCGAGGGCAAGGTCTACGGCATCCCGCAGGCCATCGACACGCAGGTGCTCTTCTACCGCAAGAGCCTGCTGCAGGGCGCGGGCGTGCAGCCGCCGCAGACGGTCGACGAGCTGATCGACGCGGCCGCCAAGCTCTCCAAGGACGGCGTCAAGGGCTTCTTCGCGGGCAACGACGGCGGCGTCGGCGTGCTCACCGGGCCGCTGCTGTGGTCGGCCGGCCTCGACTACCTGAAGAACGGCAACCGCGAGGTCGGCTTCGACGACCCGCGCGCGGCGACCGCACTGGCCAAGCTGCACACCCTCAACGCCAACGGCTCGCTGCTGCTCGGCGCACCCTCCGACTGGTCGGACCCCGGCGCGTTCGTCGACGGGCTCGCGGCGATGCAGTGGACCGGGCTGTGGAACGTGCCGAAGATCCGTGACGCGCTCGACGACGACTTCGGCGTGCTGCCGTTCCCGCGGCTGGACGGCAGCGGCGCGCCGTCGGTGCCGGTCGGTGCGTACGGCGCGATGGTGAACGCCAAGAGCGAGCACGTCGCCGAGGCCAAGGCGTTCGTGAAGTGGCTGTGGATCGACAAGACCGACGACCAGCTGGAGTTCGCGACGAAGTTCGGCTTCCACGTCCCGGCGCGCCAGAGCCTCACCGACCGCGCGGACAGCCTCAAGACGGGCCCGGCCGCCGACGCCGCGAAGTTCGTCAAGGAGAACAGCCACCTCGTCGGCGGTCCGGTGTGGACTCAGCAGTCGAACACGGCGTTGTCCGACGCGGTCGCGAAGATCGCGAAGGAGGGGGCGGACCCGGTCGCGCAGACCAAAACAGCGGTCGAGGTGGCGAAGTCCGAGCTCAAGCGCCTGTTCGGATGAAAGGGCGCGACGCGCGCGCGTTCTGGCTGTTCGTCGGGCCGTTCCTGCTGGGGCTCGCGGTCTTCGCGTACCTGCCGATCGGCTGGAGCGCGTACCTGTCGTTCTTCGACGCGCGCAACACGGTGAGCCCGACGGACTTCGTCGGGCTGGACAACTACGGGCACATGCTCACCGACGAGCCGTTCCTGTCGAGCCTGGGGACGTTCAGCGCGTTCGCGGTGTTCATCGTGCCGCTGACGTTCGTCCTCTCGCTGGCGCTCGCGCTCGGCGTCAACCGGCTGCGGTTCGCGCGGGCGTTCTTCCGGTCGGTGTTCTTCCTGCCGTTCGCGTGTTCGTACGTGGTGGCGTCGCTGATCTGGAAGACGTCGCTGTTCTCCGGTGTCCGGTACGGGCTGGCGAACACGGTGCTGGGGTTGTTCGGCGCGGACCCGGTGGCCTGGACGGGCACGGTCCACCCGCCGCTGTACTGGATCGTGCTGGTGACCGCGCGGCTGTGGCTGCAGCTCGGGTTCTACATGATCCTGTTCATCGCGGCGCTGCAGCGGATCCCGCACCACCTGTACGAAGCGGCCTGGCTCGACGGCGCGAAGCCGGGGTGGCAGGTGTTCCGCTACATCACGCTGCCGCAGCTGCGCGCGACGGCCGTGGCGGTGCTGCTGCTGAACCTGATCAACGCCTACCAGGCGTTCGACGAGTTCTACAACATCATGGGCGACTCCCGCGGCTATCCGCCGTTCGCCCGGCCGCCGCTGGTGTACCTGTACTACACGTCGCTGGGCTCGGGCGGCCAGGACCTCGGCCGCGGCAGCGCGGGCGCGGTGATCCTGGCGCTGATCATCGCGCTGGTGACCTTGCTGCAGGGCCGGGTCTTCCGCTTCGGGCGGGTGTCGTGAAGGCCTTCTTCCGGTGGACGTCGCTGACGGTGGCGGCGGTGCTGTTCCTGCTGCCGTTCTACCTGCTGGTGCGCAACGGCCTGGCGTCGCGGGCCGAGATCACCGCTCCACAGTGGACGTTCTTCCCGGCCACCGCGCACTGGGAGAACTTCTCGAAGCTGTTCTCCCTCGACGACGTCCCCTTCGCACGCAGCCTGCTGAACTCGGCGATCGTGGCGGTGCTGCAGACGGCCGGCCTCCTGGCGGTCTGCTCGCTGGCGGGCTACGGCCTGGCGCGAATCCCCTACCGGCACTCCAAGATCGTTTTCTACGCAGTGCTGGCGACGCTGATGATCCCGACGTCGGTGACGTTCGTGCCGAGCTTCGTGGTGGTCTCGACGCTCGGCTGGCTGTCGGACTTCCGCGGACTGGTGATCCCCGGGCTGTTCAGCGCGTTCAGCGTGTTCCTGTTCCGGCAGTACTTCCTGGACTTCCCGCGCGAGCTGGAGGAGGCCGGGCGGGTGGACGGGCTGACGCGCTGGGGCGTGTTCTGGCGGATCGTGGTGCCGAACTCGCGGGGCTTCTTCGCGGCGATCGCGGTGATCTCGGTGATCGGCAGCTGGAACGCGTTCCTGTGGCCGCTGATCATCGCCCAGTCCCCCGACTCGTGGACCGTCCAGGTGGCGCTGTCGGGTTTGCTGACGGCGCAGAACCCGCAGCTGAACCTGCTGTTCCTGGCGGCGGCGGTGTCGATCCTGCCGATCGTGCTGCTCTTCGCGTTCCTGCAGCGCTACCTGGTGCGCGGGGTGACGGAGTCCGGTTTGGGCGGCTCGTAACAAGCAGTGGGGCACGGCCGACTCCGGGGTTGTCTCGAAGGAAGCAGGTACTCCCATGACCAGTTCCGACCCGTACCCGTCGGCCCACCCGGACGACCCGGCGTCGCACATGCCCACCCCGAGCGGGCCCACCTGGCAGCAGAACCCGGTGTCGGCGCCGATGCCCGTCCAGCCGTACGCGGCGGCGTACGGCGTGCCGGTCCCGATGCTGCGCACCAGCGGCCTGTGCGTCGCGGGCATGGTCGTCGGCATCCTCGCCCTGCTCGGGTTCTGGATCCCGTTCGGTGACGTGCTGATGGGCCTGCTCGCGATCGGGCTGTCGTGGGCCGGCATGACGCAGGCGGCCCGGCCCGGGTTCACCGGCCGCGGCATGGGCATCGCCGGCCTGATCTGCGGGGGCATCGCGATGATCCCCGCTATCATCTTCATGGTCATCTTCTTCACCGCGGCGGCGACCGTGACGACGACCTGCGGTATCTACTGCTGACGTAACGCCCGGAGCCGGCGCACCGACGACTCCGGGTAACGACAGAAACAGGTGCACCATGACCGAGTTCGACCCCTACCGGCAGCCGGACCAGGCCAACCCGGTGTACCCGCCTTCGGCGCCGGTCCCGCAGCAGCCCTGGGGGACGCAGCAGTACCCGGTGCAGCCGTACGCGCCTCAACCGGTCTACGTCGCCCAGCCGTACGCGGCGTACCAGCCGCTGGCCACCAGCGGGATGGCGGTGGCGGGCATGGTCGTCGGCATCGTCGCCCTGGTCCTGTTCTGGGTCCCGTTCGTCGACCTGGTCCTCGGCTTCCTGGCGATCGGCCTGTCGTGGGGCGGCATGGTCCAGGCCGACCGGCCGGGCTACACGGGCAAGGGCATGGGCATCGCGGGCCTGGTGTGCGGCATCATCGCGGTGATCCCGGCGGTGATCGTGATGCTGTTCTTCTTCGGCATCATGGCGGCGGCCGGGACCGCCGCGTGCACCTACGCCTGCTGAACGCTCCCCCGCCTCTCGGCCGAATTGACCACGACCTTCGGCGGTACACCCCACCCCGACGCCTGTGACAAGGTGGCTCGAAACGTCACGTTCACCGGCCGGACACCGGCGTCCGGCACGGTGCTGGGCAACCGAGAAACTGGGGAGCGAACAACCATGGCCGAACTCACCCGGCGCACCTTCGCCACCGCGGGCGCCGCCGGTCTCGGACTCCTGCTGTGCACGCCCACCGCGAACGCCCTCGACCGCGCCCTGCGGCTCACGAGCACCCGCTCGGTCTCCACCACCGGCACCACGCTCGAGCAGGTGGCCACCGGCGGCGGCACCGCGAGCTACAGCCGCCTGTCCGCGGGCCCCGGCTGGCCGCTGGTCGTCCGCGGCGACCTCGCCGCCCCGCAGACCGGCCGCGACGACCGGCGGCGCGCCCTCAGTGCGTTCGTGCAGTTCACCGACCTGCACATCACCGACACCGAGAGCCCCGCGCGCTTCGAGTACCTGCACCCCTTCATCGGCTCCGCGCACCGGCCGCAGGAGGCGCTCGGCACCGTCGCCACCTCCGCGCTCGTCGAACGCGTCAACAGCGTCCGCCAGGGCCCCTTCACCGGCCGGCCGTTCGACCTCATGGTCACCACCGGCGACAACACCGACAACCACGAGCTGATCGAGCTCGACTGGTTCCTCAAGGTCCTCAACGGCGGCAGCGTCACGCCGAACTCCGGCGCCACGAACGCCTACGAAGGCGTCCAGAGCTCCGGCAACAAAGAGTTCTGGAACCCGTCCATCGCGGGCGTGGGCGACGACTACTCCGCCAAGGGCTTCCCGCAGCTGCCCGGCCTGCTCGAAGCGGGCATCAAGACCTTCACCGCGCCCGGCCTCGACGTCCCGTGGTACTGCACGTTCGGCAACCACGACGACAGCATCGTCGGCTCGCTGCCGGCGCAGATCCCCGGCATCGACGCCTGGTACACCAGCAAGTACAAGGTGATCGGCAAGGACGAGAGCACCGCGAAGAAGCTCGCCGACGCCATCAAGAAACCCGGCTCCAGCATCCCGGTCGCGGAGCTGTTCGGCGGCAGCGGCACGATCCGCGAGATCACGCCGGACGCGCGGCGCCGCCCGTTCACCACCGGCCAGTTCGTGCAGGCGCACCTCGACACCGCGAACACCGGCCCCGGCCCGGTCGGGCACGGCTTCACCGGTGACAACGCCGACGGCAAGAACGTCTACTACACGTTCCGGATCGCGCCGGGCATCACCGGGATCAGCCTCGACACGACGACCGACGCCGGGTTCGCCGACGGCTCGATCGGCCTGGCCCAGTTCAACTGGGTCGAAGCGACGCTGAAGCGCAACAGCTCGACGTACTACGACTTCTTCGGCCGCAAGGTCACCCACGGCGTCACCGACGAGCTGTTCCTCCTGTTCAGCCACCACACCAGCGGCTCGATGGGCAACGTGCTGCCCGACTCGCGCCACCTGCTCGACCCGCGCCTGGACGGCAACGCGTTCGTCGGGCTGCTCAAGCGGTTCCCGAACGTGCTGGCGTGGGTCAACGGCCACACACACCTCAACAAGATCACCGCGCACGCCGGGAACACGCCGAAGCAGAGCTTCTGGGAGATCAACACGGCGTCGCACGTCGACTTCCCGCAGCAGGCCCGGATCGTCGAGGTCGCGGACAACGCGGACGGCACGTTGTCGCTGTTCACGACGCTGATCGAGGCGGAAGCACCGTACGCCGTCGACTACGACGCCCGGACACCGCAAGCGCTTGCGTCCCTCTACCGCGAGCTGTCCTACAACGACATCCACGTCGACCTCGGCCGCGTCGGCGAGGCCGTCGACCACAACACGGAACTGCTGCTCGTCCACCCGCTGAGCTGAGCGCGTTACCTCGGAGGTAATCGCCCCGCGGCCGGTCTTCGGGCAGGCTGCGGGGCATGACCGATCCCGAGGGCACCCAGCTCTTCCACCGCTCCATGCCGTTCTCCGAACGCCTCGGCGTCGAGGTGCTGGAGCACGGCAAGGCACTCGTCCGCAGCCGGCTGAAGTGGGACGAGAGCCTCTGCACGCTCGGCGGCGCGCTGCACGGGGGCGCGCTCATGGCCCTGGCCGACTCGACCGGCGCCGTGTGCGCGTTCCTCAACCTCCCCGAAGGCGGGCAGGGCACGACGACCGTCGAGTCGAAGACGAACTTCCTGCGTGCCGTGCGTTCGGGCTACGCCGTTGCGTCGTCCAGACCACTGCACGCCGGGCGCAAGTTCGTCGTGGTGGAGACGGAGATCCACGACGACGACGGCAAGTTGGTCGCGAAAGTGACACAGACGCAGGCCGTCCTCTAGGTACCTGTTTACATACCGGGCCCGACCGGCAAAAATCCCTGGCTACTGGGTGGGACTGACAGGGAGCCGGGATGCGTGTACGCAAGTTGTTCACCTTATTGTCCGTGGTTGTGTTGACTGCCGTAACCGCGCAAGTCGCCGACGCCGCGCCGGCCCGGCCCCACGACGACGAGGCGATCGACTACCACGAGTGGAACGGCGGCCAGTTCCACGACGGCGGCTTCGACGGCCTGGCGCTGACCCGCGACGGCCTGCGCATCACGCGCCCGGCCGGCACGGTCGAGCACACCGAGCCGGAGCTGGGCACGACGAGAACGTACGAGTATGGCCAGTGGACGTCGCCGTCGTACCGGCAGGGCTTCGGCGCGACGCAGCTGGTCGCGTCGTGGAACGCCCAGACGCCGGCGAAGACGTGGCTGCAGGTCGAGGCGCAGGGCAAAACGTCGGCCGGCACCGAAACCGCGTGGTACGTGATGGGCCACTGGGCCAGCGGCGACGCCGACATCCTGCGCACCAGCGTCGACGGCCAGGACGACGCGAACGCGCTGGTCGACGTCGACACGCTGGTCATGAAGACCGGCGTCACGCTGAAGTCGTACAAGCTGCGGATCACCCTCTACCGCGAAGCCGGGTCCCACGCGACGCCGTCGGTGACGTCGCTGGGCGCGATGACATCCGCGGTGCCGGACCGCTTCGACGTGCAGACGACGAAGCCGGGCCGCGCCACCGGGATCGAGCTGAAGGTGCCGGCATACGCGCAGAACCTCCACAAGGGACAGTTCCCGCAGTACGGCGGGGGCGGCGAAGCCTGGTGCAGCCCGACGTCGACGGAGATGGTGGCCGAGTACTGGGGCAAGAAGCCGTCGGCGGCGGAGATGTCCTGGATCCCCTCGGACTACGTCGACCCGTCGATCGCGTTCGCGGCGCGCTACACCTACGACCACGCCTACGACGGCACCGGCAACTGGCCGTTCAACACGGCGTACGCGGCGTCGCGCGGGCTGCGCGGGCACATCACGCGGCTGCACTCGCTGAACGAGCTGGAGACCTACATCGCCCGCGGCATCCCGGTGATCACGTCGCAGTCGTTCCTGGCTTCGGAGCTGGACGGCGCGGGGTACGGGACGGCCGGGCACATCATGGTGGTCGTCGGCTTCACGAAGGACGGCGACGTGATCGCGAACGACCCGGCCTCCAGCAGCAACGACCGAGTGCGCAACATCTACAAGCGCGACCAGTTCGAGAAGATCTGGCAACGGACCAAGCGGTACCGCGCCGACGGGACCGTCGCGGGCGGCCCCGGCGGCATCGCGTACATCATCACCCCGGCCTGACCGGGCTCGGCGGGGCGCCGGACCGGCGCCCCGCCGGGTTCACCAGGCCTTGCCGGCCTGCTGGCGCGTCGTGCGGTTGATCCGGTTGAAGAAGTTGGTGAGCGCGATGTTCAGGGTGATCGCCGACAGCTGCTTCTCGTCGAAGTGCTTCGCCGCCGCTTCCCAGATCTCGTCCGTCACCCCCGGCTCGCCGTCCTGGAGCCGGGTCGCCGCCTCGGTCAACGCGAGCGCCGCCCGCTCCGGCTCCGTGTAGAACGGCGTCTCGCGCCACGCGACCACGTTGTGCAGCCGCTCCTCGGTCTCGCCGTGCTTCTTCGCCGACTGGACTCCGCCGTGGACGCACGGGCTGCAGCCGTTGATCTGGCTGGCCCGCAGGTGGACCAGCTCCAGCACCAGCGGGTCGACGCCCCCGGCGTGCACCGCCTTGATGATCCGCTGGATCGCCCCGAACACCTCGGGGTTCCCCGAATCCTTCAACCGCGCTTCCATCGGTCCTCCGTCTGTTACCTGTGCCCCTCCGGGCCCGTCATCACCACGACGGAGCGGAACGGAGGAAGGTAACGACATGCCCGACACGGTGACCGAGGCCTTCGAAGCGCAGCGCGACCGGCTGCGCGCGGTGGCCCATCGGGTGCTCGGCTCGCACGCCGACGCCGAGGACGTCGTCCAGGAGGCCTGGCTGCGGCTGTCGCGCCAGGACGCCTCGACCATCCAGAACCTCGACGGCTGGCTGACCACGGTGGTCGGCCGGATCAGCCTGGACGTCCTGCGCTCGCGCCGGTCCCGGCCCGAGGCGCCCTACGACGAGGTCGTCGTGGCGGTCGGCGAAGGACCCGAGGAAGACATCACGCTCGCGGATTCGGTCGGGCTCGCGCTGCTGGTCGTCCTCGAGTCGCTGGGGCCGGGCGAACGGCTGGCGTTCGTGCTGCACGACCTGTTCGCGGTGCCGTTCGAGGAGATCGGCCGGATCCTGGGCAAGTCCCCCGCCGCCAGCAAGATGCTCGCGAGCCGCGCCCGCCGGAAGGTCCGGACACCATCGCCGGCTTTGTCGGCCGGGCCCGAGCAGCGAGAGGTGGTCGACGCGTTCCTGAGGGCGGCCCGCGACGGCGACTTCGAGGGGCTGCTGCGCGTGCTCGACCCCGACGTCAAGCTGACGGTCGACACCCCGGACGGCGTGGTGGTGGTCCTCGGAGCGACGAACGTGGCGGCGGGAGCGCGCTTCGGCGCGGCCAACGAAGGCCGGGAGGTCTTGGTCGACGGCCTGCCGGGAGTGGTGGCGTGGCGCCCGGACGGGTCGCCGCTGTCGGTCGTGGCGTTCACAGTGGTGAACGGCCGGATCGCGGGGATCGCGGCGGTGGCCGACCCGGCCCGGCTGGCGTCGATGGACCTGCCCGAGCCACCCGGAACTGTCGGTACCTCCCGATAAGCTGGAAACCGGGGGCCGGAGGCACGCCCCGCTTCAGCTCGGGTCGCGCCGACCGCCGGAATCGTCGGCACAGCCGCAGTTGCCACACGCCCGGGGCTTCCCGCGCGGTAGCCGCCGCGCGGTCGGACGCTGCGGCGGCAGCGCCGCGACCTGCACCGTGTCCGCGTTCAGCGGGCCGACCGCGGCCGCACCGTTCGGAGAACCCAGCGGTGCGTCGCGCCCGGGGAGGATCTCGCTGAAGAACAGGCCGTTGTCCGGCGCGGACGCGATGTCTTCCACGTAGGAGACCGCTGCCACCGGGCAGACCACCTCACACGCACCGCACTCGAAGCACTCGTCCGGATGGATGTAGAGGCTCCGGGCGCCCTCGTAGATGCAGTCCACGGGACATTCGTCGATGCACGCACGGTCCTTGACATCGACGCAGGGTTGCCCGATCACAAACGCCATGCCGGAAACCTAGTCACATCCGCCCCGGCCGGACAGGAGTTGCGTAAAACGCAACAGGTTGCGCAGGAATCACCGAACCTCACTCATGCGGATGTCGCCATCTCCGCATGATCCGTGGCAAGCTGCGGGCAAACCAGCAGTGCAGCCGGAAGGTGGATTCGCATGCCGTACGAGGTCCAGGGGGTCGTTTCGCGAGCGAAGGGCGAGCCGGTCTCGCTGGAGACCGTCCTCGTCCCCGATCCCGGGCCGGGCGAGGCCGTCGTGAACGTGCAGGCCTGCGGGGTCTGCCACACCGACCTGCACTACCGCGAGGGCGGGATCAACGACGACTTCCCGTTCCTGCTCGGCCACGAAGCCGCCGGGGTCGTCGAAGCCGTCGGGGAGGGCGTCACCGACCTCGAGCCCGGCGACTACGTCATCCTCAACTGGCGCGCTGTCTGCGGCACCTGCCGCGCCTGCAAGCGCGGCAAGCCCTGGTACTGCTTCTCGACGTTCAACGCCGCCCAGCCGATGACGCTGGCCGACGGCACCAAGCTGTCGCCCGCGCTCGGCGTCGGCGCCTTCCTCGAGAAGACCCTCGTCCACAGTGGACAGTGCACCAAGGTCAACCGGGAAGCCGAACCCGCGGTCGCCGGGCTGCTCGGCTGCGGTGTCATGGCCGGGCTCGGCGCGGCCATCAACACCGGCGCCGTCACCCGCGGCGACTCGGTCGCGGTCATCGGCTGCGGCGGCGTCGGCGACGCGGCCATCGCGGGCGCGAAGCTGGCCGGCGCCACCACGATCGTCGCGATCGACATGGACGACCGGAAGCTGGAGTGGGCCAAGGACTTCGGCGCGACGCACACGGTCAACAGTCGCGGACTCAGCGAAGAAGCCGTGGTCGAAGCCATGCAGGACGCCACGAACTCCTTCGGCCCGGACGTCGTGATCGACGCCGTCGGCCGCCCGGAGACCTGGCGCCAGGCCTTCTACGGACGCGACCTGGCCGGCACGGTCGTGCTCGTCGGCGTCCCGACGCCGGAGATGCGCCTGAACGACCTGCCGCTGATCGACTTCTTCTCGCGCGGCGGCTCGCTCAAGTCGTCCTGGTACGGCGACTGCCTGCCGAGCCGCGACTTCCCGATGCTGGTGGACCTCTACCTGCAGGGCCGGCTGCCGCTCGACAAGTTCGTCACCGAGCGCATCGGCGTCGACGGCGTCGAGCAGGCCTTCGAGCGCATGCACCACGGTGACGTCCTGCGCAGCGTGGTGACGTTCTGACTCTCTTCACCGACGCGGACTACCCGGCCGACCCCTACCCGGGGACCCGGCCGGGTTTCTCCTTCGTGCACGAAGACGGCGCCGGCCACCCGCTGGACACCGCACCGGCGGGCTGGCGGGACAGGCAGGCCGTCCTCGCCTACGGCTCCAACGCGAACCCGTCGAAGATCAGCTGGATGCGCGCCGAACTGGGGTTGGCGGGCCCGGTCGTGGTGGCGCACGCCCGCTGCGACGGCCTCGCCGCCGTGTGGGCGTCCGGCCTGCGCTACCGCGACGGCCAGCGCCCCGCGACGCTCACCGCGCTACCGGGCGTCGAGGAGCACGCCCTCTGGTTCGTGACACCGGACCAGCTCGCGGTGCTGGACGTCTGCGAAGGCCGCGGCAACCGCTACCACCTGGTCCGGCTCACCGAACCGCGCATCACGCTCGAGGACGGCAGTCCGGTGACCGACGTGCTGGCCTACATCGGCGCGGTGCCGATCCGCTACCCGCTGCTGGTCGACGGCAAGCCGGTCCGCACGGCCGACGTCCCGCAGGCGCGGGCGGTCGAACTGCACGGCGAACCCGCCGGCGGTCCGGGCGTGGCCTGCGAGGTCGTCGAACCGCCGGACGGGCTTACCTTCCCTGGACCAGCTTCCCCGGGTTGAGGATCCCGGTCGGGTCGACCGCGGACTTCGCCGCACGCAACACTTCCACGCCCAGCGAACCGATCTCCGCCTTCAAGTACGGCGCGTGGTCGACGCCGACGGCGTGGTGGTGGGAAATCGTGCCCAGCCCGGTAATCGCCTCGCACGCCGCCGCCTTCGCGCGCTGCCACTGGCCGACCGGGTCGGCCTCGTCGCGCGCCGTCAGGACCGTGAAGTACAGCGACGCACCCGTCTCGTACGCGTGCGAAATGTGGCACATCACGATCGACCGGCCCAGGGACGCGGTGATCGCCGCCCGGACGTCGTCACGCAGTTCGTCCACAGTGGACCAGTACGCCGCGGTCTCCAGCGTCTCGACGCAGATCCCTTGGTCCATCAGGACGTCCCGCTGCCGAGGACCGGCGAACCGCCCGTGCCGCCAGGACTCGCCGAGCGCCTTGCCGACGCGCACGGCACCGGAGGCCTTCAGCCGGCGTGTCGTCTCGCGGCGGCGCAGCGCCACGTCGTGCGCGGTGCCTTCCCAGCCGACGATGAGGAAGCACGGCCGTGCCACCCCGCGCGCGGCCAGGTACTTGCGCAACGCCGCCGTCTTGAGACCGGCGTTCAGCGCCAGGGAGACTTCGGTTTCGTCCCCGTCGGACAGCCGGGTGACGTCGGCGAGCGCGTGGTTCTGCGCGAGGTCGCGGACGGCTTCCCGGCCCGCGTCCCAGCTCGGCAGCGCGTAGCCCTCGTACCGTTTGACCGGCGGCGCCGGGCGCACCCGCAGCGAGACCTCGGTGATCACGCCGAGCGTGCCTTCGCTGCCGACCGCGAGCTGGCGCAGGTCCGGCCCGGCGGCCGACGCCGGCGCGACGCCGAGCTTCCACTCGCCGCGCGGGGTGGCCAGCCGCACGCCCTTGACCATGTCTTCGAAGCGCCCGTAGCCCGAGGACGCCTGCCCGGCCGAGCGCGTCGCCGCGAAGCCGCCGATGGTGGCCCGCTCGAACGACTGCGGGATGTGCCCGAGCGTCAAGCCGTGCTCGCCGAGGAGACGCTCTGCCTCGGGACCGCGGACGCCGGCCTGCAGGACAGCCAGGCGCGACTCGGCGTCGACCGACACCAGCGCGTCGAGCCGGACGAGGTCGAGCGCGATCACGGACGCCTTGTCGCCGCGCAGCGCCGCGACCCCGCCGACGACCGAGGTGCCGCCGCCGAAGGGCACCACCCCGACGTCGTGCTTGACGCAGACGTCGAGCACGGCCTGGACCTCGTCCGGGTCCGCGGGCAGCACGACCGCGTCGGGTACCGGGAAGTCCGCGGTGGGCGAACGGCGGCGCAGCAAGTCGAGGTAGGACAGCCCGGTGGCGCGCGCCAGCCGTGCCACGTCGTCTACCAGCACGTTCTCCGCGCCGACCACTTCGGACAACGCGGCGGCAGCAGATTCGTCCAGTTTCGGTGACGGTATTTCCACCGGCAAATCACCGGCTGGGGCAGCACCGGGAGCGGTCTGGCCTATACGCTGTTCAAGCCACTTGGCCGCCCGCGCGGGCAGCCGGGCGGCGTCGGCGGCTTCCGAGGTCCAGGACCGTCGAAGGCGGTGGTCAATGAGCGCGTTCACCGATACAGTGTGACACATGGACGTGAAACGTCACACTATGGAGACCGCGGGATCGTCCGCGCTCGCGGACACCCGCAGCCGCCAGACGGCGACGAGAGTGGCCGATGACGTGCTGCTCGACGCCGCGCGCTCGTGCGTGCTGGCCGTCGGTGTGCGCCGCACCACACTCGCCGAAATCGCCCGTACCGCCCGCGTCAGCCGGATGACGGTCTACCGCCGCTTCCCCGACGTGCGCAGCGTGCTCGCCGCGCTGATGACCCGCGAGTTCAGCGGGCTGCTGCGCACGGCGAGCGAACGCGGCGCCGAGGGCGCGAACAGCCGCGAACGGCTCGTGCTCATCGCGTCGGCCGGCGTCCGCGCGCTGGCGGCCGACCCGCTGTTCCGCACGCTGCTCGACGTCGACCCCGAGCTGGTCCTGCCGTACATCGTGGAGCGGCTGGGCGCGACGCAGAAGTTCGCCGAGGCGGCGCTGCACCAGCTGCTGGAGGCCGGCCACCAGGACGGGTCGATCCGGCGGGCGCCGGTCGCGGCGCAGTCCCGGTCGGTGCTGCTGGTGGTGCAGTCGTTCGCGTTCTCGCTGCGGCCGGCCACGGCGGACGTCGGCGAGGCGGCGCTGCTGGCGGAGTTCACCCACGTGCTCGACGCGGCGCTGAAGCCATGACGTCCGGCTCGCTCAACGCGCGGCGCCGCGAACGCGAGCTCGCGGAGCTGGCGGCGGGCGAGCGCGTCGACGTCGTCGTGGTCGGCGGCGGTGTCACCGGCACGGGCATCGCCCTGGACGCGGCTTCGCGCGGGCTGTCGGTGGCGCTCGTCGAGGCGCACGACCTGGCGTTCGGGACGTCCCGCTGGTCGTCGAAGCTCGTGCACGGCGGCCTGCGGTACCTGGCGCACGGCGAGTTCGGCCTGGCACACGAGAGCGCGGTCGAGCGCGGCATCCTGATGACGCGCACGGCGCCGCACCTCACGCGGGCGATGCCGCAGCTGTTCCCGTTGTACCCCAGCACATCCCGCGCACAGCAGGCCCTGGTGGCGGCGGGCTTGCGAGCCGGCGACGTCCTCCGCCGGGCAGCGCGGACGCCGTCGTCGGTGCTGCCGCGGCCGCGCTCGATCCCGGTCGCGGAGGCGCTGGCTTTGGCGCCCGGACTTTCCCCGGTCGGCCTGCGCGGCGCCTTGCTGGCCTACGACGGCGCGTTGGTCGACGACGCGCGCCTGGTGGTTTCCCTGGCACGGACAGCGGCGTCATTCGGCGCCCGGATCCTGACGCGGCTTTCGGCTTCGACGGTTTCCGCGGACCGGGTCTCTGCGGTCGACGGCGTTTCGGGCGACACGGTGGAGATCCACGCACGCCAGGTGATCAACGCGACGGGCGTGTGGGCCGGGACGCTGACCGGTTCGGTGCGGTTGCGGCCGTCACTGGGTTCGCACCTGGTGCTCGCGCCGGGGACGGTCCCGATGGGCACGACGTCGGTGAACATCGGGGTGCCGGGCGAGACCAACCGGTTCGTGTTCCTGCTCCCCCAGCCGGACGGCCGCGTCTACTTGGGACTCACGGACGAACCGGTTTCGGGCGCGATCCCCGACGTGCCGGTGGTTCCCGAGTCCGATGTGGACTTCTTGCTGTCGTTGGCTTCGACGGTCCTGGCTCGTCCGCTGACCCGGTCCGACGTGGCCGGGTCGTACGCCGGCTTGCGGCCGCTGATCGAGGGAACGGGCGGCCGATCGGCCGACCTGTCCCGCAAGCACGCGGTGCTGGTGGGTGCGGACGGGCTGCTGACGGTGGTCGGCGGGAAGCTGACGACGTATCGCCGGATGGCGGAGGACGCGGTCGACTCGGCGGTTCGCCTGGCCGGCCTCAGCGCTTCGCCGTGCCGGACGGCCCGGTTGCCGTTGCTCGGAGCGGCTTCTCGGCCGGATCTGTCCCTTGTGGACGCTTCCCCGCGACTGGTGGCCCGATACGGCACGGAGGCTCCGCGAGTAGCGGCGTTGGGTGAGCTGGACGCGGAGTTCGCGGTCCCGGTGGCCCCGGGATCGGACATCACGGCAGCCGAGGTCGTGTGGGCGGTCCGCAACGAGGGGGCGCTGGACGTGGCGGACGTACTGGAGCGCCGGACCCGGCTGGCGTTGATCCCGTCGGACGCGGAGGCCGCTCGGGCGCGGGTCGCGGAGCTTGTCGACAAGTCGCTCGCCGGCCTCGCCTGAGTCGCAATGTGCCTCGCGTCGAAGCGGCTCGGCCGGATTGCGGCAGCCCAAACGTCTTGAATGACTCATTCATGTCCTCAGACGAGGTGAATGAGTCATTCAGGACAACGCAACCCGCCTTCGGCGACACTTGGC
The DNA here is from genome assembly GCF_030182635.1 of Amycolatopsis ponsaeliensis. Classification (NCBI taxonomy): domain Bacteria; kingdom Bacillati; phylum Actinomycetota; class Actinomycetes; order Pseudonocardiales; family Pseudonocardiaceae; genus Amycolatopsis; species Amycolatopsis ponsaeliensis. The sequence continues at coordinate 216,979 of NZ_JAPZLD010000009.1, forward strand.
CCAGTCCGCGACCTCGGCCGAGCCGCTCGGGCGCGGGTCGCGGAGCTTGTCGACAAGTCGCTCGCCGGTCTCGCCTGAGCCAGGGTGAAAACCAAGGCTTGATGTCGACTTAACTTGACGACCCGTTGGGTTTTTGCAACAGTTACCCCATGAGCCCGGTCAGACGCGGCAAGGAGCTGCCGATCTACAACCGGCTTCCCGTGCTTCGAGCGGAGCGCGGGCTGAGCAGGGCCGCGCTCGCGAACGCCGTCGAGGTCAATCCTCAAACCATCGGCGCTCTCGAACGGGGCGATCACTATCCGAGCCTGGACCTGGCTTTCCGGATCTGCGCGGTCTTCGACCTTCCCGTCGAAGCGGTGTTCAGCCGCGCGCCGTTCACGCCACTGTCCACTCAGGTCTACCGCGAGGGGGGAGCATGACCGAGCAACCGGGCCGGCTCGCGGCCTACTGGGAACGCAAGCTGGACAAGATGGACGAGCACGAGCTGCGGCACTCCCGGCGGCTGCCGGGCTGGCGCACGCGCCGGCGCCGCCGGACCCTCACCGCCGTGCTGGCACTCGCCGACCTCGGGCTGATCGCCGGCGCGTCGGTCTTCACCACGGAAAGCGACTGGCTCTTCGGCGTCCTCTGGATGGGCGGTGTCCTGCTCGGCGGCGGCGCGTTCGTGCTGCTGCGGATCCTCACCGGCCGGATGAGCGGCGGGTTTTCGCGGCTGCTGGACGAACGTGAGCGCGAGTGGCGCCACCGTGTCACTTACGGCGGCTTCCGCGGCGTCATGATGCTGTCCGCGCTCCTGGTCAACGGCACGATCCCGACCATCGTGCTGGGCTGGTCGCTGCCGGACGACGACCCCGAAGACTTCGCGGAGGGGATGGGGAATGCCTGAGGGGACGCTGGAGATCGACGGGATCTCCAAACGCTACGGCACGAAGGTCGCGCTGGACGGCGTCACCTTCGACGTCCGCGGCGGGGAGCTGTTCGGGTTCGTCGGCAGCAACGGCGCCGGCAAGACCACGACCATGCGGATCGCGCTGGGAGTGCTGGCCGCCGACGCCGGCGAGGTCCGGTTCCGCGGCGAGAAGATCACGCACGAAGCGCGCACCCACATCGGCTACATGCCCGAGGAACGCGGGCTCTACCCGAAGATGAAGGTCCTCGAGCAGCTGATCTACCTCGCCGAGCTGCACGGCCTCACCGCGAACGAGGCCCACCGCAACGCCGAAAACTGGATCAGCAGGCTCGGCCTGGCCGAGCGCCGCAAGGACGAGGTGCAGAAACTCAGCCTCGGCAACCAGCAGCGCGTCCAGCTGGCCGCCGCGCTGGTGCACGACCCGGCCGTGCTGGTGCTCGACGAACCGTTCTCCGGCCTCGACCCGCTGGCCGTCGACGTCATGAGCGGCGTGCTGCGCGAGAAGGCCGCGGCCGGCGTTCCGGTCGTCTTCTCCAGTCACCAGCTCGATCTCGTCGAGCGGCTGTGCGACCGCGTCGGGATCATCCGGAGCGGCCGGATGGTCGCCGTCGGCACCGTCGGCGAGCTGACCGCCGGCGCGAACAGCAAGCTCGTCGTCACCGCGCCGGCCGCGCCCGGAGGCTGGGCCGCGGGCCTGCCCGGCGTGCGCGTCCTGGAAACCCAGGGCGCCACCACCGTGCTCGAGCTCGAACCGAGCGCGGACGACCAGGCCGTGCTCGCCGCGGCGCTGGCCACCGGGCCGGTCACCGAGTTCAGCCGCCGTCGCCGGTCGCTGACCGAGCTGTTCCGCGACGCCGTTTCCCAAGGTGTCACAGCCGCAGAGGGGGTCTCGCGATGAGGACGTTGAGCGGCAGGCGAGCCGTCTGGCTCGTGATGAAGCGCGAGCTGAACACGCGCCTGCGCACCCGCTCGTTCGTCATCGGCACCGTCGTGATGCTGGTGCTGCTGCTGGGATACGTGGGCTTCCAGACGTCGCTGGCGGGGTCGGCGGACAAGAGCACGGTCGGGCTCACCGGCCAGGCGACCGGGATCGCGCGGCAGCTGCAGGTCGAAGCCGCGCAGTCCGGCAGGCAGATCTCCACGGTCACCGTCACCGACCCGGCCGAGGGCCGCAAGCAGGTCGAGGACGGCGACCTCGACGCGCTCGTCTCGGGCAGCGCGGCGAAGCTGACCGCCACCTACCAGTCCTCTTTGGACGACCAGCTGCGCAAGGTGCTCGACCAGGTCGCGCAGCAGCAGGTGCTCGACGGCGTGCTGTCGTCCGCGCAGCTCGAGCCGGCCGACGTGATGGCCCAGGTCGACGGCACCCACGTGCAGGACGACCCGATCTCGCCGGAGCCCGCGGACCACACGCAACGGCTCGTCGTCGGGCTGATCGTCGCGTTCCTGCTCTACATCAGCATCATCACCTACGGGATGATGGTCGCCCAGGGCGTCGTCGAGGAGAAGTCGAGCCGGGTCGTGGAGATCCTGCTCGCCAGCGTGCGGCCGTGGCAGCTGTTGCTGGGCAAGGTGATCGGGCTCGGCCTGGTCGGACTGACGCAGCTGGTGATCCTGGCCGCGGCCGGGCTGGTCGCGGCATCGGTGACCGGGGTGTTCACGCTGTCCGGCTTCGCCACCGGCGCGATGCTGTGGGGCCTGCTCTGGTACCTGCTCGGATTCCTGTTGTACGCCACCATCTACGGTGCGCTGGGGTCGCTGGTGTCGCGGCAGGAGGACACGCAGTCGGTGGTCGGGCCGCTCAACATCGTGCTGATCGTCGGGTTCGTCACCGGGTTCAACCTGCTGCTGCAGGACCCGTCCGGCACGGCGACGAAGGCCATCTCGCTGGTCCCGTTGTTCTCGCCGATCCTGATGCCGGCCCGGATCTCGACCGGCGCGGCGGCGGGGTGGGAGATCGCGCTGTCCCTGGGCCTCACGGTTGCCCTGGTGGCCCTGCTGACCTGGCTGGGCGGCAAGATCTACGGCAACAGCGTGCTGCGCATCGGCAGCCGCATCAAACTGTCGGAAGCCCTGCGCGGCTGAGCTGGGGAGTCACCGAAGTGCGTGTTCTGTTGTCCGGGTACGACTCGCGCGGGGGCGTCGAGCCGCTGGTGGCGCTCGCGATGAAGGTGCGGGAGCACGGCGTCGAGGTGCGGGTCTGCGCACCGCCCGACGAAGAGTTCGCGCGACGCCTGGCGGGTGTCGGCGTGGAGATGGTGCCGGTCGGGCAGGCCGTGCGGCCGCTGGTGACCGGAGCGAAGCCGCCGACGGCGAAGGGTCTCCCCGAACGCGCGGCCGAGCTGATCGCCGCGCAGTTCGCCGCGGGCGCCGACGGGTGCGACGCGGTGGTGGCGACCGGCCTGGTGCCCGCCGTGGCCGCCGCGCGGTCGGTGGCCGAGCTGCGGGGCATCCCGTACCTGTACGCGACGTTCCAGCAGCTCACGCTGCCGACGCCGCACCACCCTCCACGGCTGACGCACGCCGGCCTGTCGCTCCCGCCGGAGACGGACAACCGGGCGCTGTGGAAGCTGGAAGCCCAGAACATCGACGGGCTGTTCAAGAAGGCACTCGACACCCAGCGCGCGGCCCACGGCCTGCCGCCGGTCGACAGCGTCCTCGGCTACGTGCTCGGCGATCGCCCGCTGCTGGCGTCGGACCCGATCCTCGACCCGTGGCAGGAGACCGCCGACCTCGGCGTCGTCCAGACGGGCGCGTGGATCGTGCCGGACGACCGCCCGCTCCCGGCCGAGCTGGAAGCGTTCCTGAATGCCGGCGAACCACCGGTGTACGCGGGCTTCGGCAGCACCACACCGCGTGGCGCCCAGGTCGCCATCGAGGTGATCCACGCGCAGGGCCGTCGCGCGGTTGTCGGCCAAGGCTGGGCCGGCCTGGGCCTGGCCGACGACCGGGACGACTGCTTCGACTGTTTCGTCATCGGTGAGGTCAACCACCAGGCCCTGTTCCGCCGGTGCGCCGCCGTCGTCCACCACGGCGGCGCGGGCACCACGACGACGGCCACCCGCTCGGGCGCGCCCCAGGTGGTCGTCGCGCAGCACGGCGACCAGCCGTACTGGGCCGGCCGCGTCGCCGAACTCGGCATCGGCGCGGCGCACGACGGCCCGGTGCCGACCGTCGAATCCCTGTCCGCCGCGCTCGAGACGGCGCTGGCCGCCCGGCCGCGGGCGGCCGCCGTCGCCGCCTCGATCCGGACCGACGGCGCGGACGTGGCGGCGAAGCTGGTCCTCGACGCTATGAAGTGATCTTCCCGTACCGCTCCAAGGAAACCTGGCGCTCGTGGGCGTGGTCGACCATGGGCTCCGGGTACGCCTCGGGGCGGTTCTTCAGCTTGTGGACGGCCTTGCCTTCGACGGTGCGCAGCTCCGGCACGTACTTGCGGACGTAGTCGCCGTTCGGGTCGAACTTCTCCCCTTGCGTCGTCGGGTTGAAGATCCGGAAGTACGGCGCCGCGTCCGTGCCGGAGCCGGCGACCCACTGCCAGTTCAGCTGGTTGGACGCGAGGTCGCCGTCGACGAGGTGCTTCATGAAGTGCCGTGCGCCGAGCCACCACGGCAGGTGCAGGTCCTTCACCAGGAAGCTCGCGACGACCATCCGGACGCGGTTGTGGATCCAGCCTTCGGCCAGTAGCTGCCGCATCCCGGCGTCGACGATCGGGTAGCCGGTCTTGCCCGCGCACCACCGTTCGAAGGCCTCGCGGTCGTCGTCGTGCTTCATCCCGTCGAACCGCTTGTCGTAGTTCTTGCGCGCGGTTTCCGGGCGGTGCCACAGGACGTCGGCATGGAATTCGCGCCAGCAGAACTCGCTGCGCAACGACTTCGCGCCGACGCGGTCGTCACCCTCCAGGTCGGCCAGCAGCGTCCGCGGGTGGACGCAGCCCCAGCGCAGGTAGGGCGAAAGCCGGGTCGTGCCTTCGCGGTCCGGCCGGTCGCGGTCTTCGTCGTAGGTTTCGACGCCGTCGTCCAGGAACGCGTGCCAGACGTCCAGCGCGGCCTGCTCACCCGGCTCCGGCAGGGTGGCGGAAACCTTGGGCGACTGGGGGATCTTCAGCGAGCGCGGCGGTTCGACCCAGTCCACAAGGGACGGTCCGGTGTCGGCGGGCCCGCGCCACCCGTGCGCGGTCCACGCCCGGAAGAACGGCGTGAAGACGCGGTAGGGATCGCCGTCCGGCTTGGTGACGCGCCCCGGCGTCACGGCGTACGACGAGCCCGTCTCGACCCAGTCGATGTTGTTCTCCGCCAACGCTTTCGCGACTTCGGCGTCCCGGCGGCGACCGTAGGGCCCGGTGTCCGCGCTGACGTGCACCGCCGCGGCGCCGATCTTCTTCGCGGCCTTCACGACCTCGGCCGCCGGTTCGCCGCGCACCAGCATCAGCCGGCCGCCGAGCTGCTCGTCCAGCTTCTCCAGGCACCCGTACAGGAATGCCTCCCGCGGGGCGCCGCCCGGCTTCAGCAGCGCCTCGTCGAGGACGTACAACGCGAGGACGTGCTTGCTGTGCTTCGAGGCTTCGAGCAGCGCGGCGTGGTCGCCCAGCCGCAGGTCGCGGCGGAACCACAGGACGACGGGTGCTTCTTTGGTCACGCGGCCCAACGATAAGCGCCCCGCCGTGCGGGTGCACGACGGGGCGCTGACCAGGGTGAGCCTTTAGCGCTCCGACATCGGGGTGTAGTCCCGCGAAGCGTGGCCGGTGTAGATCTGCCGCGGGCGGCCGATCTTGGTGGCCGGGTCGTTGATCATCTCGCGCCAGTGCGCGATCCAGCCCGGCAGGCGGCCGAGCGCGAACAGCACCGTGAAGAACTTCGTCGGGAAGCCCAGCGCCCGGTAGATCAGGCCGGTGTAGAAGTCCACGTTCGGGTACAGCTTGCGCTCGATGAAGTAATCGTCGGAAAGCGCCGTCTCTTCGAGCTTCTTGGCGATGTCGAGCAGCTGGTCGCCGCCCTTCAGCTTGCCGAGGATCTCGTCGGCCGTGTTCTTGATGATCTTCGCGCGCGGGTCGTAGTTCTTGTAGACCCGGTGCCCGAAGCCCATCAGCTTCACGCCCTTTTCCTTGTTCTTCACCCGCTCGACGAACTTGGCGACGTCGCCGCCGTCGTTCTTGATGCCCTCGAGCATGTCGAGGACCGCGGCGTTGGCGCCACCGTGCAGCGGGCCGAAGAGCGCGTTGATGCCGGCCGAGATCGACGCGAACAGGTTCGCCTCGGAGGAGCCGACCAGGCGCACGGTCGACGTCGAGCAGTTCTGCTCGTGGTCGGCGTGCAGGATGAACAGCAGGTCGAGAGCCTTCGCGATGTCCGGGTCGACCTCGTACGGCTCGGCCGGGAAGCCGAACGTCATGCGCAGGAAGTTCTCGACCAGGCCCAGCGAGTTGTCCGGGTACAGCAGCGGCTGGCCGACGGACTTCTTGTACGCGTAGGCGGCCAGGGTCGGGACCTTGGCGAGCAGCCGGATGGTGGACAGCTCCACGTTCGGCTCGTCGAACGGGTCGAGCGAATCCTGGTAGAAGGTCGACAGCGCCGAGACCGCGCTCGACAGCACCGGCATCGGGTGCGCGTCGCGCGGGAAGCCGCTGAAGAACGCTTTCAGGTCTTCGTGCAGCAGCGTGTGGCGCTGGATCTTCTCGGTGAAGTCGGCCAGCTGGGCCTCGGTCGGCAGCTCGCCGTAGATCAGGAGGTACGAGACCTCGACGAAGGTCGACTTCTCGGCCAGCTGCTCGATCGGGTAACCGCGGTAGCGGAGGATCCCGGCGTCACCGTCGATGTAGGCGATGGCGGACGACGCGGCGCCGGTGTTGACGAAACCGGGGTCGTAGGTGATGTACCCCGTCTGCGCCAGCAGCTTCCCCAGTTCGATCCCGGGCGCGCCCTCGACCGGGTGGACGATCTTGAACTCGTGCTCGCCACTCGGCAGGGTCAGCTTCGCGGTTTCGCCGCCGGACTGCCCCGCAGTCGTCGCGTCGGACATGCAAGTCCCTCTCACGTTCGGCACGGGGCGGCGGCGCCTGCGGGTTCCACAGGTAGCCAAGTGTTGACGCGAGGAAACACTGGCGCCTCGCTGCACACCGCCCCGCTGGGGTATGAAGAATGCCCCTCTACGCTAGTCGAGGAACGTGTGTTCGCGCAGCGGTGGCGTTGCTCCTGGGTGCCCCTTTGGGACCAGGTTCACACGGTGGCCGCCATATCGGCGGACGTGGGCGGCTCGGCCCCGCTCCGGGAAACCGTGATCGATGCCGCTTTCGCCGCGAATTCCAGCGCCTCGCGCCACGCTCCGGCGTCGAGAGAGGCCAGGTCGGCGACGTCGCGGGTGTGCAGCCAGGCCAGCAGGGCGCCCTGGACGGTGTCGCCGGCGCCGATGGTGTCGACCACGGTCACCTTCCGCGACGGCACGTGGGCCAGCTCACCTGCGGCGGTGATCACCGCGACGCCGTCGGCGCCCCGGGTGAGCACCACGGCGTCCACACCGGACTCGATCCACGTCTTCGCGGCGGCGACCGGGTCGGCCCCTTCGGTGAGCCACGCGGCGTCGTCGTCGGAGATCTTGAGCAGCCGGACGTCCGGCAGCCAGGACGCGAACCGCGCGCGGTAGGCGGCCGGATCGGTGATCAGCGCCTCGCGGATGTTGGGGTCGAGGACGGTCAGCACGCCGCGGGCGGCCTCGCGCCGCAGCATCGCCTCGTACGCCGACGCGCCGGGCTCGAGGACCATCCCGAGGGTGCCCAGGGAGAGCGCGGTCACGGTGTCCGGCAGCGGTCCCGGGTCGGCGACGAGCCTGTCCGCCGTGCCCTCGACGTAGAACGTGTAGCGCGCGGCGCCCTTCGCGTCGAGCGCGACGACGGCGAGCGTCGTCGGCTCGTCGCCGCGCTGCAGCAGCGACGTGTCGACGTCCGAAGCGTGCAGGCGGTCGACCATCGCGTCGCCGAAGCGGTCGGTGGAAACGCGCGAGAGGAAGGCCGTCGGCACGCCGAGGCGGCCGGCGGCCAGCGAGACGTTGTACGGCCCGCCGCCGAGCCGCGGCAGCAGCGCGCGCAGCCCACCGTCCACAGTGGAATCCAAGGGGTCGCCGGGAACCAGGTCGACCAGAGCTTCTCCGCCTACGACGATCACGCCGGGAGTTTAGTGGAGTTCAGGCTGACAATTCCTGTCCGCTATTTGTTCAGCCCGCCGAGCAGGAGTTCACCCAGAGCGGTGAACGCTTCGGCGTCGGAGACGTCGATCCGCTGACTGAGCACCCCGGTCTGGATGCCTTCGATGATCAGCCCGGTCATCTCGGCCACGAGCCGGGCGTGGACGTCGCGGAAGACGCCGTCGGCGACGCCCTTGTCGATGAACTGCCGGAGCCGCTGGGCCGCGAACCGGCTGTTGACCTGGTAGGCCTCGCGGGCCGGCCCGAACTCGGCGAGGTCGCGCATGAACGACGGCGACGCCCGGTTCAGGTGCTCGGCGACGCCGGCCAGGTACTCCCCGATGAGCTTGCGGGCGTCGTCGATCCCGCCGATCCGCTCCTCGATCCGCTCGCCGGCGCCCCGGAAGAAGTGGGTGACGACCTTGACGGCGAGCTGCTCCTTGCTGGGCGCGAGGGCGTAGAGCGTCGACTTCGAGCAGCGGAGCCGGCCGGCGAGGTCGTCGAGGGTGAAATCGGCGAAGCCTTCGGCGAGGAAGAGCGCCTCGAGGTCACCGAGCAGGGCGCGCTGGCGCGCGGTCGGTCGCCTGCGGGGTTCGGGGGGCATCGGCTCACTATCTCCTACGTCTTCCGGCCACCCCAGGCCCGTCGTACTGTACTCTAGTCGAGCCCACAGTACTGTTTTCAGTACCGCTTTTGGAGGACACCGATGCCCGCCGAACGCCTGCTCCCGGATTCGGACGCCGAGGACCTCGTCGCGCTGGCCAGGGAAATCGCCCGCGACGAGCTCGCCCCGCGCGCGGCGGCGGCCGAAGAGGCCGAGCAGTTCCCGCGCGAGCAGTTCCGCTTGCTCGGCAAGTCCGGCCTGCTGGGCCTGCCGTACGCGGAGCGCTGGGGCGGCGGCGACGTGCGCTACGAGGTGTACCTGCAGGCGCTCGAGGAGATCGCGACGGCGTGGATGACGGTCGGCGTCGGCCTGTCAGTGCACACGATGTCCTGCTACGCGCTGGCGGAGTACGGCACCGATGAGCAGCGCGGCGAGTGGCTCCCGGAGATGCTCGAAGGGTCACTGCTGGGCGCGTACGCGCTGTCGGAGACACAGGCGGGCTCGGACGCGGCGGCGCTCACGACGCGCGCGCGCCTCGACGGTTCGGACTACGTCGTGAACGGCACGAAGGCGTGGATCACGCACGCGGGCGTGGCGGACTTCTACACGACGATGGTCCGCACGGGCGCTTCGGAGATCTCGTGCCTGCTGGTCCCTGGCGCGACCGACGGCCTGTCGGCGGCCCCGCGCGAGCGCAAGATGGGCCTCACCGGCTCACCGACGGCCCAGATGATGTTCTCGGACGCCCGGGTGTCTTCGTCGCGGCTGCTGGGCGAGCCGGGAGACGGGCTGCGGATCGCGTTGTCGTCGTTGAGCTCGGGCCGGCTCGGCATCGCGGCGTGCGCGGTGGGCCTGGCGCAGGCGGCGCTGGACGAAGCGGTGACGTACGCGAAGGGGCGGCAGCAGTTCGGCCGGTCGATCATCGACTTCCAGGGGATCGAGTTCCTCCTGGCCGACATGGCGGCGACGGTGGAGTCCTCGCGGGCTTGTTACGTGGAGGCGGCACGGCGACGTGACCGCGGGTTGCCGTTCCAGCGGCAGGCATCGATCGCCAAGCTGGTGGCAACGGACGGCGCGATGAAGGTGACGACGGACGCGGTGCAGGTCCTGGGCGGCGCCGGGTACACGCGGGACTTCCCGGTGGAGCGGTACATGCGCGAGGCGAAGGTGCCGCAGATCTTCGAGGGGACGAACCAGATCCAGCGGCTGGTCATCGCGCGGGAGCTGAAGAAGGCTTGATTCTCGCGTGATCAGGGCCGGAACCAGCGTGATCAAGACCGGATCCGACGTGATCGGAGGCGGAACTCGCGAGTTACGGCTCCGATCACGCGAGTCACGCCCCTGATCACGCGAGTTCCGGGTTCGACGACGTTCGCTGCCGCAAGTACTCGGCGCGCCTCTCGGCTGCCGTCTCCGCCAAGGGCCGGGCCGGAACGTTCGACCGCGGGTGCACTTCCAGCGCGCCGTCCGTCAGGAGCACCTGGCGTCCTGGATACGTGCGCCGCGCGATTTCAGTGTCGCGATCGTCGAAATCACCGGCGAACACCATGACACCGCCGACCAGCTCGGCTTTCTCGACCGCGACCGGCCGGCGGTGGCGTGATCAGGGTGAACAATCGGACGGCACGCCGGAACCGCCCGGTTACCGGCGTGCCGTCCGAAACTCAGCGGGTCTCGCGATACCGGCGATCCTTCGAGACGCCCTCACCGAGCGTCTCATCGAAGTGATACACCTCGTCGCCCCGGACGAACACGCGTAGCGCTCGATTCATCACATCGAGCGGGTCTCCGCTCCACAGCACCACGTCCGCGTCCAGGCCCGGCTTCAGCGAGCCGATCTGCCCGTCCAACCCCAGCATCGAGGCCGGGTTCACGGTCAACGAACGCAGCGCCGTCGCCGGGTCGAGGCCGTCCTTGACCGCCAGGGCCGCCTGGTAGACCAGGAAGTTGATCGGGATCACCGGGTGGTCCGTCGTGATCGCGATCTTCACGCCCGCCCGCGCCAGGATGCCGGCCGAACGCAAGGTCCGGTTGCGCACCTCCACCTTGGACTTCGTGGTGAACAGCGGCCCCAGGATGACCGGGACGTCGCGCTCGGCGAGCAGGTCCGCGATCAGGTGGCCCTCGGTGCCGTGGTTGATCACCAGCTTGTAGCCGAACTCGTCGGCCAGCCGCAGCGCCGTCACGATGTCGTCCGCGCGGTGGACGTGCTGGTCCCAGTACAGCTCGCCGTCGAGGACCTTCGACAGCGTCTCCAGCGTCAGGTCGACCTCGTGCGGCTTGCCCTCGGACTCCGCGTGCGCGCGCTTCGCCTGGTAGTTGCGGGCCTTCGTGAACGCCTCGCGCAGGATCGCCGCGACGCCCAGCCGGGTCGACGGCGTCTGCTTCTTGTCCCCGTACACGCGCTTCGGGTTCTCGCCGAGCGCGCTCTTCACGCTGACGTGCTCCGCGAAGACCATGTCCAGGATGCTGCGGCCCCAGGTCTTGACGCCGATCGTCTGGCCGCCGATCGGGTTGCCCGACCCGGGCTTGATGACGACGCTCGTGACGCCGCCGGCCAGCGCGTCGTCGAAGCCGGACTCGTAGGGGTCGATGCCGTCGATCGCGCGGAAGCGGGCGCCGTTCGGGTCGGTCATCTCGTTGGTGTCGTTGCCGGCCCAGCCCTCGCCCTCCTCGTGCACGCCGAGGTGCGCGTGGGCGTCGATGAAGCCCGGCAGCACCCAGGTGCCCGCCGCGTCGACCAGTTCGGCGTCCTCCGGGATGTCGACATCGGCCTCGGCGCCGACCGCGACGATCTTGCCGTCGTCGATCAGGACCGTGCCGCCTTCGATGGGATCACCGTCGATGGGGACGACATGGCCCCCGACAATTGCCTTCGCCATAGTTCGCCACGCTAACGAACTCACTCGGACGGCCGCACGCGGGCCTCAGCTCGCCGGCAGATCGAACCCGAATCCCACGACGACCAGCGGCCACGCGCGCGCCACGAGGTTCAGGGCCGGCGAGACGCCCGTGAACACGAGCATCAGCCGGGCTCGGAGCCGTTCACCCGATCCGGCCCCACCACAGCACGGGCAGGCCCCAAAGCCGGAAGCCCGCCACGGACTGGCCGACGAACCGCAGCCCCCCAGGCCTGCCAGAACGACACCGTCTGCACCGAAGCAGCCTACGGAACCCGGACCTTCTCCAAGTGCACCAGTTCGTGGTTGTTCTCCGGCGTCCGATGCGTCTCGCGGTAGCCGTGCTTCGCGTACAAGCGCAGCGGCCCGACGCTCTTCGCCCCGGTGAACAACCGGAACACCGTCACCGACGGCGGGGCCGCCGACTCCGCGAACGCCAGCAGCCCGCCGCCCAGACCGCACCCCTGGCGGTCCGGCGCCACCACCAGCCGGCCGATCACGCCCACCTCACCCGTCACCGTCAGGCGGACCGACGCGACCAACCGGTCGTTCTCCCGGATCCCCCAGGACAAACACGACAAAAGCGCCGCGCGCGTCTCCTCCAGGGTCTCCAGCAGCGGCGGCAGGTCCCAGTCGTCGTGCGCGTGGGCTTCGGTGACGTACGCCGCGCGTTGCAGCGTCAGCACTTCGCCCGCGTCCGCGACCCCGAGGCGCTTCACCCGACCCGGATGCCCCAGCTGCCCGACCACGACGCCGACGGCTCGAGCTCGATCAGGTCCGTGCCCGTGTTGAGCGCGTCCGCCGGGCAGGTCATCGGCTCGATCGCCACCGCGCGGCCGCGGCCGACCAGGTCGTCCGGGGTGAACACCTGCGCCCAGTGGAAGTCCGGGCCGGTCCAGACCACCAGCTGCTGCTCCTCGTGGGCCAGGACGAAGTGGTGGGAGCCGTCCGAAGCCGCCGTGAGCCCGCCGAACGCCGTGTCCAGGTCGACGCCCGCGAGCACCCGGCCGGCGCGGAAGTCGTACTCCGTCCCCTCGACGTCCTGCTCCGGCGAGTACGGCATCTGCTCGTCGCCCAGGTACGGCCGGACGCGGCTCGCCGGCAGCGTCAGGGTCAGCTCGTCGGTCGGGACGTCGCCGATCCGGAAGTACGGGTGCGTGCCGACGCCGACGCCGATCGGCTGCTCGCCCTCGTTGCGGATCTCGTGGGTGACGGTCAGTTCGCGCGGCGCGAGCTCGTACGTCACCGTCGCGCGCAGCGGCACCGGCCAGCCCGGCCGCACCTCGACGTCGACGGCCAGGGTGATCGACGACTCGGCGTGCTCCAGCAGCTCCCACTCGAGGTGGCGGGTCAGCCCGTGGATGGCGTTGCCGCGCGCCTCCTCGGTGATCTCGAGCTGCTGCTCCTCACCCTGGAACGTCCACTTCCCGCCCTTGGTCCGGTTCGGCCACGGCAGCAGCACCTGCCCGGCCCCCTTCGGCGGCTTCGCGTCTTCGGGGAACTCCTCGACGTACGGCACGCCCCCGACCTCGAACGCGCGCAGCCCCGCGCCGATTTCGGTGACGACGGCGCGCGCGTTGCCGCGGGTGATCTCGAACTGCTGACCGGTCGGGTTGCCCATGCGACGACCTTACCGAGACTCATACTCACTAGACCGGTCGTCATAGTTTGAGCTACAGTCGGCGCCATGGTCCGTCGCACCGACACGCGGCAGCGGATGCTCGACACCGCCGCCGACCTGTTCCACTCGCAGGGCTACCACGCCACCGGCCTCACCCAGCTGACCACGGCCGGGGGTGCGCCGAAGGGGTCGCTCTACTTCCACTTCCCCGGCGGCAAGGAACAGCTCGCCGCCGAAGCCGTCCGGCTTTCCAGCGAACGCACGGGTGCGCTCCTCGAAGCGATCCTCCGAGACGCGCCCGACGCCGTGACCGCGATCGACCGCGCCGTCGAAGCACTCGCGGGTTTCCTGACCGAATCGGACTTCCAGCGCGGGTGTCCACTCGCGACGGTCGCGCTCGACGCGGCGGCGGAGAGCGAACCGATCCGGGAAGCTTGTGCTGACGGCTATTCGTCGTGGCATGAGATCTTCAGCAACTACCTTGCAGAGAAACAGCTTTCCGCCGAACGCGCCGACGAGCTGGCCACCGTCGTGCTCGCCGCGATCGAAGGCGGGCTACTGCTGGCCCGCACCCGACGCGACCTGGCGCCACTGCGCGCCGTCGCCACCCATCTGCACGCCACCCTCGACCGGGAGTTCTCCTGATGCGCGTCCACCACTTGAACTGCGGCACCATGCGCCCGCTCGGCGGCGGGCTGATCGACGGCCGGCCGGGCCTGTTCCGGCGCGCCACCATGGTCTGCCACTGCCTGCTCCTCGAGACGGACACGGGTCTCGTGCTCGTCGAGACCGGCATGGGCACGCCAGCTGCCGTCGACCGGAACGCCTGGCTGGGCGCGGGTTTCGTCCGCCAGTCCAACCCGGTCGAAGATCCCGCGCAGACCGCGATCGCCCAGATCCGCGCGCTCGGCTTCGACCCGGCCGACGTCCGCGACATCGTGCTGACCCACCTCGACCTCGACCACGCGGGCGGGCTCATCGACTTCCCGTGGGCCCGCGTGCACGTCTACGCCGAAGAGCTGCGGGCGTTCCAGGAGCCGCGGGACGCTGCCGAACGCGGCCGCTACCGCACGATCCAGTTCGCTCACGGTCCACAGTGGACGTCCTATGCGGACACCGGCGAACCGTGGTTCGGGTTCGACGCCGTCCGGCAGCTCGACGGCCTCCCGCCCGAGATCTTGCTGGTCCCGCTCTCGGGGCACACACGCGGCCACGCCGGGGTCGCCGTCGACACCGGCGACGGCTGGCTGCTCAACGCCGGCGACTCGTTCTTCTTCCACGGCCAGGTCGACGCCACCCCGCGCTGCCCGCCGGGCCTGAAGTGGTTCGAGGGCCACATGGAGACGGTCAAGGGCGCCCGGCTGGACAATCACCGCCGCCTGCGCCAGCTTGTTCAGGAGCACGGCGGCGAGGTGACCGTCTTCGCCGCGCACGACGAGACCGAGTTCCTCCGGCTGAGCTCCAGTGCCAACCGGGGCCTCGCCCCGGGCCGGGGGCTTCGCCACCCGGACCCCCGAAAAACGAGCAGGAGCAGGGTATGAAGGTGCACCACCTGAACTGCGGATCGATGCGCCCGCCGGGCGGCAAGCTGCTCGACGGCGAGCCCGGCCTGCTGCGGCGGGCCGAGCTGGTCGCGCACTGCCTGCTGATCGAGACCGGCGACAGCCTGGTGCTGGTCGACACCGGGTTCGGCAGCCAGGCCGTGGCCCGCCCCGGCGAGTGGCTGGGCCGGCCGTTCATGGCGATGGTCGGCGTCCGGCTCGAAGCCGCCGAGACGGCGGTCGCGCAGATCAGGGCGCTGGACCTCGACCCGGCCGACGTGCGGCACATCGTCGCGACGCACCTCGACGTCGACCACGCGGGCGGGCTGGCGGACTTCCCGAACGCCGTCGTGCACGTCCGGTCCGAGGAGCAGCGGGTCGCGACGGCGCCGTCGAACGCGGCCGAGAAGAACCGCTACCGCGCGATCCAGTTCGCCCACCGCCCGCTGTGGAGCACCTACGACGAGCTGGGCGAGCCGTGGTTCGGCTTCGAGGCGGTCCGGTCGCTCAAGGGCCTGCCGGAGGAGATCCTGCTGGTCCCGCTGACGGGCCACACGCGCGGCCACACGGGTGTCGCGGTCGACACCGGCGACGGCTGGCTGCTGCACGCTGGCGACGCGTACTTCTTCCACGGCCAGCTCGACCCGGTCGCGCCGCACTGCCCGCCGGGTCTCACGGCGTTCCAGAACATCGTCCAGACACTGCGCAAGCCGAGGCTGGAGAACCTGGCGCGGCTGCACGAACTGGCCCGCGACCACCCGGACGAGGTCACGGTGTTCTCGGCGCACAGCCCGGTCGAGCTGGCGGCCCTGCGCCGCTGATCGAGGGAACCGGATGATCTTCCGTCGCATCTGAGCCGCGACGAAGGAGGCTCAGCGGTGACGAAGAAGTGGTGGAGTGCGGCCTTGATCGGGTCGGTCGCGGTGCTGGTCACGGCGTGCGGGAGCGGCACACCGCCTGCCCCTGCCTCGACGCCGGAAGCGGCACCGCTCGATCTTTCCGGGGTCCTCCTGCTGCAGCACTCCGAACAGACCGGCTTCGACGACGTCGTCTTCGCCGATCCCGCCACCGGCGCGGTGAAGACGACCCTGTCCCTGCCCGGCTACGACACCTCCTTGACCCGTTTCGACGGGCCGGCCACGAAGCTGGACCTCGTCTCCCCCGACGGCCAGTACGCGACGTTGGAGACCGACGACGGCGTCGACGTCTTCAAGCTCAACGCCGCCGACCGGCGCTACGAACGCACCGGCAGCGTGCCCGCGCCGGAGCGGTCGATGAGCGAGAAGACTTCGCGGTTCCGGAACCCGCGGTTCGGCCCGGAGGGGTCGAAGCTGTACTTCGACGACGACAAGGCGGTGTACTCCGTCGGCTACCGGCAGCTCGGGCAGCCGGTCAAGGAAGCCGACATCGTGCCGAGCGGCAGCTCCGACCAGCACGTCGAGGACTGGTGGCTCGGCCCGCGGGGCGAGGTGCTGACCTGGCGGGACGCCCGGCACGCCGGCGACGGCCTGGCTTACCTGGCCGACTCGTCGGGCGCGATCGCCTACGCCTACTACGAAGAACCGGGCGCCACCTACCAGTTCGTCACCGCGCTCGACGCCACGACGGCGCTGATGTCCGCCGTCACCGGCTCGGACGAGCACGGCGTGCTGGTGCGGCTGCACCTCGACGGCGGAACGCCTCAGCTGACCAAGCTCGTCGAGCGGTCCGAGCCGTCGATCGCCAAGGTGGCCGCCGCGCCGGACAAGGCCGGCGTGCTCTACCAGACCGACCAGGCCGAATGGTTCACCTCGCCGACGACGCCGGGCGCGATCGCGCGGCCCGCGCTCACGCAGCTGCCGCCCGCCGGGACGCTGTCGGAGCGGCGGCTCGTCGGCTGGGCGTGATCAGCTGGCGTCGAGGGCCTGCTTGACCAGCGGCGCGATCTGTTCCGGCGTCATCTTCGCCGGGCCGGTGTAGTTGACCAGCACCGGCGTGCCTGAGACCAGCTCGGCCGAGGCGAGGGTGGCCGTCTTCTGCTCGTCGACGTAGTAGACGGCGCCGTCCGGGAAGCCGGCGACGTCCTTCGCGCCCGGCTTCGCCTTCTTGATCGAGGCCACCATCTCGGCCGGCTTGCCCTCGCGGCCTTCGTAGCGGGTCACCGCGAGCGCGCCCGCGGCCTTGCCGTTCAGCTGGTACTCGCAGCTGCGGGCCTTGCCACCGTTGGCCGTGGTGTCCTGGACCGGGCCCGCCACCGCCTGGAGGTTGTCCAGGAACAGCGCCTTCGACACCGCGGCCGCGGGCAGCAGCTTGCACGGGTCGAGCGACGCCGCCGCGGCGGGGTTGGCGCTCGAGCTCGGCTTGGGCGCGGACGACGACGGCGTCGAAGACGGTTTGTCGCCCGAGGAGCAGGCGGTCAAAGCGGCAAAAGCGACCAAAACGACGGCGAGGGTACGCATGCCCGCACCGTACTCCGAACGGCCTACGCGGTAGGCGCCCGGTACCGCCAGAACGCCGGGAGCAGGAACATCGACGCGCACACCGACACGATGACGAGGACGCCGCCGACGCTCGCCGCGGCCGCCGTGCCGAACGCGGCCGCGCCCCAGCCGTGGACCAGGTCGGCGATCCGCGGGCCGCCGGCGACCACCACCGTGAACACGCCCTGGAGCCGGCCGCGCATCTCGTCGGTGGTCGCGACCTGCAGGATCGCCATCCGGTAGACCGCGCTGACCATGTCAGCCGCGCCCGCCACCGCCATGAAGAGGACCGCGAGCCACAGCGAGTGCGCGAGCCCGAACGCCGCCACCGCCGCGCCCCACGCGCAGATGGCGATGACGACCGCGACGCCCTGGCGGTGGATGCGCGTCAGCCAGCCGGAGAACAGGCCGATCAGCATCGCGCCGGCGGGCAGGGCGGCGTAGAGCCAGCCGAGCGCGGGGCCGCCGCCGGGTGGATCGCCGAACGTGCGTTCGGCCATCTCCGGGATCAGCGCACGCGGCATGCCGAACACCATCGCGATGATGTCGGCGACGAACGAGGCGAGCAGCACCTTCTTCGTCGCGAGGTATTTGAAGCCGTCGATGACGTCGCTGACGCCCGCACGCCGCGACGGTCCGTTGAGCGGCGGGAGCGGCGGCAGCCGCCAGACCGCGAGCAGCGTGATCGTGAGGGCGACGACGTCGATCAGGTAGAGCGTCGACAGGCCGAGGACCGGGATGAGCGCACCGGCGAGCAGCGGCCCGAAGACGGCACCGAAGGTCGACATGGTCGAGCTCAGGGCGTTGGCCGACGGCAGCAGCTCACCGGGCACGAGCCGCGCGACGACGGCGCCGCGCGTGGGCATGTTGATCGCGAAGAGGGCCTGGTTGACGGCCAGCAGGGCGAGGACCAGCCAGACGGAGCCGAAGTTCAGGAACGCCTGCAGCCAGAGCAGCGCGGAGGTGATGGCGACGAGGACGTTGGTGACGATGAGCAGCTTCCGCCGGTCGACGGCATCGGCGACGGCGCCGCCCCAGAGCCCGAAGACCAGCAGCGGGACGAGGGCGACGAGCCCGGTGAGGCCGACGTAGGCGGAGGACCCGGTGAGGTCGAAGACCTGCTTCGGCACGGCGACGGCGGTCAGCTGCGTGCCGACGGCGGTGACCACAGTGGACAGCCAGAGCCGCCGGAAGGCGGGGATCTTGAGTGGCCGGGTGTCGACGATGATGCGGCCGAGGACCTTGCGAATCCCCTTCGATCGGGACGGCAAGGTCTCGGGCTCGGAGGTCACAACAGAGGAGTTTAGCTCGGCTAACTATCTGGAGTCGCGTGATTTCCGTCGCCCGGCCACCGCGCAGAGCAGCCCCGCCCTCCCTGGGGGGCGTGCCCTTGTCCAGCGTATCGGGCCCGCCCGACGAAAAGCCGGAAAAGCCGCGGCCGTGACGTGGTTGTCCACATCACGGCCGGGCTGTGCACAAAGGGCGACTCAGGGCGCGACGCGCTCGATGGTCCACCCGTCGTCGTTCCGGACGAACCGCAGCCGGTCGTGCATCCGGTCTTCGCGCCCCTGCCAGAACTCGACCAAATCCGGCCGGATCCGCCAGCCACCCCAGTGCGGCGGCGCCGGGATCTGCTCGACGTCCGCGAACCGGCGCTCGATCCCGCTCAACGCGTTGTCCAGCGCCCGGCGGCCGTCGACCACCCGGGACTGCGGGGACGCCCACGCCCCCAGCTGCGACCCGCGGGGGCGCTGGGCCCAGTACTCCGCCGTCTCCTTGACGCCGACCTTCTCGACCTCGCCGCGGACGTGGACCTGGCGGTGCAGCGCGTACCAGGGGAACGTCACCGACGCGTACCGCGTCGCGGTCAGGTCGTGGCTCTTCTCCGACGTGTAGTTCGTGTAGAACACCACGCCGCGCTCGTCGAGGCCCTTGCACAGCACCGTGCGAGACGATGGCCGGCCTTCGTTGTCCGCCGTCGCCAGCACCATCGCGTTCGGTTCGGCGATCCCGGCGGCGACAGCCTGGTTCAGCCAGCCCTGCAGCTGATCGGTCCAGGTGGCCGCCAGCGCGGATTCGTCGAACGCGGCCCCGTCGTACGCCACGCGCATCCCGGGCAGGCGCACCACGGCGTCTTCCACCTGATCCTTGATCTCCGGCATCATCGCCAAACCTCCACGCCCGGTCGGGGCATCAGTCGACTTCGGCCCTAGGCACGTTAGGGCCTTCCGAGCTGCGGCGGAACCCACTGAACGGTGACACCCGCCACGACGTCCGCGCCATCCTCTCGTAACCGCTAGTCAGCAAGCCGTAACGCGGGCGTTACCCGCCGGACCAGGATCGATACAGGACCCACCTACCTTCGGCCCGTTCCCCACCACCCCGGAGGCAGGCATGACCGAGATCCTGTCGAACGCCGAAGAAAGCGCTCCGCCGAAACGCCGGTACGCCCCGCTCGCGGCCAACGAAAACCGCGAGGACTACTCACTGCGCTTCGCCGCTCATTCGTTCCGGAAATGGTCACCGTTCGTGGTCGCGACGACGGCGCTGGGCGGCATCGCCTACCTCGCCGACTTCGCGATCGGGGCCAGCATCGTCCTCTCCTACGGCTTCACGTCCGGGATCCTCGCGATCCTCGCCGCGGCCGTCGTCATCTTCGGGACCGGCGTGCCCATCGCGGCCGCCTGCGCGAAGTCCGGAGTGGACATGGACCTGCTGACCCGCGGAGCCGGCTTCGGCTACTTCGGGTCGACGCTGACGTCGCTCGTCTACGCGAGCTTCACCGTCATCTTCTTCTCGCTCGAAGGTTCGATCATGGGCCAGGCCTTCGAGCTGGCCCTCGGCATCCCGCTGCCGATCGGCTACCTGCTCGCGACGCTGATCGTGCTGCCCTTCGCGCTCTACGGCATGGGCGCGGTCGCGAAGATGCAGACCTGGACGCAGCCGCTCTGGATCGCCGGCCTGGTGCTGCCGTTCGTCGTCGTGCTGGTCCGCGAGCCCGGCAAGTTCGCCGAGTTCACCCACTTCGGGGGTACCGAAGGGGCCGGCGCCGGGTTCTCCGCGATCGGGTTCGGCTTCGGCATGGGCGTCGCGCTGTCGCTGATCGGGCAGATCGGCGAACAGGCCGACTACCTGCGGTTCATGCCCGAGAAGACGGCGGAGAACAAACGGTCGTGGTGGGCCGCGGTGCTCGCCGCCGGCCCCGGCTGGGTGATCCTCGGGGCCGCGAAGCAGATCGGGGGCGCGCTGCTGGCGTTCCTCGCGCTCGGCGTCGTCGGCAAGTCGCACGCGCTGGAGCCGATCGCGCCGTACCTCGAAGCGGTGAAACCCGCGCTCGGGCCGGTGGCGCTGACGTTCGCCGCGCTGTTCGTCGTCGTCTCGCAGATCAAGATCAACACGACGAACGCGTACTCCGGCTCGCTGTCGTTCGCGAACTTCTTCTCCCGCGTGCTGCACAAGCACCCGGGCCGCGTCTGGTACGTGCTGGTGAACTGCGGGATCGCGCTCGCGCTGATGGAGTTCGGCGCGTTCGGCTTCCTGAACAAGATCCTCGGCTTCTACTCGAACGTCGCGATCGCCTGGATCGGCGCGGTGTGCGCGGACCTGGTGATCGCGAAGCCGCTGGGCCTCTCGCCGAAGTACATCGAGTTCAAGCGGGCCTACCTGCACAAGATCAACCCGGTCGGGTTCGGCTCGATGCTCGTCGCTTCGACGGTGTCGATCGCGGCGTACTTCGGCGCCTTCGGGCAGTTCCTGGCGGCGTTCAGCCCACTGCTGGCCCTGGTCATCGCCGTCGTGCTGGTGCCGGTGCTGGCCGTGGCGACTCGCGGGAAGTACTACCTGGCCCGGCCGAACACGGTCGCCGGCCCGGACTCCGACGTCGACCTGCGGGCGACGCACACCTGCTCGGTCTGCGGCGATCCGTACGAACTGCCGGACGTCGCCGACTGCGCGAAGCAGGACGGACCGATCTGCTCGCTGTGCTGCACGCTCGACAACAGCTGTCACGACATGTGCCAGACGACCGGCCCGGTTTCGCTGGGCCTGCCGGCACCGCGCCAGGCGTAACGTCCGTGAAGGGCCCGGTACCCGCGTCCGCGGCGGGTACCGGGCCCTCACGTTCGCCGGGCGTCCCCCCGTCCCCCCGCCCGGCTTGACTCTTCCACGCCGGAGCGGTCGCCGGGGTTGCCCGGCAGTTCCAAGATCTTTTCCGGCCGCATGATGGCCGCCAGCATCATCGCGCGGAACTCCGCGCCCACCTCTTCGACCGGCAGCGGCGGGTCGTGCGCCTGCCATTCGCGCAGCAACCCGGTGCCGGCGCCGACCAGCGCGATCGCCGTCAGCCGGTAGTCCCGCACCGGCACGACACCGTGCTCGGCGGCGCGGCTCGCCTCGGCGGCGATGAAGTTCGCCCAGCGGTCGACCCACACCTGGTGCTGCGCCTCCAGTTCGGCGCTGACGCCGACCGCTTCGACGTAGGTGAGGCGCGGCATCCGGGGATCCGCGGTGACGGTCGCGATGAAGACGTCCAGCAGCGTCGAGATGCGGGTGAGCGCGTCGGCGTCGGCGACCTTGTCGAGTTCGGCGGTGACGTGCGCGAGCGCCAGGCTGTTGATCTGGTCGTGCAGGGTGCGGAGGACGTCCTCCTTGCCGGTGAACTCCTCGTAGAAGTTCCGCGTCGACACGCCGGCGCGGGCACACACGTCGGTGATCTTCGTGTGCCGGAAGCCCGTCGAGGTGAAGAGCTCGAGACCGGCCGTGAGCAGGCGCGCCCGTCGATCAGCGCGGCGCTGCTCGGGTGCGACGCCGCCGTACGTGCGAGCCACCGGTTGTCTCCTCCTTCTGAGGGATTGCCAGATCCTACCGGTATGACTACCTTGTGAAAATCTCGATTACCAAAGGGTTCGCCGGAGAAGCCGCAGGGGGTCTTCTCCGGCGAGCGTGGTCTTCACAAATCCTGGAAGGGACGGAGCGCGGTCACCGCGTCCGGCGCGAGTGACGTCGTGAGCGTCCCGCCCGCGGCGAGCGGCGTCCGCGACCACCACTCGCCCGACTCCGCCGAGAGGTCCGGACCACCGACCACCAGGTCCGTCGCCAAGACCCGGCGGCCCGCCAGCACCGCCAAACTCGAGTCCAAAGTGGAATCCCCGATCGCCAGCGTCTGCCGCAGCACCGGCGTGGAACCCCGCGTGACGTGCGACGACGTCGTCAGCGAACCCGGACGCTCCCCGGCCCGCCCCAGCACCAGCACCTCCCGCGTGTGCAGGTAGGCGTCAGAAGCGAGCGAAGCGCGGAACGCAGCCGTGTGCCGGGCTCGCGCCGTGATCACCGTCGGCTCCGGCAGGTACTCCAGCGAGCCGCCCGCCTCGACGACCACCGAAACCGTCGACAACGAACCCTCGCCGTGAAGACCGGGCAGCGCGAGAGTGGCCGCGACACCGGAAAGACGCAGAGACGCGCCCGGGCCGACGTGGACGGAAAGCAGCAGGTCGTCCCCGCCCAACGGCGTGGTCGCCGAGTTGACCAGGTGCACCACCGCCGCCGGACCGCGGCCCCGGCGGGGGAACAACGTCAACGGTGCCATCGAACGCAGCTCGCGCAGCACCGTGCGCGTGCCGTCGAAGCACGCCGTCAGCCGGGCGTGGGCCTTCACAGCAGCGAACGCACCCACTCGGCCACCGCCGGTGCGTCCGGGGTGTCCACAAGGGACTGTGTGATGACCGGCAGCGTCCCCCGCATCCGGTGCGCGTCCGACGTCATCACGTCCATGTCCGCGCCGACCAGGTGCGCGATGTCGATCTTGTTGATCACCAGCAGGTCCGCCGTCGTGACGCCGGGGCCGCCCTTGCGCGGCACCTTGTCGCCGCCCGCCACGTCCACCACGAAGATCTGGCTGTCGGCCAGCCCGCGGCTGAACACCGCCGTCAGGTTGTCGCCGCCGCTTTCGATGATCACCAGGTCCAGCGCCGGGAACTTCTCCTCCAGCCGCTCGACCGCGTCCAGGTTCGCGGTGATGTCGTCGCGGATCGCGGTGTGCGGGCACGCGCCCGTCTGCACCGCCTCGATCCGGGCCGGGTCCAGCACCCCCGCCCGCCGCAGGAAGTCCGCGTCCTCGGTCGTGTAGATGTCGTTCGTGACGACCGCGAGGTTCACCTCGTCGCCCAGCGCGCGGCAGAGCGCCGCGGTCAGCGCCGTCTTGCCCGAGCCGACCGGGCCGCCGATGCCGATCCGGTACGCGCGGCCCGCGGTGGGCGCCGCGTCGTAGTGGTCGGGCTCGGCGGCCGTCGGGTCGAAGTTGACCTCGTGGAAATGACCGTGACCATGGCCTTCAGCTGGCAAAGAGACGCACCTCTTCCTGGTGGTGCCGGGCGTGCGCCTCGGCGAACAGATCCAACGCGGGCGACCCCGGCGACGGCAGCGACGCCGGGTCGTCCCCCGCCACGGCCGCCGCTTCCTCCGCGACCGACCGCAGTTCGAGACGGGCCACGACGGCGTTGACCGCGAAGGGATCCAGTCCCAGCAGCCGCACCGCCGCGCTCGCCGGCCCGCTCACCGCGAGGTACGCGACGGCCATCGCGGCGTCGTACGGCGAACCGCCCGCGACGCCGACCAGAGCGCCCAGCATCACCGGGTGGTGCGGCCGCGGAGTCTCGGCCAGCAACGCGTCCAGAACGGGAGACGGCCAAGCGATCCGCCCGGCCCGGGCGGTTCCCCGGCCCTGCGCCCGCGAGGCCTCGCGTTGCGCGAGCGACGGCGTCCGCGCGTCCAGTTCGGCGTCCAGCAGCGACCAGTGTCCACTCACGACAGAGCGGGCCGCCGCGTGTGCCGATGCGGCGGCGAAGACGGCCGCCAGCGCACCCGCGGTCCGCAACCGTCCGGAAAGGAATCCCGGCAGGTCACGCACGGAAGTCACCCGCTTGCGGGCGACGACTTCCTCCAGCCCGCCACTGTGGACGTGCCCGCCGCCGGGGAAGCGGGAGTCCGCGAGGATCAGCGCCGAGAGGTCCATCAGAAAAGGAAGTACCGTTGGGCCATCGGCAGTTCCGTCACCGGCTGCGGCTCGATCAGCTCGCCGTCGACGTGCACCGCGAAGCTGTCCGGCTCGACGCGGACGTCCGGCGTGGCGTCGTTGAGCACCATGTCCGCCTTGGTCCGCGCGCGCGTGTTCGCCACCGCGACCAGCGGGCGCGTGATGCCGAACGTCTCGCGCAGTCCACTGTCCAAAGCGGACGGCGCGACGAAGTGCAGGCTCAGCGCGGCACCGATGTTCGCGCCGAACATCGGGCGGGCCATGACCGGCTGCGGGGTCGGGATGGACGCGTTCGCGTCCCCCATCGCCGCCCACGCCGGGAAGCCGCCCTTCAGGACGACGTGCGGCCGGACGCCGAAGAACTTCGGCTCCCAGAGCACGAGGTCGGCGAGCTTGCCGACCTCGACCGAGCCGATCTCGGTCTCCATGCCGTGCGCGATAGCCGGGTTGATCGTGTACTTGGCGACGTAGCGGCGCGCGCGCAGGTTGTCGGCCGCGCCGTCGCCGGGCAGGGCGCCGCGACGGCGTTTCATCACGTGCGCGGTCTGCCAGGTCCGGATGATCACCTCGCCGATCCGGCCCATCGCCTGCGAGTCCGAGCTCATCATCGAGATGGCGCCCAGGTCGTGCAGCACGTCCTCGGCGGCGATCGTCGACGGCCGGATCCGGCTCTCGGCGAACGCGAGGTCTTCGGGCACCGACGGGTTGAGGTGGTGGCAGACCACCAGCATGTCGAGGTGCTCGTCGAGCGTGTTGACCGTGTGCGGCCGGGTCGGGTTGGTCGACGACGGCAGGATGTTCGGCAGCGAGACGACCTCGATGATGTCCGGCGCGTGCCCGCCGCCGGCGCCTTCGGTGTGGTACGCGTTGATCGAGCGGCCGCCGATGGCGTCCACAGTGGACTCCAGGAAGCCGGCCTCGTTGAGCGTGTCGGTGTGGATCGCGACCTGGACGCCGGACTCGTCGGCCACGGTCAGGCAGGCGTCGATCGCCGCCGGCGTCGTGCCCCAGTCCTCGTGCAGCTTGAAGCCACCCGCGCCGGCCGCCAGCTGCTCGCGCAGGGCTTCGTGGCGGACGGTGTTCCCCTTGCCCAGCAACAGGACGTTGACCGGGTAACCGTCCATCGCGGACAACATGCGGCCGAGGTTCCACGCGCCGGGCGTGACGGTCGTGGCCTTCGTGCCCTCGCTGGGCCCGGTGCCGCCACCGACCAAAGTGGTCAGTCCCGCGGCCAGCGCCGTGTCGACGAGCTGCGGGCAGATGAAGTGGACGTGGCAGTCGATGCCGCCGGCGGTGAGGATCTTGCCGTTGCCGGCCAGGACCTCCGTCGACGGCCCGATGACCAGGGCCGGGTCGACGCCGTCCATCGTGTCCGGGTTGCCCGCCTTGCCGATCCCGACGATCCGGCCGTCGCGGACGCCGACGTCCGCCTTGATGACACCCCAGTGGTCGAGGATCACGGCGCCGGTGATGATCAGGTCGGGCGCACCCTCGGCTCGGGTCGCCATCCCCTGGCCCATCGACTCGCGGATGACCTTGCCGCCGCCGAAGAGCACCTCGTCGCCCGAGCCGCCGGGCCCCATCGAGCGGTCTTCGGTGACCTCGATCAGCAGGTCGGTGTCGGCGAGCCGGATCCGGTCGCCGGTGGTCGGGCCGAACAGCTCGGCGTAGCGCTCGCGGTCGATCTGCGGCATTTCAACAGCTCCTATGCCTTCTCGGCGGGAGGGAGTACCTCGAAGGATCCCGAGAATTCGGACCGCAGGCCGGGAACACGACGAGACCCGGCGAGCGGAACAAGATCGACTTCCCGTTCGACGCCGGGTTCGAACCGCACCGACGTGCCCGCCGGGACGTCGAGCCGGTGACCGCGGGCAGCGTCGCGGTCGAACTCGAGGCCCGGGTTCACCGCCGCGAAGTGGTAGTGCGAGCCGACCTGGACCGGCCGATCGCCGAGGTTGCGCACGAGCAGGGTCACCCGCGCGCGGCCGGGGTTCAGCTCGACCGGCTCGTCGCCGGGAATGATCTCACCGGGGTGCATCCGGCCCTCCTCAGACGATCGGGTCGTGCACGGTGACGAGCTTCGTGCCGTCCGGGAACGTGGCCTCGACCTGCACGGAGTCCACCATTTCGGGGACGCCGTCGAGCACCTGCGCCCGTGAGAGCACGGTCCGGCCGCTGGCGACGAGCTCGCTGACCGTGCGGCCGTCGCGGGCCCCTTCGAGGACGTGGTCGGTGATCAGCGCGACCGCCTCGGGGTAGTTCAGCCGGACGCCGCGGTCCAGCCGCTTCCGCGCGACGTCGGCCGCCACGTGGACGAGCAGCTTGTCGCGCTCCTGCGGACTGAGGTGCATCGCTCAGGTTTATCACCCGGACCACGGGCGCGCCTGGTTCGGAAACATACCTTTAACCTGGGCTTCGTCACACTGCGTGGTGAAAATTCTCCTGTCGGACGGCCTCGGTGACTGAATCGTTCTCGTAATCGTGACCGAAACCACCGCATCTTTCGATTGCCCCCCGGCGATCGAGGGAGCAAGGTCTATCCATCCGTGCGATGGTGCGCGCTTTCCGTGCGCAATTCCGTCCGCGCGAGCACCACCACCAAGACGGGGAAGAAAGCGCACCGAAAGGTTCCGCGAAACAGTGACTACCTCCACGATCACCAAGCCACAGCCGTCCGGCGAACCCGACGACGGCTTCCGACCGGGTCTGGAGGGCGTTGTCGCCTTCCACACCGAGATCGCCGAACCCGACCGGGACGGCGGTGCGCTGCGCTACCGCGGCGTCGACATCGAGGACCTCGCCGGCAAGGTGACCTTCGGTGACGTATGGGGCCTCCTCGTGGACGGCCGGTTCGGCCACGGCCTCCCGCCCGCCGAGCCGTTCCCGCTGCCGGTGCACACCGGCGACGTCCGGGTCGACGTCCAGGCCGCGCTGGCCATGCTCGCGCCGATCTGGGGCTACCGCCCGCTGCTCGACATCTCCGACGAAGAGGCCCGTGAGCAGCTGGCCCGCGCCTCGGTGATGGCGCTGTCGTACGTCGCGCAGTCGGCGCGCGGCATCGGCCAGCCCGCCGTGCCGCAGACCCGCGTCGACGAGGCCCACTCGATCACCGAGCGGTTCCTCATCCGCTGGCGCGGCGAGCCGGACCCCGCGCACGTCCGGGCGCTGGACGCCTACTGGGTGTCGGCCGCCGAGCACGGCCTGAACGCGTCGACCTTCACCGCCCGCGTCATCGCGTCCACCGGCGCCGACGTCGCGGCGGCCATGTCGGGCGCCATCGGCGCGATGTCGGGCCCGCTGCACGGCGGCGCCCCGGCGCGCGTGCTGCCGATGATCGAAGAGGTCGAGCGCACCGGCGATCCGGCGGGCCTGGTCAAGGGCATCCTCGACCGCAAGGAACGCCTGATGGGCTTCGGCCACCGCGTCTACCGGGCCGAGGACCCGCGGGCCCGGGTGCTGCGCCGCACCTGCAAGGAGCTCGGCTCGGCCCGCTACGAGGCGGCCGCCGCGCTGGAGCAGGCGGCGCTGAAGGAGCTGCGCGAGCGCCGTCCGGACCACCCGATCGAGACGAACGTCGAGTTCTGGGCCGCGGTCATCCTGGACTTCGCGCAGGTCCCGCCGCACATGATGCCGTCGATGTTCAGCTCGGCGCGCACCGCCGGCTGGGCCGCGCACATCCTGGAGCAGAAGCGCACCGGACGTCTGGTGCGGCCGTCGGCCAAGTACGTCGGCCCGGCACCGCGCACGCCCGAGGACGTCGAGGGCTGGGAACTGGTCACCAAGCACTGACGCTCGTTGTCCATGAAGGGCACCCTCATGGCTTTTATGACCATGAGGGTGCCCTTCATGGCTTTGCGGCGATCTCGTGGGCGGCGGTCGCGCCGAGCATGGCCGTGAGCTGGTCGACCAGCCAGGTGTCCAGCAGGTCGCGCGGGAGCGTGCGTTCCTGCAGCCAGCTGAGCAGGGCGCCTTCGACAACTGCCGTCCAGCAGCGCATCGTCAAGGACAGCAGCGGCGACGGATCTTCGACGCCGAGTGCGTCCAGGATCAGGGCCACCGCGCGGTTGCGGACCTCGTCGATCGCCGCGTCCGTCTCGGACGTCGCGATCACCGAACCGCTGCGCAGCAACGCGATGTAGCCCGCGCGGTAGTGGTCGGCGACGTCGATCAGGCCGCGGACGGCCGCGCGCAGCCGCGTCTCCGGCGGGCCCTCCTCGAGGCCGGCCAGGCCGTCGATGAGCCCGTCGGTGACCGTGCGCAGCGCCTCCACCTGCAGCTCGCGCAGGCTGGAGAAGTACCGGTAGAACAACGGCCGCGACACCTCGGCGCGCGCGACGATGTCGTCCACCGTGACCAGCTCCGGCGCCCGCGAGCCGAACAGGTCGAGCGCGGCGCGGATCAGGTCGTCGCGGCGGGCCTGCGGCGACATCCGCCGCGGCCGGCTCACGGCGTCAGGTCCAGCTTCGCCGCCTGGCGCAGCAGCCCGGGCGTCAGTCGCGAAAGGACCAGCGCGACCTTGGCCTCCGGAGTGGACGGTGCGATCGCGGTGTCCTTCTCCACGGCCCGCAGGATGTCCTTCGCGACGCCTTCCGGGCCGAACCCGCGCCGGGCGTAGAGCTTCGAGCTCTGCTGCTGACGCCGTCGCTGCTCCTCTTCGGACACTCCGACGAACGTGGTCGTGTTGGTGATGTTGGTCTTGACGATGCCCGGGCACACCGCCGTGACGCCGATGTGGTGCTCGGCCAGCTCGGCGCGCAGGCAGACGCTCAACGTCAGCACGGCGGACTTCGTCGTCGCGTAGGCGGTGAGGATCTTCGACGGCAGGTAGGCGGCGGCCGACGCGAGGTTGACGATCTGGCCGCCTTCCGCGCGTTCGGCGAGCATCGGCGCGAACGCGCGGCAGCCGTGGATCACGCCCCAGAGGTTGACGTCGATGACGCGTTCCCAGTCTTCGACGGACGTGTCGAGGAACGGGCCGGACATGCCGATCCCGGCGTTGTTGACCACGATGTCCGGAACGCCGTGGTGCTCGCGGACGTCCTCGGCGAAGCGGTGCACGGCGACACCGTCACTGGAGTCCACTGTGTACTCCGCGACGCCGTGGTCTTCCAGGAGCTTCAGGGTTTCCGCGGCGGCCGCGGGGTCGATGTCGGTGATGACGACGTCGGCCCCTTCGGCGGCGAAGGCGAGGGCGGTGGCCCGGCCGATCCCGCTGCCGGCCCCGGTGACGACGACCAGCTTGTGCTCGAACCGGCCGGTGCCCACCCGCGACTTCTTCAGTGCCCGGCTCTCGGCGCCGGTTTCGACGTACTCGATCAGCTCGGCCGCGGCGCCCGCGACCACCGCAGGCCGCGCGCGGGTGACCCAGTGCGTCCCGACGACCGGGCGGATCCGCAGGTCCGGCACCCAGCGCGCGATCTCGGTCTGCAGCGGCGTGGTGACGTAGGCGTCGCCGGTCGGGGCCAGGACCTGCACCGGGACGTCGGCGGCGCGCGGCGCGGGCCGGGACAGGCGGGTGAACATGTTGGCGCGGTAGAGCTCGAGGCCGTGGATGCCGTCGCTCTTGTCCGGCTTCGCGGCGTCGGGCTCCATGCGCTGGATCTGCGCGCCCAGCAGGCCGGTGCGCCAGAGCAGCTGCGGGACGAGCGGGATCTGGAACGCGAGGATGTACCAGGAGTGCAGGAACTGGCTCAGCGCGTTCTTGAGCCGCTTCGGCGTCGGGCGCGAGACCTGGGCGCGGAACCACGCGCCGGCGTGGTCGAGGCTCGGGCCGGAGATCGACGTGTAGGACGCGACCCGCCCGCGCAGGGCGTCGCCGGTGACGGCGTGCCAGGTCTGGATCGAGCCCCAGTCGTGGGCGAGGAGGTGGACCTTGCCGTGCGGCTTCACTTCGTCGACGACCGCCCGCAGGTCATCGGCCAGCTGGTCCAGCCGGTAGGACGCGCGTCCCGCCGGCTTGTCCGACTGTCCGGCCCCGCGGACGTCGTAGGTGACGACGCGGTGTTTCGCCCTCAGCTCGGCGGCCACTCCGCCCCACATCGAGCTGTTGTCGGGATAGCCGTGCACGAGCACGACCGTGGGCCCGTCTTCCCGGCCGTCGATGGTGACGGAGAGGCGGACACCGTCGCTGGCGGTCACCCACTTGTGAGACATTCTGTCATGTTAGACAACTTGTCAACAGTGCGATTCACCCGCGCGGCGGCTGGTGGCCGGATGTTGTTCATGCATCCGCCGGGTTTTTGCTTGTATGACAGCGTTTTCGTGGTTCCACGGGAAACCAAGGGCTGCGGCTGACGACTCTGTCCATCGAACGGTGGACAGCCGGATTCAGCTGAGCGTCGCTCCCGCCCGCCCCTCCGAGCGACCAAGCTTGAGCCATGACCACAGCAGTGAGCGTGCGCGGCCTGCGCAAGCAGTACCCCGGTCACCTCGCGGTGGCCGGGCTCGACCTGGACATCGCCCGGGGCGAGGTCTTTTCCCTGCTCGGGCCCAACGGCGCCGGGAAGACCACGACCGTCGAGATCCTCGAAGGCCACCGGCAGCGGACCGCCGGCGAGGTCACCGTCCTGGGCGAGGACCCCGGCAAGGCCGGCCGTGCTTGGCGGTCGCGGATCGGGATCGTCCTGCAGACCGCGAACGACGCCGCCGAGCTGAGCGTCGCCGAGACCGTGCGGCACTTCGCCAAGTACTACCCCGACCCGCGCGACCCCGACGAAGTCATCGAGAAGGTCGGGCTCGCCGAGAAGGCCAAGGCGCGGGTCAAGTCGCTCTCCGGCGGACAGCGGCGCCGCGTCGACGTGGCACTGGGGATCATCGGCCGGCCCGAGCTGCTCTTCCTCGACGAGCCGACGACCGGTTTCGACCCCGAAGCGCGGCGGCACTTCTGGACGCTGATCAGCGAGCTCGCCGCCGAAGGCACCACGATTCTGCTGACCACCCACTACCTCGACGAGGCCGAAGCGCTCGCCGACCGCGTCGCGGTGATCGCGCGCGGCGAGATCGTCGCGCAGGACACCCCGCAGAACCTGGGTGGCCGCGCCGCCGCCGAGGCGACCGTGCGGTGGGCCGACGAACGCGGCGAGCACGTCGAGCGCACCGCGTACCCGACCAAGCTCGTCAACGAGCTCTCTGCTGGGGGTAGAGAGCTCGCCGGACTGACCGTGACCCGGCCGAGCCTGGAGGACATCTACCTGGACCTGATCGGAGACAAGGCATGACCACGCTCGCCCTCCCCGGCCCGCTGTCACTGGGGCTAGCCCGCGGCGGCACCGAGCTGCGGCAGTTCTTCCGGCACAAGGAACAGGTGGTCTTCACCTTCTCCCTGCCCGCGGTCCTGATGATCCTGCTCGGGTCCATCCTGGACGGTCCGACGGCACTGGCGGGCGTCACGTCCGGGCAGCTGCTGGCGGCCGGGATGATCGGCTCCGGCATCGTCTCGACGTCGTTCAACAGCATCGCCATCGGCGTCTCCGCCGACCGCGAAACCGGTGCGCTCAAACGCCTGCACGGCACGCCGATGCCCTCGGCGTCCTACTTCATCGGCAAGATGGTGCTGGTCGCGGTGTCCAGCTTCGCGCAGACCGTGCTGATGGCCGCGGTCGCCGTGGTGCTCTTCGGACTGAAGCTGCCCACCGAGCCGGAGAAGTGGCTGACCCTGCTGTGGGTGTTCGCGCTCGGCATCGTCTCGTGCACGCTGCTCGGCATCGCGCTCAGCTCGCTCGCGAAGTCGGCCACCGGCGCGGTCGCCGTGGTGCAGATGTTGTACTTGGTGCTGCAGTTCATTTCCGGTGTGTTCGTCGCGCCGATCACGAACCTGCCGAAGATCATGGTGGACATCGCGTCGTTCTTCCCGCTCAAATGGATCTGCCAGGGGTTCCGGTCGGTGTTCCTGCCGGACGGCGCGGTCGGAATGGAGATGGCTGGCTCATGGGAACTTCCGCGGGTGGCGCTGGTGCTGGGGATCTGGTGCGTGGCGGGCGCGCTGCTGGCGCGGCTGAGCTTCCGGTGGACCGACACGAAGTGAAGGACGCCTGGGACCGGTTCAACTGGCTCTGGGAGATCCTCTTCGCGGTCGCCTACCTGGCCACGACGACGCTGGTGCTGCTGGACGAGACCGATCCGGTCCGCAGCGTCGTCGCGGTCGGGGCGCTCACCGCGCTCGCGCTGATCTACCTGCTGTGGGGACGGCGGGTGGTGCGCGACGACGGGCACCTGAAGCAGCGGTGGGCGCTCGCCCTGGTGGTCGTGGCGCTGGTCGCGGTCGCGGTGTTCGCCAACGCGACGTCCAGCTTCATCCTGTTCATGGTGTGCCCGCTGCTGTTCTCGACGCTCGAGTTCCGGCCGGCCGCGGTCCTCACCACGCTGGTGATCCTGCTGAGCCCGCTGTCGTCGATCGCCGCGGACGGGCTGCGGGGGCCGGCGCTGCACATCCTGCTGCCGATGACCGCGATCCTCGTCGTGTTCGGGATCCTGTCGGGCAAGTTCATCCTGCACGTCATCGAGGAGAGCCGGGCGCGGGCGGACCTCATCGACCGGCTCGAGGAGAGCCAGGCCGAGGTCGCCCGGCTCTCCCGCGAGGCGGGTACGGCGGCCGAGCGCGAGCGGCTCGCCCGCGAGATCCACGACACGCTGGCCCAGGGCTTCACCAGCATCGTCACGCTCGCCGAGGCCATCGAGTCCGAACTGGACACCGACCCGGCGGCGGCGCGGCGGCACGTCGAGCTGGCCGCACGCACGGCGCGGGAGAACCTGGCCGAGGCCCGCACGATGGTCGCCGCGCTGGCGCCCGCGGACCTCGCGTCCGGGTCCCTGGTGGACGCCGTCCGCCGCCAGGCCGACCGGCTCGCCGACGAGACGGGCGTGTCGGTCGAGTACGAAGTGGACGGTGCGCTCCCGGCGATCGGCATGGCGGGCGAGGTCGTCCTGCTGCGGGGCGCGCAGGAGGCGCTGAACAACGTCCGGCGCCACGCGGCCGCGTCGTCGGTCTCGGTGCGTCTGTCCGTTGTGGACGACGCGGTGCGGCTGGCCGTCCGGGACGACGGCACCGGCTTCGACCCTGACGGTGTCAGCGGCTTCGGCCTGCGCGGCATGCGGTCCCGGGCCGAGCAGGTGGGTGGCACACTGAGCGTCCGGAGTGGCCCGCGCGGCACCGAACTCACCCTGGAGGTGCCAGCTTGATCCGCATCATGCTCGTCGACGACCACCCCGTCGTCCGCGAAGGCCTCCGCGGCATGCTAGAAGCCGAGCCCGATCTGACGGTGGTCGGCGAAGCGGGCTCGGGCGACGAAGCCGTCGCGCTCGACCGCGTCGCGTTGCCGGACGTCGTGCTGATGGACCTGCGGATGCCGGGGCTGGACGGCGTCGGCGCGACGAAGCGGATCCTGCGCGAGCAGCCGGGCCGGCGGATCGTGGTGCTGACGACGTACGAGACGGACGCCGACATCCTGCGCGCGGTCGAGGCGGGAGCGTCGGGCTACCTGCTGAAGGACGCGTCCCGCACGGAGCTGGCGAACGCGATCCGCGCGGCGTCGCGCGGGGAGACGGTGCTGGCGCCGTCGGTGGCCGGGAAGCTGGTCAACCGGGTCCGCAACCCGGAGCCGCAGTCGCTTTCGGCGCGCGAGGTGGAGGTGCTGCGCCTGGTCGCGAAGGGCGGCACGAACGCCGACATCGGCCGGGCGCTGCACATCAGCGAGGCAACGGTGAAGACGCACCTGCTGCGGGTGTTCGGCAAGCTCGGCGTCTCCGACCGCACGGCGGCGGTCACGACGGCGATGTCAAGAAACCTGCTCGGCTGAGACCGGGTTTCCCGTGTCGGGAAGGTCGACACGCGTGACGGGGAAGCCGACACGCGTGATTGAGCAGTCGACACGGCGGCGGCCCGGCCCAACGCCGTGTCGACCCTCCAATCACGCGTGTCGACCCTCCAATCACGCGTGTCGACCCTTCAATCACGCCGCGGGTGTGAGGTCTGGCGAAGAGTCCTGCCTCACTGGCCGGGGCGCGGCAGAATGCCCCCATGCTTGAGTCGACCGAACACGCCCTGCTCCGCCGGATCGCCCACGAGCAGGCGGCCTGCCGGGCTCCCTCGCTCGTCGCCGCCGTCGTGCGCGACGGGGAGATCGTCTGGTCCGGGAGCCGCGGGCGCGTCGGCGACCGGGCGCCTGGCACCGACACCCAGTACCGGCTGGGCTCGATCACCAAGACCCTCGTCGCCACCGCCGTCATGCGGCTGCGCGACGAAGGCCTGCTCGACCTCAACGACCCGCTCGAACAGCACGTCCCGGGCACGCCCTTCGGCGCCGCCACCGTCGCCCAGCTGCTGTCGCACACCTCCGGCCTGACCTCCGAGTCACCCGGCCTGTGGTGGGAGCGCACTCCCGGCGCCGACTGGGACGCGCTCGCCGGGAGCCTCGCCGACGGCGCGACCAAGCACCGGCCGGGTGCGAAGTTCCACTACTCGAACGTCGGCTACGGCGTGCTCGGCGAGCTCGTCTCACGCCACCGCGGCAAGGGCTGGCTCTCCGTGCTCGACGAGGAGGTCCTCGGCCCGCTCGGGATGACCCGCACCACCCCGCACCCGGTGGGCGACCACGCGCAGGGCTTCGCCGTGCACCCCTTCGCCGACGTCCTCCTGCCGGAGCCGAGCCCGGACGCCGGCGCGATGGCCCCCGCCGGGCAGCTGTGGTCCACCGCCACCGACCTCGCCCGCTGGACGGCGTTCCTCGGCGGCCACGGCGGCGGCGTGCTCGCGCCGGAGACCATCGAGCAGATGCGGATGATGGTCACCGTCGACGACACCGACGTCTGGACGACCGGGTTCGGCCTCGGCCTGATGCTCGTGCGCTACCAGGGCCGGCGCTTCGCCGGGCACACCGGCTCGATGCCCGGCTTCCTCGCCGTCACGCTGGTCGACCCGGTCGCGCAGACCGGCGCGCTCGTGCTCACGAACTCGACGTCCGGCGTCGGCATCACCCAGCTCTGCCTGGACCTGATCACGACGACCGACGAGCGGGAGCCGCGCCTGCCGGCCGAGTGGCAGCCCTCGGCCGTCGACCCCGGGCTGCTCGCCCTGACCGGGCTCTGGCACTGGGGCCCGACGCCGTACCACCTGCGCATCCAGGGTGACGGGCTGCTCCTGCTGGCCCCGGCCGAAGGCGCCGGGCGCAGCTCGCGCTTCCGCGCCACCGGCCGCGACACCTACGTCGGCCTCGACGGCTACTACTCGGGCGAGACGCTCGAAGTGGGCCGCGACTCCGACGGCGTCGCCACGCACCTCGACCTCGCGACGTTCGTCTTCACCCGCACGCCGTACGACCCGGCCGCGCCGGTGCCGGGCGGCGTCGAGGGCTGGCGCTGAAGGCTGGCGCTGATCCACCGGGTCCCGCTCACACCCCCAGAGCGGTGGTGAGCGGGACCCGGACGAACCTCGTTCGCCGGAAATTACCGGCGGCGCGGGCGTCCGGGAACCGTGTTTTTACCCCCACGGCCCGGCACGGAAAGCCGCCGGTCGGACGAGCCGCCTAGAGTCGGAAGCGGGCGTCCCAGCGCCCGGAACACCCCAGTTCCCACATAGCGGGCACTGGCGAACCGCTATCACCAGCCGCATCCCGACCTGAGAGACTGGCTACATGACCGACGCTGAGTTGACCATCCCCGCAGACCTCAAGCCGGCCGACGGCCGCTTCGGCTGCGGACCGTCGAAGGTCCGCGCCGAGCAGCTGAGCGCCCTGGCGGAGTCCGGCTCCACCTACCTCGGCACGTCGCACCGGCAGAAGCCGGTCAAGTCCCTCGTCGGGCGCGTCCGGGCCGGGCTGTCCGAACTGTTCTCCCTGCCCGAGGGCTACGAAGTGATCCTGGGCAACGGCGGCACCACGGCGTTCTGGGACGCCGCCGCGTTCGGCCTGGTCCGCGAGCGCTCGCAGCACTTCACCTACGGCGAGTTCTCCTCGAAGTTCGCCAGTGTCACCAAGGGCGCGCCGTTCCTGGCCGACCCGATCGTCGTCAAGGCCGACGCGGGCAGCGCCCCGGACATCGCCTACGAAGCCGGCGCGGACCTGGTCGGCTGGGCGCACAACGAGACGTCGACCGGTGTCGCCGTTCCCGTCCGCCGCCCCGAGGGCAGTGACGGCGCGCTCGTCGCGATCGACGCCACCTCCGGCGCGGGCGGGCTCCCGGTCAAGGCCGAGGACTTCGACGTCTACTACTTCGCGCCGCAGAAGTCGTTCGCCGCGGACGGCGGCCTGTGGATCGCGCTGGCCTCGCCGGCCGCGGTCGAGCGCATCGGCGAGATCGGCGGCGGCGACCGCTGGATCCCGGAGTTCCTGTCGCTGACCACCGCGCTGGACAACTCCCGCAAGGACCAGACGTACAACACCCCGGCCGTCGCGACGCTCTTCCTGCTCGCCGAGCAGATCGAGTGGATGAACGGCCAGGGCGGCCTCGAGTGGACGACCGCGCGCACGAAGGACTCGTCGTCGCGGCTGTACGAGTGGGCCGAGAAGACGAGCTACACCACGCCGTTCGTGAAGGACCCGGAGCTGCGCTCGCAGGTCGTCGGCACGGTGGACTTCGCCGACGAGGTCGACGCCGCCGCGGTGGCGAAGGTGCTGCGCGCCAACGGGATCGTCGACACCGAGCCGTACCGCAAGCTGGGCCGCAACCAGCTGCGCGTCGGCCTGTTCCCGGCCATCGACCCGGACGACATCACGAAGCTCACGCAGAGCATCGAGTACGTCGTCGAGCGGCTCGGCTGACCGAACGCCGAGCTAGACGTCCGTGAGGGCCGCGTCGAGGGACTCCCTCGGCGCGGCCTTCGCTTTGTTCAGGCGACGGGCGGCGAACGCGGCGAGGACCAGCAGCGCCAGGCCGAACAGCTCGTAGGACTCGGTGGCGAGCCACCAGCCCACCGACGGCGCCGGGCGCGGCGCGAACCACATCGGGCCCCAGGTGAACAGCGTCAGCCCGGCCACCACGACCGCGCCCGACCACCACGTCACGGCCCGGTCGGTCCGCCAGGCGCGGACACCGTAGTAGCCGGCCAGGACCAGGATCGGCACGCACCAGGTCCAGTGGTGGGTCCACGAAATCGGCGACACCAGCA
Organism: Amycolatopsis ponsaeliensis; assembly: GCF_030182635.1. Taxonomy (NCBI): domain Bacteria; kingdom Bacillati; phylum Actinomycetota; class Actinomycetes; order Pseudonocardiales; family Pseudonocardiaceae; genus Amycolatopsis; species Amycolatopsis ponsaeliensis. The sequence continues at coordinate 254,319 of NZ_JAPZLD010000009.1, forward strand.
GCCCGCCGAGCGCGCACGCGGTCAGCGCGAGCACCGGCTCGCCCGCCCGGACGATCACCACCGCGACCACGGCCATCACGGCGAGCGCGGCCAGCAGCCACACGATGTTCCCCGCGGTTTCCGACAACCCGAGCCGCGTCACCAGGCCTTTCAGCGACTGGTTGCCGACGTAGTCGACGCCGCCGATGCGGCCCGCGTCGAAGACGAGCTTCGTCCAGTACGTGAAGGACGCCGACGGCCGGACCAGCCACAGCAGCGCCCCGGCCGCGACGAACCCGGCGACCACCCGCGCGGCCGACTTGAAGTCGCGGCGGAACAGGAAGTAGACGACGAAGACGGCCGGCGTCAGCTTGATCGCCGCGGCCACGCCGATGAGCAGGCCCTTCGTCCGCTTGCGGTCGCCGGGGAGCAGGACGTCGAGCACGACCAGGACCATGAGCAGGGCGTTGATCTGGCCGAAGCCGAGCGTCGAGCGCACGGGTTCGAGCAGCGCCCCGGCGAGCTGAGCACCGATGGCGACGAGGGCCGCCACCGCGCGGCCGGTGACCTTCGACGGGTCGGTGAGCGAACCGTTGAGCGTCGCGACGTAGAGGTAGGCGACGACACCGGTCGCGACGATCGAGGCGATGCTGACCAGCTTCATCGTCACGGCGAAGGGCAGCAGCGTGCCGGGCAGGAACACGGCCGCGGCGAACGGCGTGTAGGTGAACGGCAGCAGGATCTGGTGCGTGGTCGGCACCCAGGCGTCGTACGGCGAGCCGTGGCCGGCCAGCGCCTCGGCCCCGCCGAGGTAAACCTCGAGGTCCAGGCCGTCGAACCGCTTGAGCACGAGGACCAGCACGACGGCGGCGACCTCGAGCACGAGCAGCGCCCCCGCGAGCTTCCGCCCGGACCAACCCGACACTTCTACCCCCACTCAGCCAGGCCCCGACCGGCCGAGATTACCGGGCGCTCAGCGGCAGCCGCGCACCGGCAACCGCACTGACCTGGCGTTCACGGGTTGTCAGCAGCAGCTGTGCATCGGCAAGCCGGTCACCGACCTGGCGTTCACCGTGGTGCCCGCCGCCGCCTCGACGTCGGCCAGCATCCGGTCGAGCGCCGCGCGGTCGAACACCCGCCCCGCCGCGACCACCGTGTCGATCCGGCGGACCGCGCGGATGTCGGCCACCGGGTTCGCGTCGAGGAGCACCAGGTCCGCGACCTTGCCCGGCGCGATCGTGCCCGCCGTCGCGGCGCGGCCGAGGAACGCCGCCGCGTCGCGGGTCACCACCTGCAGCGCCCGGTGGGGCGACAACCCCGCCTCGACCAGGTGGTCCAGCTCGTCGTGCAGGCCGAAGCCCGGGAAGACGTACGGGTTCAGGCAGTCCGTCCCGCCGAGGAGGGTGACGCCCGCCCGGTGCGCCGCGCCGGCGAGCTCGACCTGCGCGTGGAAGTAGGCCTCCTGCTGCGCGATCTCGGTCGGTGTGACCGGTGCGCGGGTCCGCAGCTGCTCGACCCAGACGTCCCGCACCGCGCGCGGCACGTACTTCAGCCGCGGGTCGTGCGCGAACGTGTCCGCCGGCGAGCACATCACCCGGTTCACGACCATCGTCGGGGTCAGCCGGGTTCCGTTGTGCGCGAGCCTGCCGAAGAACTCCCGGGCGCGCCACGGGCTGTAGGCCTCCGTCGCCTGCCGGTCCAGCTCGCGGGCCGTGGTGAAGAACGTCCGCGGGTGCGCCGGGTCGAACGGCGTCCCGGCGAGGGTCGCGAGGATTTCGTCCCGGCGCGCCGACGTGTAGACGGGGACGCCGAAGAGGTGCTCGAAGCTGCGCTGGCCCGCGTCGCTCGCCACCGGCTGCGAAACCCGGTACGGCCAGTGCCCGGCGAAGGGCAGCCCGGCGCGGCGGCACTCGTCGGCGATCGCGGCGAACGCCTCCGCGCCCAGGTACGAGTACACCTTGACGAAGTCCGCGCCTTCGGCCTCGGCGGTCCGCACGGCCGCGCGTGCCTCCTCCGCCGTCGCCACCTGCGTGACGGGTGGTCCGAGCAGGGACACCGGGCCGTCGATGATCGAGCTGCCCATGACGACCCGGGGGCCGGCCAGCTCCCCGCGGACGATCTTGTCGCGCACCGCGCGGTTCTCGGCGTAGCCCCACATCTCGCGGATCCCGGTGACGCCGTTGGCCAGGTACAGCGGCGGGAAGATGGCCTCGTAGTCGAGGCCGTGCGTGTGCAGGTCCCAGAGCCCGGGCACGAGGTACCGGCCCCGGCCGTCGACGACCTGGACTCCGTTCAGGGGCGGCAGTTCCGCGGCCGGCCCCACCCAGGCGATCCGGTCCCCGACCAGCACGACCGCCGAGTGCGGGGCGGGCTGGGCATCGGTGCCGTCGACGACGGTGGCCCCGAGCACGACAACGACATCCGAACCGGCCGCGGCGGCCTCCTGGGCGAAGACCGCGGGCACGACCCCGGCGGCGGCGAGCCCCGCACCGGCGACCGCCAGCCACCGGAGGAAGTCACGCCGGTTCGCCTCGACCCGCTCCACGGCGGCCCCCTATCGCTCGGGTTGGGGGCCCCATTCAACCCGCCGGACGGCGGGTGCGAATCTTCCAGCGTGCGCTCTTCGCGCTGCGCACGCTCGGAGGTATGTCCTGGTGTGCAGGCTCCTGGCCGCTTTCACGGGGAAAGTGACGGATCGGGTCAGGCCAGCGCCTGCGTCGGTGCCAACCTGGCCGCTCGCACCGCCGGGTAAGCCCCCGCGATCGCCCCCACCAAAGCCGCCACACCGACGCCGCCCGCCAGCGTCGCCCACGGCAACACCGCCGGCCACCCCTGACTGAGTGCGTAGCCCGCCGTCACCAGCACCCCGGCCAGCACCCCCGCGAGCCCACCCAGCCCCGACAACAGCACCGACTCGGCCAGGAACTGCCCGCGGATCTGTCTCTTCGTCGCCCCGAGCGCCCGGCGCAGGCCGATCTCACGCCGCCGTTCGAGCACCGAAATCACCATCGTGTTGGCCACCCCGACCCCGCCGACCAGCAACGCCACGCCGCCGAGTCCCAGGAACAGTGCGCTGTACGTCGTGTCCGTCAGCTTCTGCGCCGCCAGCGCGTCCGACGGGCGGCGGACCTCGACCTCGTTCGGCGCCTGGGGGTTCAGCGTCGCGCCCAGCACCGAGCGCACACTGTCCACTTGGGACTCCTTTGCTCGGACGTACACAGTGGACGGATGGCCGTCGAACCCGAGCAGCCGCTTCGCGACGTCCCAGCCGACCAGCGCCGATCGCTCGATCTCCGGGGCCAGCGGCATCGGCGCGAGGATGCCGACCACCGTGAACCACTGCGTCCCGATCAGCACCTGCGGCGGCCGGGCCGGGTCGACGTGGTCGATGCCGAGCCGGGCCGCGGCCTGCGCGCCGAGCACCGTCACCGGGTAGTCCTGGTTGCCCGCCGCCAGGAACGCTCCCACCCGGACCTTCCCGCCGAGCACACCCAGCAGGTCCGGCTTGGCGGCGAACACGGCGAGCCCGGACGTCTCGTCCGGCGCGATCTTGTCGCTGCGCCGCACACTCGCCGACGTGTTCCCGGTGCCGCTGGCCGCCTCCACCGGCCCGATCCGCTTCGCCATCGGGACGGCGTCGTCCGGCAACACGGCGTCGACCCCGAACAGCGTCTGCCCCGGCCCGGCGGTGAGCAGGTTCGTGCCGAGCGCGGCCAGCCGGTCGTGCAGGGCCTGCGCGCCGGACGCCGGGATCGCCAGCACCGCGACCATCGCCGCGACGCCGATCGCGATGCCCAGCGCGGAAAGCACCGCGCGCACCGGCCGCGTGCGCATGCCGTGCGCACCGAGCGCGACGACGTCCGGTGGCTTGAGCCGGGCCGGTTCCGGCAGTGTCACCAGCGTCATCGCGCACCCACCAGACCGGTGTCGAGCCGCAGCCGGCCGTCGAGCAGCTCGATCCGGCGCGGCATGCCCGCGGCGATCTCCCGGTCGTGGGTGATCACGACGATCGTGGTGCCGTCCGCGGACAGCTCCCCGAGCAGCCCGAGCACGGACGCGCCGGTACCGGTGTCGAGGTTGCCGGTCGGCTCGTCGGCCAGCAGGATCGACGGCTCGTTGACGACCGCCCGCGCGATCGCGACGCGCTGGCGTTCCCCACCGGACAGCTCGCCGGGCCGGTGCCACGCCCGGTGCCCCAGCTTGACGCGGTCGAGCGCCACCAGGGCCCGCTCGCGCCGCCGTCGCCGCGGTACCCCGGCGTAGAGCAGGCCGGTGCACACGTTGTCCACCGCACTCATCCCTTCGTCGAGGAAGAACTGCTGGAACACGAACCCGATCCAGCGCGAGCGCAGCGCGGAGACCTTGCGGTCCGGCAGCGCGGCGACGTCGTGGCCGTGCAGCTCGACGCGCCCCGACGACGGCCGGTCGAGCGTCCCCATCAGGTGCAGCAGGGTCGACTTGCCGGACCCCGACGGCCCGACGATCGCGACCATTTCTCCGTCCTCCAGCGAAAGTGAGACTCCGTCGAGCGCGGCGACCCCGCCGGGGTAGGTGCGCGTGACGTCGTCGACGCGCAGCACGGGCGTCACGACGTCGTCACCACCCGCATGCCCGCGGTCAGGCCGGCGCCGGTGACCTCGACCTTGCCCCCGCTGAACAGTCCGGTTTGGACACCGATCAGCCGGCGCTGGCCGTTTTCGTCGACCTCGACGGCATAACCGCCTTCGGCGAGCGCGAGCAGCGCGCCGACCGGGACGGCGAGCACGCCGGAGTGGACGTCCTTGGTGAAGCGGACGGTCGCCGGCGCCGAGTCGAGCGAGCCGGCGACGGCGGGGTCGTCGAGCCGGACGCTCACGGTGATCTTGGGCTTGCCGTCGTCCTGGCCCGCCGCATCCTTGCCCTCGACGGCGGACTTCCCGACGTCGGTGATCGTGCCCGCCGTCGTCTTCCCGTTGATCGTCACGGACGCCTTCGCACCCTGCTGCGCGAGATCCTGCTTCGCCGCGTCGAGCTTCACCTGCACCGAGCGGACGGTCCCGGTCGTCTTGAGGACCTCGCCCTGCGCGGGCGAACCGGGCTTGGCCGACACCGCCGACACGCGGACCTCGCCGGCCGCGAGCACGACGTCACCCTGGCCGAACGCGCCGGTCTGCTCCAGCCCCAGCGACTTCTGCCACTTCTTCAGCGCGGCCGCCGTCGCGGAGGTGAACTTCTTGTCCGGCGTGCCGAAGCCGCCGAACCCGCACGCCTTGAGGTTCTCCTCCAGCTGCTTGACGTCGGCGCCGTCGTCCGCGCCCGCGGCGAGGTCGCGGTAGAACGGCAGCGTGCCGTAGAACAGCGGCACCGGCTTCGCGTCCACGCCGTACACAGGCTTGCACCGGGTGATCGTGGCGCCGGCGTCGGGCAGCGACGTGATCGTGCCGGGCTTGCGGCCGGCGACGGTCGATTCGTCGCCGTAGCCGAGGGTGCCGTCGGCCTCTTCCTCCTCGCTGAGGTCGGTCTTGACGACTTCGGCGGTTTCGACCGCCGGCGGCGTCGCTTCCTTGATCGGCGTCGCGCTCGACACCCGGGTCAGGATCACCACCGAGCTGGTGCCGAGCACCACGACGAGGACGGCGCCCGCGACGAACCAGCGCGTCCGGCCACGACGGCGGGCCTTGAGGTGGGTCACTTCGTTCGCGTCTTGAATGGTCACTGCCCGCCCTCGGAACTGCGGCTCATGCCGAGCCCGCACGCCTTCGCGGCGGCTTCGAACTTCTTCGGGTCGTCGCCCGCGCCACCGATCCGCGTCGCACCCTTGCCGCTGGGGTCGGGGTCCGGCATGTCGATGCCGTGCTCGCGCATGCACTTGGCGTCCTTGCGCATCTTGTCGAGCTCCTCGGCACTCGGCGGCTTCATCTCGCCGCCGTTGGGCATGAGGCTCTTGCACGCCTTCTGCGCGGTTTCGATCTTCGACGCGTCGGCGCCGTCCCCGCCCAGGGTGATCGCCATGCCGCCGCCGTCGCCGGCCGGTTTCGGGTCGGGCATGTCGACGCCGTGCTCGCGCATGCACTTGGCGAAGTCGCGCATCTTGTCTTCGTCGCTCTTGCCGCTGGTGTCGGCCGCCGTGGGCCCGCCCGACTTCGGCGGCGTCGAGATCGAGGCGACCTTGCCGCCGTCGTCCCCCTTCGCGCCGCAGCCCCCGAGCAGCAAGGCCGCCCCGAGCGCCGCGACGACGATCCGTGTCCGCATGGCTCGCTCCTTTCGTGTCCTGATGGGTGCCAGGTCTACGGATCGGGGCATTCGGGCGCGCTAAGCGACGTCGCTTATGCGGTCCTTATGGCCTCCCTGCGCAGACTGGGCGGGTGCGCGTGCTGGTGGTGGAGGACGAACGGCTGCTGGCCGACTCCGTGGCTGAGGGCTTGCGGCGGTTTTCGATGGCCGTCGACGTCTGTTACGACGGCGAGCAGGCCCTGGAACGCGTCGGCGTCCACGGCTACGACGTCGTGGTCCTCGACCGCGACCTGCCGAAGGTGCACGGCGACGTCGTCTGCGCCGCGGTGGTCAGGGCGGGCGGCGAGGCGCGGGTCCTGATGCTGACCGCGGCCGCCGACGTCACCGACCGCGTCGCAGGCCTGGGCCTCGGCGCCGACGACTACCTGACGAAGCCGTTCGCGTTCGCCGAGCTGGTCGCCCGGGTGCAAGCGCTTTCGCGGCGCGCGCGGCCCGCGTTGCCGCCGGTGCTGGAACGCGACGGCGTCGTGCTCGACCTGCCGCGTCACCAGGCCGCCCGCGACGGCCGGTTCCTGCTGCTCTCGCCGAAGGAGTTCGCCGTGCTGGAGGTGCTCATGCGGGCGGAGGGCGCGGTGGTCAGCGCCGAGGTCCTGCTGGACAAGGCGTGGGACGAACACGCCGACCCGTTCACGAACGCGGTGCGCGTCGCGGTGATGACGTTGCGCCGGAAGCTCGGCGACCCGCCGGTGATCGGGACCGTGCCCGGCGCCGGCTACCGGTTCGGCACGCCGTGAACACCGTGAACGCCCTGTCCGTCCGGACGAAGCTCACGGCCTGGTACGGCGGGCTGTTCCTGCTCGCCGGGCTGGTGCTCGTCGTCATCAACTACCTGCTGGTGCAGAGCACGCTGCCCGACCCGGCCCGGGTCGCCTCGTCGACGATCGGCTCGGCCGACCTGACCTACGGCATCCCGGCCGGGACGGTGGGGGGTTCCCAAGGCGTCGCGGTGCGGCTGCTCAGCGGCTCGCTGGAGGACTACCGCTCCTCGACGCTGTCCACGCTGCTGGTCGGCTCGGCGATCGCGCTGGTGGCGACGGCGGCGCTGGCCGTGCTGTTCGGCTGGCTGATGGCGGGCCGCGCGCTGCGGCCCCTGCACGACATCACGTCGGCGGCGCGGCGGCTCGAAGCGGGCAAGCTCGACCGGCGGATCAACCTGGAGGGCCCGCCCGACGAGCTGAAGGAGCTGGCGGACACGTTCGACGGCATGCTCGACCGGCTCGCCGAGTCGTTCGACAGCCAGAAGCGCTTCGTCGCGAACGCGTCCCACGAGCTGCGGACGCCCCTGGCGGTGCAGCGGACGCTGGTCGAGGTGGCGATGGCCGACCCGGAGGTGTCGCCGGAGCTGCGGAAGCTCGGCACGCACCTGCTGCACACGAACGAGCGCAGCGAGCGGATGATCGAGGGCCTGCTGATCCTGGCCCGCAGCGACCGCGGGCTCACCGCGCGCGCCCCGGTCCGTCTCGACGAGGTGGTGGCGGCGGTGATCCGGTCGACGTCCGCGCAGGCGGCGTCGGCGGGGGTGAAGGTGGAGACGCGGCTGCGGCCCCGCGTCGTGGCGGGCGACCCGGTGCTGCTCGAGCGGCTGGTGACGAACCTGCTGGTCAACGCGATCACGTACAACGCTTCGGGCGGCTGGGTGTACGTCGAGGTGCGCGGCGACCCGGCGCTCGAGGTGCGGAACTCGGGGCCGGTGGTGCCGCCCGAAGCCGTGCCGACGTTGTTCGAGCCGTTCCGCCGGGTCGGTTCGGAGCGGACCGGCGACACGCGCAACGCGGGACTGGGGTTGTCGATCGTGCGGTCGGTCGCCCAGGCCCACGGCGGCTACGCGGAGGCCCAGCCCGGCCGGCGCGGCGGACTCACGGTGACGGTCCGCCTGCCGCCGTCATGAGCGGCCGGCCGGGCGCGAGTCCGATGGGTGGCCGCACGCGATGAGGTGCGGGTAGGCAGCCCCGCCGGCGGTGTGTCTTGAATGAGTCATTCAGGGCGTGGGAGGTCCTGAATGACTCATTCAAGACGTTGGGCCGGGGCACCGCACCCGTCGAGCGGCGCGCCGGCACCCGCAAGCCGCACGGCCACACTCGGGACTCCGCCGCCTTCTTGATCCACTCGATCGTGACTGACCGTGTCCGGCGTGTCACCCGGCGGCCGCCGACCTGGGTGATCCATGATGCGGACGTCGCGAATTGAACAGTGGGCAGTTCTGCACGGACTCGGCGCGCCTCGCACGTCAAGCCGACGCGCCGTTCTAACGTGGGCACCCACAACGGTGAAGCATCGGGGAAGGCGAACAATGCGCACGCTTCGAGTAGTCGGGCTACACGAGGACGGTAAGTCCATCGTGTGCGAAGACTCGGCGAGCGGTACGCGCTTCCTCCTCCCGGCCGATGAAAGACTGCGCGCGGCGGCGCGGGGTGACCTCACCCGCCTCGGCCAGATCGAAATCGAGTTGGAGAGCCAGATGCGGCCACGCGAGATCCAGGCGCGAATCCGCGCCGGCGAGTCAGTCCAGCAGGTGGCGAGCGGCGCCGGTATCTCGGAGCAGCGCGTCGAGCGCTACGCCTACCCCGTGCTGCTCGAGCGGTCCCGGACCGCCGAGCTCGCACAGAGCGCCCACCCGGTCCGCGAGGACGGCCCCGACGTGCAGACGCTCGGCGAGGTCGTCGCGTACGGCTTCGGCGTCCGCGGGCACGACTATTCGCAGGCCACCTGGGACTCCTGGAAGGGCGACGACGGCCGCTGGGTCGTCGTGCTGCGCTGGAAGGCCGGCCGGTCGGACAACCGCGCGCACTGGGCGTTCTCGCCCGGGGCGCACGGCGGCACGGTGATGGCGCTCGACGAGAACGCCGAAGTCCTGCTCGACCCGAACGCGTACCGCGCACCCCGCACGGTCCGCGCCCTCGACCCGGCCCGCGACGCGGAGTTCCAGCCGACGCTGGACTCGGTGCCGCCACAGGACCACGCCGAGCTGCCGGCCGCCGAGCCGGACCCGGACGACGACACCCGCGAGATCCCCCGCGTCCCGGCGGATCCGGAAGAGGAAACGGCGTCGGATCAGCCGCGGCCGAAGGCCAAGAAGAACCACCCGATCGTGCCGTCCTGGGAGGACGTGCTGCTCGGGGTCCGCTCGCAGCGCGGCTGAGTCCTACTCGACCAGCGCCGCGAGCGTCTTCGGGGCCACCAGGCGGTAGGCCTCCCGGACGATCCGGTCGATCTCGCCCCAGTCGACGTCGACGTCCAGCCGCACGCCCAGCCAGCCGCGGTGCCCGACGTACGCCGGCCGGAAGAAGCGCCCGGGCTCGGTGCGCACCAGCTCCTCCTGCGCCCCGGGCGGCGCCGGGCACCAGAAGGCGAGCCTGCCGTCGCCGTGGTGGTCGTCGGCGAACATGACGAACGTCTTCTTGCCGCGCACGAACCACGCCGGCGACCCGTGGCTGAGCCGCTCGGTCGCTTCGGGCAGGGCCAGGCACAACTTCCGCAACGCGTCGAGCTGCCGCATCCCGCCAGGTTACGATGTCACGCTGAGGGAGGGATCGGTCATGCAGCGTGACAGTCGATGACAACACCCAGGCCCCGCGCCGCCGCGGTGAGCGGGGCACCCGGCCGGGAGCAGTGGTTGCGCAACCACCTCGAAGGCCGTGACGAGCTGTGGGTCAGCGTCCGGCACGCGAAGCTGCCGCCGGCCCGGATCGCCGAGATCGCCGGCGGCGAAGGCCTGACCACCGTCGCGCACTTCGCCGATCCCACCGACCTGATCCTGCTGCTGCGCCGCCCGTCGGCACCGCCACGCGCGCCGGGGAAGTTCCGGATGTCGTTCACCGGCTTCCTCGCCCCCGCGGTGTGGGTCCTGCTGTGCTTCGGCGGCAGCGCCATCACGGCCGCCGTCACCGGAAACGAACGCCTCTTCGCGATCGGCTTCTCCCTCACGCTGCTCGGCGTGCCCCCGCTGTTGTGGGTGCTGCGGATCTTCCCCCGCTCGGCCCGCGTCGGCTGGCTGGCGAAGGAGTTCACCGGGAAGAACAGCGTCAGCTTCTTCTCCGGCCAGTTCGACGTCTCCCCCGAGCTGCTCCGCCAGATCGCCGGCTACCACGGCTACGCCTTCCGCTCCCAGACCCGGACGCGCGCCCAAGGCACGCTCGTCACCTACGTCCGGTACCGCTAGAAGGCGATCACCAGCACGCCGACCCACGCGATCACGACGCCGCCCGCCGCGCCGTACGCGGCCCAGCGCAGGATCGGGGTGCGGCGGATCAGCCACAGCGACGGCGTGATCCCGGCCGTCACGACGACCGACGCCGCGAGCGCCAGCCAGCCGCTGGTCTCGCGGGCCAGCGTCGAAGCCAGCGCCAGCATCGCCACCACGACCACGGCCGCGATGAACGCCGAGACGGTCAGCCCGGTCAGCCACGGCGTCGGCTCCCCGGGCGGGCCCGCCGGCCCGAGCACCGTCCGGACGAACTTGTGGCCGGGCGCCTCGGCCCGCGGAGCCGGTTCGACGACCGTGTCGGCGCCGGTCACCGGGTCCACGAACCGCACGGTCGTGCCCATCACCGAGGCGAGCCGGCCGGCCAGCTGACGGCCGCGCTGCGAGACGACCGCGCCCGCTTCGGCCCCGGAATCGGCGGAGACCGCGGACGCGACGCGCGCCCATTCGTGCAGGGCCTGTGCGAGGTCCGAACCGATCGCGAGCTTGTGCGGGTCGACCTCGCGCGCCTGGTCCCCGCCGGGTCCGGCGAGCACCGCGCGCTCACCGCGGATCCGCAGCTCCATGGTGTCCCTTCGCGCCGGTTACGCCTCGAAACCGAAACCTTAGTCGGCCCTCGCCAGTTCGTAGAAGGCCACGGCGGCGGCCGTCGCGATGTTGAGGGAGTCGACACCGGCCGGCATGGGTATCCGGACCGCGTGATCAGCCGCCGCCAGCGCCGTTTCGGTCAGCCCGGGACCTTCCGCGCCGAACAGCAGCGCCACCCGCCCTGGTGCGTGCGCCCGCAGTTCGCGCAGCGGGACCGAGCCCGGCCGGGGCGTGAACGCGGCGACGGCGAACCCGCGCGCCCGGAGGTCGTCGAGCCCGCCCGGCCAGTCCGTGAGGTGCCCGAACGGCACGCGCAGGACGTGACCCATCGACACGCGCACGCTGCGCCGGTAGAGCGGGTCGGAACAACCGGGTCCGAGCAGCACGCCGCCGACGCCGAGCGCGGCCGCGTTGCGGAAGAGCGCGCCGAGGTTTTCGTGGTCCCCCACGCCTTCGAGGACGGCGATCGTGCCGGCGTCCGCGACGACTTCGGAAACCGTCAGCGGCGCCGGCCGGTCCGCGACGGCGAGGATCCCGCGGTTGAGGTGGAAGCCGACGACATCGGCCATCGTCTCCGCCGAAGCCGCGTACTGCGGCACGTCCGTCCCGGCGAGGTCGTCCGCCAGCTCGGCGAACCGCCGTTCGACGCCCAGCAAAGCCCGTACCGGATACCGGGACGCCAGCAGCCGGGACACCACGACGGTGCCTTCGGCGATGACGAGTCCCTTGCCGCCCGGGCGGTCCGGCCGGCGGTCCGCTGTGGACAGGTGCCGGAAATCGTCGACCCTCGGGTCGTCCCGGCCGTCGATGTGGATCAGGCCCATCCGCCCAGTCTTTCATCCGCTTGCCGGGCGCTTCACTGGTCCGAACGTCCGGCCGGGAGTGCGGCAAACGGGTTCTTTTTGCTGTCGGTTAACTCGTCGTGACGGAGAGCACCAGTTTGGCCGCTAGCCCGGTTGCATCGGCTGTGTAACGGTTGTCCGCCAGGACCTGAAACACGTCCTAGTTCCGCGTCAACGAAAAGCAGGGATGGTCATGGGGATGGACCTCGCGGCGCAACCGTTCAACACGCTCGACCGGGGACGGTACCGCCGCAAGGTGCAGCGCTGTCTCGACACGTTGGCCCGCATGCTCACCGACGGCAGTTTTTCGTTCCCCCGCAAGAACATCGGCCTCGAGGTCGAGCTGAACCTGGTCGACCGCGAGCTGCGCCCGTCGATGACGAACACCGCCGTGCTCGAAGCACTGGACGACCCGTCGTTCACCACCGAGCTGGGTCAGCACAACATCGAGCTGAACGTGCCGCCGCGGCCGCTGGCCGGCGATTCGGCCCTCCAGCTCGAAGACGACCTCCGCGCGTACCTCGCGACCGCGGCGTCGAAGGCCCGCGACACCGGGTCGTCGCTGGCCATGATCGGCATCCTGCCGACGTTGAAGCACGAGCACTTCGACCAGAAGTGGCTCACCAACAAATCCCGGTACGTCACGCTGAACGACCAGATCTTCGCGGCGCGCGGCGAACGGACCGTGCTGGCGATGGAAGGCGCGCCGCTGCCGGGCCAGCAACCGGAACGCCTTCGCAGCTATGCGGAATCCATTCTTCCGGAAGCCGCGTGCACGAGCGTGCAGCTGCACTTGCAGGTGGCGCCGGAGGAGTTCGCCGCGCACTGGAACGCGGCCCAGTGCCTGGCCGGGCTGCAGATCGCGCTCGCCACGAATTCGCCGTTCCTGCTGGGCAAGGCACTCTGGCAGGAGACGCGCATCCCGCTGTTCCTGCAGGCGACCGACACCCGCCCGGAAGAGCTGAAGAACCAGGGCGTGCGGCCGCGCGTGTGGTTCGGCGAGCGCTGGATCACGTCGATCTTCGACCTGTTCGAGGAGAACGTCCGCTACTTCCCCGGCCTGCTCCCGGAAACCGACGTCGAAGACCCGATCGAGGCGCTCGACGCGGGCCAGGCGCCCAAGCTCACCGAGCTGCGCATGCACAACGGCACCATCTGGCGCTGGAACCGCCCGGTGTACGACGTCGTCGACGGACTGCCGCACCTGCGGATCGAGAACCGGGTGCTGCCGGCCGGGCCGACCGTCGTCGACACCGTGGCGAACGCGGCGTTCTTCTACGGCGCCCAGCGCGCGCTCGCCGAGGCGGAACGCCCGGTGTGGAGCCAGATGTCCTTCCAGGCGGCGGAAGAGAACCTCTACGCGGGCGCGCGCCGCGGCTTCGAGGCGCAGCTGTACTGGCCGGGCATCGGCTGGATCCCGCCGGACGAGCTGGCGCTGCGCGTGCTGCTCCCGCTCGCCCACGAGGGGCTGCGCCGCTCCGACGTCTCCGACGAAGCCCGCGAGCGCTACCTCGGGATCATCGAGCGCCGTTGCCTCGCCCGCCGGACCGGGGCGACCTGGCAGCGCGACTACGTCCTGCGCGCGCAGGAAAGCGGGCTCGACCGCGAGGCGGCGCTGACCCGGATGCTCGGGCGCTACCTGGAGCTCTCGGAGGCCGGTGAGCCGGTGCACACCTGGCAGCTGGACGACTGAGCGCTAGCCTGGGTCGATGCCGAAGATTCTCGGTGAGTCGCTCGAAGCGCACCGGCGTGAGGTGCGGACGCGGGTCTTCGAAGTCCTGCGCGCCCAGCTGTACGAACGCGGCTTCGACGCGATCACGCTCGCCGGGGTCGCCTCGGCCGCCGGCGTGGGCCGGACCGCGCTGTACAACCACTTCCCCGACAAGGAAAGCCTGCTCGTCGCGTTCGTCGAGGACGAGGCGGCGCGGTACGTCACGCGGCTGACCGAAGCCGTCGAGGCCCACGCCGACCCGGTGGACCAGCTCGCCACGTTCGTCCGGCTGCAGCTGCGCGTGCTGGCCGAGTACCACATGCCGCCGGGCACGGCGCTCGCGTCGGCGCTGGCTCCCGCGGCGTACCGGCGGATCAGCGCGCACGCCGACCCGATCACCGACCGGCTGCGCGCGATCCTGGCCGGCGGTGTCGACCTGGGGCGCTGGCCGGCCGAGGACCCGGACGTCCTGATCCCGATGATCACCGCGGCGCTGGGCAACCGGACGCTGGTCGACGGGCCCCCCGAGCAGCTCGGCGACGTCGTCGAAGCGGCGGTGCGATTCGTGCTGCGAGCGGTCGGAGCCGCGATTTAGGGTAGCCTAACCCGGAGAAATGCCCTACGATCTTTCTGACAGCGTGTCAGATCGATCGCCGGGAGGCCTGCCCATGTCGGTGACCACGGATGCCCGCCCCTTCTCGGCGACCCTGCGCGCGTCGACTCTCCAGGTGCACGAGAAGGCCAACTACTCGACGTACATGCGCGCCCTGCTCGGCGGCGAGCTGACGCAGGAGGGCTACACCCAGCTCGCGATCCAGTACTACTTCATCTACGGCGCGATCGAGGCGGCGAGCGACCGCATGGCCGGCCACCCGGTCGGGGGCGAGTTCGTGTTCGACGAGCTGCGCCGGCTGCCCCACCTCGAGCGCGACCTCGCGCACCTGGCCGGCCCGGACTGGCGCTCGACGATCTCCCCGCTGGAGTCGACGCGGGCGTACGTCGCGCGAGTCGGCGAAGCGTCTTCGTGGGCGGGCGGGTACGTGGCGCACCACTACACGCGCTACCTGGGCGACATCGCGGGCGGCCAGGCGATCCGGCGGCTGCTGGAGAAGAAGTACGACGTCGCCGAGGCGGGCACGCTCTTCTACCACTTCGAGGGCATCGGCAGTGCGCCCCGCTTCCGCGACCTGTACCGCGCGAAGCTGGACAACGCGCCGTGGGACGAGGCCGAGCGCGCGCGGGTGATCGACGAGACACTGGTGGCGTTCGAGTGCAACGTCGCCGTGTTCGAGGAGCTGGCTTCGAGGCTCGACGAGTACCGCGCCTGAATGATCGTCGTCACAGCTCGTTGACCTCTACTTAGGTCCAGGTAGCAGGCTCGGTTTCGAGTGGCGGACCCTCGGGTACGCCACTGACGAGCCCGTCGTCCCACGCAGTGACGACCACGCGCCCCCGCTCGCCGCGAAGGAGCGTGTGCTACTAGGTTCGGTACAGGAAACTTGTGTCGAAGACAGAAGGAGGGCCAATGGCCCGCTACGAGCTCCCCGATCTCGACTACGACTACAGCGCGCTCGCGCCGCACATCTCGGGCGAGATCAACGAGCTGCACCACAGCAAGCACCACGCGACCTACGTCAAGGGCGCGAACGACACGCTCGACAAGATCGCGGAAGCCCGCGACGCCGGCAACTTCGGTGACATCGTCGGCCTGCAGACCACGCTGGCCTTCCACCTCGCCGGCCACGCGAACCACGTCGTCTGGTGGAAGATCTTGTCGCCCGAAGGCGGCGACAAGCCGACCGGCGAGCTCGCGGCCGCGATCGACGAGGCGTTCGGCTCCTTCGACAAGTTCAAGGCGCAGTTCACCGCCGTCGCGACGACGATCCAGGGCAACGGCTGGGCCGCGCTCTCCTGGGACCCGATCGGCAAGACGCTGATCACCCAGCAGCTGCGCGACCACCACAACAACCTGGTCCTGCCGACCGTGCCGATCCTGCTGGTCGACGTCTGGGAGCACGCGTTCTACCTGGACTACAAGAACGTGAAGCCGAAGTACGTCGAGGCCCTGTGGAACATCTACAACTGGGCCGAGATCAGCAAGCGCTTCGACAACGCCGTCGCCGGCGGCAACGGCCTGCTGCTCGGCTGAGCTCTTCCGGCACCAACGGGGTCCTCCTGCACGGGAGGGCCCCGTTTTTCGTCGACGGGTGAAATCGCTTGACCTCGAGTGCGGTCGAGGTGTGAGAGTTGAGCCATGGACGTTGACGCGTATCTGGCGCGACTGGGGGTAGACCGGCCCGCGGCCGCCGACCTGGGGACCCTGCGCCACCTGCAGGAACGCCACCTGGCCGTGGTCCCGTTCGAGAACCTGAGCATCCACCTCGGCGAGCCGGTCGAGCTGACCGAAGCGGCGTTGACCGACAAGATCGTGCGGCGCCGGCGCGGCGGTTTCTGCTACGAGCTCAACGGGCTCTTCGCGGCCCTGCTGCGCGAACTCGGGTACACGGTTTCGCTGCACGCGGCCCAGGTCTTCCGCCCGGACGGCACGCTCGGCCCGCCCCTGGACCACGCGGCGATCATCGTTTCCCTGGACGAGCCATGGCTGGTCGACGTCGGCTTCGGCCGGTTTTCCCGGCACCCGCTGCGACTGTCCGGCGTGGACGCCCAGGCCGACCCGGACGGCGAGTTCCTGCTGCTGGACGGACCCCACGGCGACATCGACGTCCTGCTGGACGGCAAGCCGCAGTACCGCCTGGAGCGCCGCCCGCGGCCCCTCGCGGACTTCGTCCCGATGGCGTGGTGGCAGGCGACGTCCCCGGAGTCCCATTTCACGAAGTCGCTGACGTGCTCCCGCCCGACATCCCAGGGCCGGGTGACGCTGTCGGGCGACCGTCTGATCGAGACGGTCGACGGTGTCCGGCACGAGGTCGTGCTGCCGACGGAGGCCGCGATCCGGATGGCGTACCGGGTCTACTTCGGCCTCCCGCTGACGCGCCTGCCGACGCCACCGGGTGAGAGTCCCTTGACGAGCGGTGCGCTCAGCCCGACACTGCCGTGAATGACCACGGCCGGGAATGAACGAAGCCCCGGCCTGGGGTTCCCAGGGCCGGGGCTCCGTCCGTTCCCGAACTGACTGCCGCTCCCACCACGAAGCGGACATGTATGAGGTTAGCCTAACCTCACCTCTCAAACAAGAGGCTCGACAGCGAGACCCGGATCTCACTCGTTCGAGTGATGCTCCGTCGCAGCTACAGAACGGGCTCCCTCGATCACGTTTCGTCACGCCGGGCGGAGGCCATCCGCAGCTTGATACTGCCCAGGCAGCGACGGTTGCACTTCACCCACGAGAGCGACAACCGGCGCAAGCAAATCCTCGACGTCATCGCGGAATTGCATCCGGCGGTCACGATCTAGGACGCTTCGGCACACGACCGCAGGCGGCAGCGCGAGGCCTGTCTCAACGGTCTGATCGCCGACCTCTCGGCCACCGGCGCGCGAATGCTCGTCATCGAGACGGACGAATCCGTGCTCGAACTCGACCGGCGGATCCTTTACCGGTCGACCCGGCTACACGGCTGCGAGGCACTGGAATACCGCCACCACCGCGCACACGAAGAGCCATTGCTCGCGATCCCCGACGCACTGGCCTGGTGCTGGCAACGAGGAGGCCCGTGGAAAGCACGAGCGAAGGACTTCGTCGCGGACATCAAGACCGTCTGATGCCGGAAACGCGAAACCCGGCCCGCCCACCGTCCGGAAGGCTGCCGGGTCCACTTCGCCCGCCTAATGGCGGGTGCGAGGTCACTCTACAGCCTCCCGCTCCGAGCAGCCAAGACAGCCGCTAGACCTTCGCCCGCTTGAGCACCCGGAGCCCGAACCCCCGCTGAACCGGCCACGAAACCCCACCCCGCCGAATCAGCACGATCGCGCACACCACCGCGGCCAACGCCGAAACCGCCCCGCCGATGTAGAACGGAGACCGCCCGCCGAACGCCTGTGCCATCCACCCCACCATCGGCCCGCCGATCGGGTTGCCGCCGATGAGCACCAGCACGTACAGCCCCATCACGCGGCCGCGCATCTCGGGGCTGACCGAGGTCTGGACCAGCGCGTTCGCCGTGTTGAGGAACGTCATCGTGGCGAAGCCGAGCGGGATCAGGCCGAGGCCGAACGTGAGGTACGTCGGCATGAACGCCGTGATCAGCTCGAACACGCCGAGGAAGAACGCCGACACCAGCATCAGCCGCACCCGTGGCCGGCCCTTCGTGCCGCGGCGGGCCGACATGATCGCGCCGGTGAACGTGCCCACCGCGACCAGCGTCGACAGGAGCCCGTAGCCGTCGGCCGCGGTGTGGAACACGTTCGCCGCGACGATCGGGAGGGAGCTGAAGTACGTGATGCCGAACGTGCTGACGAACAGCACCAGCACCATCACCGTCATCAGGTCCGAGCGCCGCCGGACGTAGCGCAGGCCCTCGGCCAGCTGCCCCTTCTCGCGCGGGACCGCCGCGACGCGGAACAGCTTGTCCGGGTTCATCAGGACCAGCCCGGTGATCACCGCGACCGTGCTGACCGCGTTCGCGATGAACAGCCAGCCGGTGCCGATCCAGGTGATCGCGAACCCGGCGATCGCCGGCCCGACGATCCGCGCCATGTTGAAGATCGACGAGTTCAGCGCGACGGCGTTCGCGATCTGGTCCCGGCCGACCATTTCGGCGACGAACGACTGCCGCGTCGGCACTTCGAGCGACGCCGTGATGCCGAGCGTGAAGCACAGGACGTAGACCTGCCACAGCGCGACGAGCCCGGTGATGTCGAGGACGCCGAGCACCACGGCCTGCGAACACGCCGCGGCCTGGATCCAGGTCAGCAGCCGCCGCTTGTCGACGCGGTCGGCGAGAACCCCGGCCCACAGCGAAAGGAACAGGGTCGGCGCGAACTGCAGCGCCACCGCGATGCCGAGGGCGATCGGGTTGTTGCCGCTGAGGGTGAACACCAGCCAGTCCTGGGCGATGCGCTGCATCCAGGTGCCGATGTTCGAGATGACCTGGCCGGTGAAGAACAGCCGGTAGTTGCGGACCCGCAGCGACGCGAACATGCTGCCGCGCTGGGATGGTGGCGAGGCGGACGGCGGTGGCGCCGTGTCCCGGGTAGCAGTGGTCTCGATGGAACGTTCGATTTCGCTACCCGTGGCCGTCACCGTGGTTAGTTCCCCGCCATCCTGTCTATGATTTCGGCGGCTTTCGAGAGCACTTCGCGCTCTTCGTCGCCGAGTTCCGCCAACTGCCGGTCCAGCCACGCCTCCCGCACGGAGATGGCCTTCTGCACGTAGGCCAGTCCGCTGTCGGTCAGCTCGACGATGGCCTGCCGGCCATCGGTCGGGTGCGGGCGCCGCTCGACGAACTGCATCTCCTCGAGCGCGGCGATCACCCTCGTCATCGAGGGCGGCTGGACGCCTTCCTTCGCGGCGAGCTGACCCGGGGTCAGCGCACCGCACTTGTGCAGGGTGGACAGCGCGGCGACCTGCGTCAACGTGAGGTCGTCCCCGACGCGCTGTGCCCGCAGCCGGCGGTTGAGCCGGACCACCGCGAGACGCAGACGGCTCGCCAAGGAGCGTTCGTGCGTGTCGCCGGACATATAGTTAGCATACCTTACGAAACTTCGTCCCTTCAGGTGATCTCCGTCAACCGCAACCCGCGAGGCGGGTCGCGCGTCCTCCCCGAAGGAGAACCTGGGGGTCGGATGAACAAGAAGCTGGTGGGCTCGGCCGTGGTCGGCGCGGCGGTACTGGCGATCGTGGCGGCGCAGTTCTGGCGCGGCGAAGAAGCTCCGGCGGCCGCACCACCACCGCCGTCGCCGTCGATGCCGACGACCACCACGCTGCCGTACCAGGCGACCTTGGAGGCCTACAACTTCCCCGACGTCGCCGGCGGGCGCGGCTGGTCGATCCAGATCCCGGTCCCGTCGGGCTGGACCGTGACCCACGAGAACGACCGCGCGAGCTACCGCAGCGGTCACCTCCTCCTGGAGACCGACAAGGTGCCGATCACGCAAGAGGACGCGCTGAGCGGGCTCCAAGCCATCGCCGCGAAGGCGCACCAAGACGGCTCGGTCGTCAAGCCCGTGCAGGCCGGTGACATCGGGGACGCGGCGGAATGGGACTACACCTATCTCCGCGACGGCCGCTACCCCGAACGGGTCGCGATCATCGGGCTCGGCGCGGGCGACAGCCTCGTCACGATCCGCTACGAGGCGCCGCCCACCGAGTTCGACTCCAACCGCGGCGTGCTGGACGCCGCGATGAAGGTCAACGCGCCGGGCTGATCAGCTGAACGCCGCCTGGAGCGGGCCGACCGCGAAGTACGCGACGAACGCCAGCGCGATCACCCACATCAGCGGGTGCACCTGGCGGGCCTTGCCGGTCGCCGCGCGGATCACGACGTAGCTGACGAAGCCGGCGCCGATGCCGTTGGCGATCGAGTACGTGAACGGCATGACGACGATGGTCAGGAACGCGGGCAGCGCGATCGAGTAGTCGGTGAAGTCGATGTCGCGCACCTGCGCCATCAGCATCGCGCCGACCACGACCAGCGCCGGCGCGGCCGCCTCGACCGGCACGACCTGGTAGAGCGGCGTCAGGAACATCGCGGCGATGAACAGCACGCCGGTGACGACGTTCGCCAGGCCGGTCCGCGCGCCTTCGGCGATACCGGACGCCGACTCGACGAACACCGTGTTCGAGCTGGCCGAGCCGAACCCGCCGGCCGCGCCCGCGAGGCCCTCGACGAACAGCGCCTTGCCGACGTTGGGCAGCTGACCGTCCTTCGGCAGCAGGTCGGCCTCCTTCGCGAGGCCGGTCATGGTGCCCATCGCGTCGAAGAAGTCGGCCAGGACCAGCGTGAACACCAGCAGGCAGACGGTGATGATCGGCAGCCGCGTCCAGGCACCGAACGAGACGTCACCCACGAGCGAGAGGTTCGGCAGGCCGACGACCTGGTCCGGCAGCGCCGGGTAGCCGAGGTTCCAGCCCTTCGGGTTCGTGCCCTGCGACGGCCCGGCCTTGACGATCGCCTCGACGACGATGGCCAGCACGGTCGAGGACAGCACGCCGATCAGGATCGCGCCCTTGACCTTGCGCACGACCAGGATGCCGGTGATCAGCAGGCCGACGACGAACACCGCGGTCGGCCAGGAGGCGATCGAGCCGTTGATGCCCAAGCCCACCGGGACGGTGGTGTGCGCGGCGTCCGGCAGCCGGCGGACGAACCCGGCGTCGACCAGGCCGATCAGGCAGATGAAGACGCCGATGCCGACCGCGATCGCCGACTTCAGCGACGCGGGCACAGCCCGGAACACCGCGGTCCGGAACCCGGTCAGCACGAGCGCCACGATGATGACGCCCTCGATGACGACCAGGCCCATCGCTTCCGGCCAGGTCATCTGCGGGGCGATGGTGACCGCGACCAGGCTGTTGATGCCGAGGCCGGTCGCGATGGCGAACGGGTAGTTCGCGACGAGCCCCATCAGGATGGTCATGACGCCGGCGACGAGCGCCGTCACCGCGGCGACTTGCGACACCGGCAGGATGCCGCCGAGGAGGTCCTTGTGCGCGCCCGCGTCGTCGGCCGAGAAACTGCCGATGATCAGCGGGTTCAGCACCACGATGTAGGCCATCGTGACGAAGGTGACCAGACCGCCGCGCAGCTCGCGCGGCACGGTCGAACCCCGTTCGCTGATCTTGAAGAACCGGTCCAGTGTGGACGTCCCGGTGCGGGTCGTCTCCTGCTCCGCCATTCGCCTGCCCATTCTGTCGCTGCTGCGGAGTACCCTGCACCTCGTGAGTGATCCGAGCAATCCACCGGAGGTTACGGGCTCGTTGCGGCCCACGCCGGAGCTGCCCAAGAGGCTGACCGACCTGACGCCGGTGGTGATCGTAGGCACTTCGATCTGGGCTGTCGCGCTGGTGGTGCTCTTCTTCACGACTTCGGGGCTGTGGGTGCAGACAGCGCTGTCCGGGTTCGTGCTCGGCTTCATCGGCCTGGCGATCATCGGCTGGCAGCGGGCCGCGGCTCGGCGGGGGTCGAAGTCGGCGCAGCGGCTCTGAGCCCCTGACGCTTACGCCAGCAGTGTCCGCGGTGACGGGTCGTCGAGCAGCGCGGTGATGAGGTGCCGGTCGGGCCAGCGCTCGGCCGCCCAAGCGAATGCGCGCGCCAGGCCTTCGGAAGTGTCGGCCGCGTGCAGGCGGCCGTCGGACCACCACTGGACGTCGTGCTCGGCGCCCTGGATCGAGACGGTCAGCGGGTCGTGCACCAGGACGCCACCCTCGGGCAGGCGGATGCCGAGCTGATCGGCGACGAGCTTCAGCGCGGGCAGCTCGGCCCAAGGCGCGTACTCGCCTTCGCTGGTCACGGTGGCTTGTTCGGTACTGGCGAGCGGAAGGTCGAGCAGGTCCGCGAGGCGCTCCGGCTCCTCGGGCGCGACAACGTACTGATCGGGTTCCAGCGCCCCGGCCACCCACGGGACGTCCAGCACCAGTGCACCGTCCACAACGGACCCGTCGGCGGCTCGGACCCCTTCCGGCGGCCGGGGTTCGAACCCGGACTCGACGACGGCGTCGTAAGCGCGAGTGGTCAGTCCGGTCGAGATCGTCCGATCCGGATCGGCGAGCCGCTTCAGGACGTCCTCGGCTTCGTCCACACTGGACAGTGCCAGGTCGGTGCGCACCCCGGCGGTCTCGAGCAGTTCCTCGCTCAGGCCGAGGTCGGGAACCTCGTCGTAGAGCCCGGCCAGGTCGGCGCCGGGCAGGCGCCACTCGCTCGGGGCAAGCCCGCCGAGCACGGCGTACTGCGCGATCCACCAGGCCGCGTGCCCCCGCGGCGCGCGCAGAGCGGGCAAGGTCTCGGGACGCGCGGCCAGCAGCTTGAGCGCGGCGGGCCAGGCGTCGTCGGCGACGAGGTCGAGGTCCCGGATCGCGACGAGCGTCGACGGCGGTTCCGGCAGCGAGTCCCACCAGGCTTCCTCGTCCGGCAGGTCGTGGTCGGGCTCGTGCGGCTCGTCGTCGGCGACCACCGCGAACGAGTCGAGGATGCCGGCGGCCTTGAGCGTGCCATCCGGCCAGTCTTCGGCGAAGTCCTCGTCGAGGACGTCGAGTGCGCCGTCCTCTTCGAAGACCTCTTCGTCGAAGATGCCGATGAGCGGCGACGCGGGGAGCACGAGTTCGTCGGCGCGTCGCCAGGTGTCGGTGGCAGGCAAGGCGAGGGCGCCGACCCACCGCGGGGCGTCGTCCCCGCAGTCGGCGATCAGCCGGAGGACGGCGCCCGCGAGCGTCGTACCGTCCAATCCGGACCGGACGTCTTCGACACTGCGCTCGACGGCGTCACGCAACTGGTCGGCGTTGAGCAGCTCACGAGCGTCGGCTTGCTTGGCGCCCAAGCGTTCCAGCAACGGGTGCGACGCGGCGGGGTGCACCAGCCGCAGCCCCGGAATGTCCACATCGGACAGAAGTTCGAGCAGTTCGGCCGAACCCTCGACCAGCAGGCACCCCCGCGCTCCGGGCAGCGTCCGGCCGTCGGAGAGCGGAACGGGCAGCCCATCCAGCCGCTCACTCGCGAGCGCGTGAGACTCGACCGCCTTGGCGAGTGCCGCGTAGACGTCGTGCCACCAGCTCGGTTCCCTGGCGACGCCGGTAAGCGTTTCCAGCACCTCTTCGACGCTGATGACCTGCACCGCAACGGCTTTCAGCACACCGGCGGGCGCTACGCCCTTGAGCAGCCCGGGAACGACGTCGGCGATCAGTTCGGACAGACCGGGCACGTCGACGTCGAGGACCTTCGCCTGCCGCCCGGCGACTTCTCCACCGTCCTGAGTGGACAGCCACGGCTCGACACTGAGGTTCGCGAGCACTTCGTCGCGCAGCTTCGCATCCACAGTGGACTTCGGAAAGCCCGGCGTGGGAACGAGCGCGTACCGCCGTTCCGGCGGCAGCAGCCGCACCAGCCGGACGTATTCCTTGGCGGCGTTCTCGAGTGCTTTGTTCAGCTCGGCCCCAGGCAGAGCCCGACGCCGCGAAGGTTCGACGGGCACGGTGGCGAGCAGCCGCGCGGGCAGCGAGAGCCCGTCATCGGTCGGGGTGGGGGCGTGCAGAACATCTTCGTCGAGCGGCTTCGGGACTCCATCGGAGTCGACCGGCACCGCCCAAACGACGTCACCGCGATGAGTGAGCCACCGGGTTTCCCCTTGCGGACCACGGATTTCGACGACGTCTTGGTTTATCGTTCGAGTCCAAACGCGACCGTCCACATCGGCCTCAGCCAGCCACGGCAGAGCGAGGAGAAGGTCCCCGATGTCGTCGCCAAGCTGGTCGAGAAGGGCCCGGCCATCGACGTCATCCCTGAGCGGCAGCCGGACTTCGGTGTCGAATCCGGCGGGGACGTCGGCCGCCACCGGCCAAGGCAGCCGCAGAACGGGAACGTCACCTTCGATGTTCGCGGCAGCGCGTGTTCTCTCGGCTGAGAAGACGACACCACCGCTGGTGGAGACGACGGTGGGAGCGTCGGAAACGGTGCGAACGGCGGCAAAGCCGACACCAAAGCGCCCGACGGTGTCCCCGGTCTTCCCGGACGCCCGCAGCGAGGCGAGGGAAGCCACCCCGCGCGCGTCGAGCGGAGCGCCGGTGTTGGCGAACCTGAGTTCCCGGTCCACAAGGGACACCCGAACCCGCCCAGGCTGCCCGACGGCCATGGCGGCATCGGCGGCATTCTGGGCGAGTTCGACGAAGAGCCGATCCCGATAGGCACCAACGCGCAGATCGTGCTCGACGTTGGTGTCTTCGAGAAGCCGGGTGGGCGAGTCCTGCCAGGCGCGCAGGGTGGAGTCCCGGAGCCGCGCGGTGCCGAAGGGATCGGCCCCGTGCGGCTCAGTGGTGCTGCTCACCGGTGACATCGCCATCGGTGCGGCCGGCCTCTGCTTCATCGGCAACCGGCTCCGAGGTGACCACATTGTCGGTGAGAGCGGCCGCAGGCAGTTCGTCAGCCTGAGCGGGCTCATGGACCGAAGCCTCCACCGCCGCAGGATCGGCAGCCGCATCGGTCACCTCAGCCTGGGTGGGCTCGGCCTCGGCGGGCTCGGCCTCGGCGGGCTCGGGAACATCCGCCGCGGCCTCAACCGCATCAGTCGCGTCGGCTTGAGCGAGCTCAGCCACAGAAGCCTCGACCGGCGCAGCGGCCTCAACCTGGGTGGGCTCCGCATCCGCGGGCTCCGGAACATCAGCTGCGATCTGAGGAGACTCCGGCTCGGTGGCCGCATCAGTTGCTTCGCCCTGGGCCGGCTCGCCATCGATCGCAACCGCCTGCTCGGCATCGGCGACCTGGGGCGCAGCGTTGGTCGCCTCAGCCTGAGTCGGCTCAGCCGCAGCCTCGGCTGCCACCTCGCTCCGCTCGGTCTGCTCGGCATCAGCGACCTGCGGCACGGTGCCAGTCACCTCAGCCTGAGTCGGCTCGGCAACTGCAGGCTCCGCCACGGCAGCAGCCGCCGGCGCAGCAGCTTCGGCTGCTGCCTCGCTCTGCTCCGGCTGAGTCTGCTCGGCATTGGTCACAACCGGCTCGGCCGCCGCAGCCTGCGGCTCGGCAACCACATCGGTCGGCTCAGCCTGGGCCGTCGCCACCGCATCGGTCGCTTCGCCCTCGGTCGTGGCAGGCTCAACCTGCGCCGAGTCGGAATCCACCGGCTCGGCAACCTCGGTATCGGCAGCTGTCACCTCCGCGCCAGCAGTCACCTCAGGCGCCTCGGCTCGCGCCAGCTCCGCCTCGGCAACCACATCGGCCGAGGCCGACTCCGCTGCAATCCGCTCGGTCGCCGCATCGGTCGCTTCACCCTCGGCCGCGACCGTCTCGGCAGCCGCACCGGCCACCTCAACCTGCGCGGCCTCGGGCTCAGCCGCAACCGGCTCAGCAACCGCACCGGCCGCATCGGCCTGTGCCAGCTCCGCCTCGGAAGTCTGCGGCTCGGCAGCAGTACCTGTCACATCAGCCTGTACCGGCTCCGCCTCGGCTGCAACCGGCTCGGCAACCGCACCCTGCTCAACCGTCGGCTCGGCCAGAGCCGACTCCGCCGCAATCCGCTCGGCCGCGACCGGCTCGGCAACCACACTGGCCGCCTCAACCTGCGCCGGCTCGGCCTCAGCTGCCACCGGCTCAGCCGCCGCACTCTGCTCAGCCACCACCGGCTCGGCAGCTGCACCTACCGCATCGGCCCGCACCGACTCGGCCTCAGCCGCCACCGGCTCGGCAACCTCACCCTGCTCAACCGCCGGCTCCGCAACAACCCCAGCCGCCTCGGCGACGGCGGACTCCGGCTCCACCTCCGCCGGCGACACGTCCGCCTCCGCGATCGCCGTCTCCGGCTCGGCCGCCGCCGTCTCCACCACTTCCGCCGGAGCGGGCGTGAAGTCCAACAGCGAGTCGTCGTAGACCAACTCCGCCACCGGGACCGACGAGGTCACCTCGACCTCGACCTCCGAGTGCGCTCCGCACCCGTACTCCACGTCCACCACGTGGCCGTCCGCCGGGGCGATGTCGTTGCTGCACACCCCGAACACTCCGCGCAACGAGCCCGCCAACTGCACGAAGAACCCGCACGTCCCGCACACATCTGGCGCGCTGCGGGCCATGTCCGATCGTGGCCCGAACTCGCCGCCGTGCCAGCGGGAGGCCGCCTCCGTGCGGCCGAACCTGGACAGCACGTGCACCCGCCCCAGGCCCGCGTCGCGGGAGATCTCCTCCACCGCCGGGTCGTCCGACTGCAAGTACGCCGGGACCAGGCGGGGGTCGTTCTCGTCCGTCGGGAAGATGTCGCCGACGCCGAGGTCGCCCGCGCGGACCCGGCGCTCCCACGGCACCCACGCCGGGGCGATCAAGGCCGAAGGCCCGGGCACCAGCACGACCTCGCTGACCGTCACCGGCTCGTCGTCGCCCGCCAAGGCGACCGTCACGCACCAGCGCCAACCGCGATAACCCGGGACCTGGGCCTCGAACAGGTGACTCGCCGTGACCGCGTCCTCACGCGAAACACCCACGTGGGTGCCGATCTGCTCCTCGGGCGTTTCGTCGAGCACTGCCGCGCGCGCGAACTCCACCGCATCGGCGAGCTTGCGCTGCACGGAACCGTCATCGAGGGTCAGCAGCAGCGTCATGCGGCCAATTGTGCCGCACGCATCCTCGGCGCCCGTGCCAGGCTGTTCATGTGCGCACGCCGATCATCACCACGCTGCTGGTGGCCGCCGCGCTCGGCGGCTGCGCCAGTGCCCCCGGCCAGGAGACGAACCCGGAACAGCTGACCGTCCAGGTGGTCTCGACCTTGCCGCACGACCCCGCCGCCTTCACCGAAGGCTTCGAGTTCGCCGGCGGCACTCTCTACGAAAGCACCGGCCTCGCCGGGCAGTCGACGCTCACCGCGGGCCCGGCCGGCGGACCGCCCACGACCACCGCCACGCTCCCCTCGCCGCTCTTCGGCGAGGGCGTCACCGTCCTCGGGCCGACGCTGTGGCAGCTCACCTGGCAGGACGGCTTCGCCATCGAACGCGACGCCAAAACCCTCGTCGAGCTGCGCCGGGTCAAATACGACGGCGAAGGCTGGGGGCTCTGCCACCAGGCCGACGGACGGCTCGTCATGAGCAACGGCTCGTCCCGGCTGACCTTCCGCGACCCGAAGACCTTCGCCGTCACCGGCGGCGTCGACGTCGGGCGCGACCAGCTCAACGAACTCGAGTGCGTGGGCGGCGACGTCTACGCAAACGTTTGGCACACCGACACCATCCTGCGGGTCGACGCCGCCACCGGACACGTCACCGGCATGATCGACGCAGGTCAGCTGCGCGCGCAGCTGAACACAACCGGCACCGAGGACGTGCTCAACGGTATCGCCGCCGTGCCGGGCACCGACGAATTCCTCCTCACCGGCAAGCAGTGGCAGGTCACGTTCCGGGTGAGGTTCGTCCCGAAGAACGACTGAAGCACGGATGAGCAGGCGGAACCGACCCCCGGTAAGGCAGGATTGAGACGTGGCACTCTTCGGCTCCCGCTCCGACGGCTCCGGCTCGCAGCCGCGCGGCCGCAAGTCGAAGCGACGCTGGACGCCGGAGCCGGGCACCTCGCAGGCCAAGCCGTGGCGGGAGGCCGTCGCCCCCAGCCGGGCGGAGCACACCCGCGTCGAGCACCGGAGCGCGCCGCCGCCCACCCGCGTCGAACGGCCCGTCCCGCCGCCGCCTCCGCCACCCGCGCGTGGCGGTTACTACGGCGACGCCGCGCCGCACGAGGCCCCGACCACCGCCGCGCCGATGGGGCACCGGTCACCGCCGCCGCGCGGCGCCCGGCCCTACGACCCGAACCGCACCGAGCCGGTCCGCCGCGAGCAGCCCGGGTTTTACCAGGGCGAACGCCGTCCCGGCAGCGGTGAGTACGAGCACTACGACACCGGTGGCTACGCGGGCGAGCCGCGGCCGCCCGAGGCGGAGCCCCTGCCGCCGCGGGAAGAGCCGCACACCCCGGGTGGCACGCCGAAGCTGCCGAAGAAGATCACCGTCACGCGGGTCGCGGCGATGCGCAGCCGGCAGCTGACCGGCCAGGCTGTCGGCGCCTTCCAGCGCGCGACGAAGGCCGACGGCGCCGAAAAGTCGGGCCTCACCTCGCTGACCTACGCCGTGATGCTGAACTACGCCAGCGACGCGGCGATGGCGATCGCGCTGGCCAACACCCTGTTCTTCGCCGCGACCAGCGGCGAGAGCAAGGGCAAGGTCGCGCTCTACCTGCTGATCACGATCGCGCCGTTCGCGCTGGTCGCGCCGGTGATCGGCCCCGCGCTCGACAAGGTGCAGCGGGGCCGGCGGCTCGCGATGTGCGCGTCTTCGGTCGGCCAGGGGCTGATGGCCGTCGTGATGGCGCTGCACTTCGACGACTGGCTGCTCTACCCGGCCGCGCTCGGGATGATGGTGCTCTCGAAGTCGTTCACCGTGCTCAAGGCCGCGGTGACGCCCCGGGTGCTGCCGTCGGAGATCACGCTCTCCAAGACCAACGCCCGGCTGACGACGTTCGGCCTCGTCGCCGCGGGCGCGTTCGGCGCGCTGGCCAGCGGCATCAACGCGATCTCCGGCGCGGCGGGCGCGCTCTGGTTCACCGCGCTGATCTGCGTCGCCGCCGCCGTGCAGTCGATGCGGATCCCGGCCTGGGTCGAGGCGACCGAGGGCGAGGTGCCGACGTCTCTGCTGGCGCACCCGACGGAGAAGAAGCGGCGCCAGCCGATGGGGCGCCACATCGTCGTCGCGCTGTGGGGCAACGGCTCGGTGCGCGTGCTCACCGGCTTCCTGATGATGTTCGCCGCGTTCGCGGTGAAGGCCCAGACCGAAGGCAGCGGGCAGACGCCGTTCATGCAGCTGCTGCTGCTCGGCGTGATCGGCGCCGCCGCGGGCGCCGGCGGGTTCCTCGGCAATGCGCTGGGCTCGCGGCTGCACTTCGGCAGCCCGGACCAGGTGATCGTCGGGTGTGTGGCGGGCTGCGTGCTGGCCGCGCTGGTCGCGACGATCCTGCCCGGCCTGGCCACGGCCGCGATCGTCGGCCTGGTCGGCGCGACGGCCAGCGCGCTGGCCAAGATCAGCCTCGACGCCGTGATCCAGGAGGACCTGCCCGAGGAGTCGCGCGCGTCGGCGTTCGGCCGCTCGGAGACCGTGCTGCAGCTGGCCTGGTGCTTCGGTGGCGCGATCGGCCTGCTGCTGCCGCCGACGTACTGGATCGGCTTCATGGTCATCACGATCCTGCTGGCGGTCGGGACGACCCAGACGTACCTGGTGCGCCGCGGCGGCTCGCTCGTGCCGGGGCTCGGCGGCGACCGGCCGCTGCGCCCCGAGCCGACCGGCAGCTTCCCGGCCCAGGGCCTGCCCAGGGACCCGTCGGCCCGCCGGTAGGCTCCGGCACATGCGACGTTCCCGGGTGGTGGCCCTGCTTGCGGCCGGTGGGTTCGCGGTGGCCGGCTGCTCGGCGCCCGGCCCGGCCGAGGTCACCTTCTATGCCGACGGCCACACGATCAACACGACGCCGGTGCTGTCGTGCGACTACTCCCAGCAGCTCGCGCAGCCGTGCAGCGCGAAGGGTGACACGCAGACGCTGAAGGTCCGCCCGGGCAAGCCCGTGCAGATCTCGGTGCCCGGCGAGGTCGCGGACGCGCCGTGGCAGATCGTCTACGAGTACGTCACCCCGCAGGGCGAGTTCAAGCAGAGCGACCCGATCCCGTTCACGTCGCTGGACCGCTACGCCTACACCGTCACCCCGCCGACGCCCGCCGACCGCATCTCGGCGGTCGACGTGCAGAAGTACACCGCCGTGCTGAACTCCAGCACCGGTGAGTCGGGCCTGCTGCCCAGCGACGTGTGGGGTCTCCGGCTCGAGGCCTAGGGGTCGATGTCCCGGGCCACCGCGCGCATGATCTCGCCGATCTGCTTGGTGTGCTTGCGATCCGGGTAGCGGTTGCGCCGCAGGTCCGGCTGCACCTTCAGCTCGAGGAGCTTGATCATGTCCTCGATCAGGCCGTGCAGCTCCTCCGCGGGGCGGCGGCGCGCCTCGGCGACGGACGGCGGTGGGTCGAGCAGCCGGACGGAGAGCGCCTGCGGACCGCGGCGGCCGTCGGCGACGCCGAACTCGAGCCGCTGCCCGGCCTTGAGCCCCTCGACGCCCTGCGGCAGCGCGGCCTTGCGGATGTAGACGTCGGCGCCACCATCGTCCTGCGTGACGAAGCCGAACCCCTTCTCCACGTCGTACCACTTGACCTTGCCGGTCGGCACTTCCCTCACCAATCCTTCTGCTGTCCCGCTCACGACGAACGCGCCCGGTGGGCGTACCCAGGGCGCGCTCCTGAAAGGGTATCTCGCCACATGCCCTGGGGAGAAGTCGATACCGGCGGATACCCTCTGCTTCATGACGACCGCGACGAAGGAGGCCACCGTGGCCGCCCCCGGCAAACCGTTTCTGATGCGGATCGGCATCGGCCTGTTCGCCCTCGGCATGCTCGCCGTGCTGACGGTGTTCATCATGTTCGCCGCCGGTCTGGAGAACCTGCCGATCTGGCTGTCCGTCGGCGCCGGCGTCGTCACCCCGCTGGGCCTGCTGCTCGGCCTGCTCGCGCTGGTCTTCGAGGCCAGGGCCAAGAAAGCAGACTAGGGCACCGCGCTCCCCGCGAAGGTCCGCTCGAACCAGTCCGGGAACTCCGTCAGCGAGTCGAACACCACTTCGGCGCCTTCGCTCAGCAAGAGCGCGCGGTCGCACGGGCCCGTCGTGACGCCGACCGGGATCGCGCTCGCGGCGAGCGCACCCCGGATGTCGCCGGCGTGATCTCCGACATACACGCGCGCGTCGTGCGCCAAGAGCGCCTCCGCCTTCCGCGTCGACCACAGTTCGCCGACGACCTCGTCGACGTCCAGGCCGAGCGCGTCCACGTGCAGCTGCGCGTTGGGCCCGTACTTGCCGGTGACGACGAGCGTGCGCCCACCCGCCGCGCGGACCGCGCGCAGCGACTCGACCGCGCCCGGCAGGGCCACGGTGCTCGGCACGACCATGTCCGGGTACAGCGCGCGGAACCGGTCGACGAGACCCGGGATGCGTTCCTCGGGTGCCTCGAAGCCGCGCAGGATGTCGTCGAGGGGCGGGCCGAGGTTGGCCGCGAACGCGTCGCCGTCCAGCGGCAGGCCGGATTCGGCGCCGAGCGCGTTCATCGCCGCGGCCATGCCCGGCCGCGCGTCGATCAGTGTCATGTCGAGGTCGAACCCCACCGTGATGCCCACACCAGCACCGTAGCCGGGACCACCGACAGATTTACACGTCAACCGATCATGTACAGCGCCTTGACAGCAGAGACATCTGTGTCAAGGTGAAGGTGTGACCAGCTTCACTGACCGGACGAAGGCGTCCCTCCGGGAAGCCTTGCTCGAGGCCGCCGCGGACCTGCTGCCGGAAGGCGGTTACGCGGGGCTGCGGATGGCCGACGTCGCGGCGCGGGCCGGGGTGAGCAGGCAGACGGTCTACAACGAGTTCGGCAACAAGGCGGCGCTGACCCAGGCGGTGGCGCTGCGCACCGCGTCGGAGTTCCTCGACGGGATCCGGCAGCGGTTCGAGACGGCGGACGGGCTCCTGGCCGGCATCCACCACGCCGTCGTCTACACGATCGAGCACGCGCGGGAGAACCGCCTGGTCGCGGCGGCGCTCGGCACCGAAGCCGGCGAAGACCTGCTGCCGCTGCTCACGACCAGGGGCGAGCCGATCCTCACCGCGGCCGCCGCCCTCGCCGCCGAGCAGTACCGGGCGTTCGAACCTGGGCTGTCGGCGGAGGCGGCCGCCCTGCTCGCGGAGACCGTGGTGCGGCTTTCCCTGTCGCACCTGGTGCTCTCCACGCACTCGGCGACCGAAGCCGCCGACTCCGTCACCGCCGTACTGGCCCCCGCCATCCGCCAATTCGTCCACAATGGAGTGACACGATGACCGACACCCTCTCGGAACTGCGCACCGGTTTCTCCTCGCTGCGCAAGGGCGGCCTGAACTGGGACTCGTTCCCGCTGCGCCTGTTCGCCAAGGGGAACAAGAAGTTCTGGAACCCGGCCGACATCGACTTCAGCCGCGAACGCGAAGGCTGGGACACGCTCAACGACGAGCAGAAACGAAGCACGACGTACCTCGTCGCCCAGTTCATCGCCGGCGAAGAGGCCGTCACCGAAGACATCCAGCCGTTCATGCGGGCGATGTCGGCGACCGGCCGCTTCGGCGACGAGATGTACCTGACGCAGTTCTGCTTCGAGGAAGCCAAGCACACGGAAGTGTTCCGGCGCTGGATGGACGCGGTCGGGCTGACGCAGGACCTCCACCCGTTCGTCGCGGAGAACCCGCACTACCGCAAGCTGTTCTACGAGGAACTACCGCAGTCGCTGCGGGCACTGGAGGACGATCCGAGCCCGCTCAACCAGATCCGCGCGAGCGTGACGTACAACCACGTGATCGAGGGCAGCCTCGCGCTGACGGGCTACTACTCGTGGCAGCTGATCTGCACGCAGCAGAACATCCTGCCGGGCATGCAGGAACTGGTCCGCCGCATCGGCGACGACGAGCGCCGTCACATGGCCTGGGGGACGTTCACGTGCCGCCGCCACGTCGCGGCGGACGACTCGCTGTGGGACGCGGTCCAGCAGCGGATGGGCGAGCTGCTGCCGCACGCGCTCAGCATGATCCAGTGGGTGCAGGACCAGTTCGAGGAAGTGCCGTTCGACAACGACCCGGAGGAGATCATCCAGTACGCGGCGGACCGGGCCCAGCGCCGCTTGGGCGCGATCGAGTCGGCGCGCGGGATGCCGGTGGAGCAGATCGACCTGGATTACTCGCCCGAGCACCTCGAGGACACCTTCGGCGAAGAAGACGCGAAGGCGATCGCGGAGGCGGCCGCGGCGGTCGGCTGACGCTTTGCCATGAGGGGCACCTTCATGGCGTTAAAGGGCTCTTCGTATTGATGTGTGGGTGGTCATCGGCCTGGTAGTTCGGGTCGGTGGCCGCCCAGGGAGAGCATGGCCAGTGCCATGAGGGATTCGGGTGTGCGGAACCCGAAC